>JANPIN010000060.1:0-10129 GCA_031425035.1 Saprospirales bacterium | reverse complement strand
CAAATGCGCAGCAGGCCCTTTTGCTTTTCGTTTGATCTGTTTTAATCTGTTCAATCCGTTTCATCCGTTCTGCGGTCCTATCACGTACGCGATAGGATAGAAGAACGGATCAGGCGGATTAAACGGATCTAAACGGATTTTTGGAAACGGGTTATTGATAACGTTTTCCGTATCCGTCATCGGACCCTCAATCAAAAAAATCCGTTTTAATCCGTTCGATCCGTTTCATCCGTTCTGCGGTCCTATCACGTACGCGATAGGATAGAAGAACGGATCAGGCGGATTAAACGGATCAAAACGGATTTTTGGAAACGGGTTATTGGTAACGTTTTCCGCATCCGTCGTCGGACGCTCAATCAAAAAAATCCGTTTTAATCCGTTCGATCCGTTTCATCCGTTCCGCCGTCCTATCACGTACGTGGCAGAATGGATCACGAACCCTAATGAACCCCAAATAAAAATAAGTCATCAATTGTCGTCCAGACTGCAAACCGAATAGTAGCTTTCTTGCGTAAGTAGAGCGTTGCAACCAATTAAATTCACTTCTCATTTTTCACTTCAAACCACTCACCATGTTCAAAAACAGTCACGCTCGACTGATTGGCATGTTGCTGTTCGCCGGTTGGGCCGCAAGTGCCCTCGCCTCCTCCCACCGCGAAGCGCCACTTATTGCCAATGATCCGACGGCAGACAACACCGACGTGTATGCCTTCCGCAGTCCGGATAACCCCAACACCATCACCCTCATTGCCTGTTACATTCCTTTTGAACTGCCGCATGGCGGGCCAAACTATTACACGTTCGGCGAGAACATCCGCTACGAAATTCACGTGGATAACAATGCGGCAACGCCAGGTGACGATGTGACCTACCGTTTCACCTTTACCCGGGTAAACGAAGATCCCACTACGTTTTTCAACATCCGGCTGGGTCAGGAAAACCTGAAAACAACGTACAAGCTGGAACGCAGCATGGACGGCGGAACGACTTTCCAAACCATCGTCACGAATGGTGTAGTGCCGCCGAATAACATCGGTCCACGCTCCATCGAAAGTGGCGTAGGCCTGGGTGCGGCCGATTATGCTTCGCTCATGACCGGCGCGATCACGAATGCTTCCAGTGGAGAAAAAGTTTTTTGCGGTCCGGTCGATGATCCTTTTTACGTCGATCTGGGTGGTGTGTTCGATCTGGGCAACCTGCCCCGCCAGAACGGCCCTCCACGTGATGGCCTGGGCCAGCGCAATGTGCATGCCCTGGTCATCCAGGTGCCGATCGCTACACTGCTGAAAACCGGCGCTCCGGCTACACCGGCCAACATCCTCGACCCCAATTACGTGATCGGTGTGTGGGCCAGCGCCAGCCGCAAGGCCACGCGGACCATCGCTCCGAACAGCCAGAATGACGGTGGCGATTGGGTGCAGGTCAGCCGCCTGGGCATGCCATTGACCAACGAAGTGGTCATTCCGATCGGGTACAAAGATTACTGGAACGGCCTCACGCCTTATCAGGAGATCACCGATGTTGTGCTGGATCCTTTCTTCTACAACCCGGAGCTGTCCCTGTACATGGATAACCGCTTTTTCGGCGGCGCTATTCCCGCTTTTTCGCCCTTGCGCGTGCAAACGAAGTCGCTCGGCGCCTTTGATTTCGGTTACGGCAAAGACGGCCTGTTTAGCCTGAAAGGCTCGGCTGCCGTGAGCGGCACTGCCCTCGATGACGCCATTTTTGGCACCTTGTTATTACCTGGAGCTGGTAAAGCCCGCTCCGTAGATCTTTGGCCCATCTTCCACACGGGCGTTCCCAACCTGGCGCCTTATCAGTTGGCTACCGGCAAAAACGGCAACCCATTGGCGCCGGGTAAACCCTTTGTCAATAACTTCCTGCCGAATGGTGGTGACATGCTCCGTCTGAACATGGCGGTGCCGATCACTTCCCGCACCGATGCCGCCTTTTCTTCGGAAGGTCTGGTGGCAGCTGCGGTGGCCGGTCTGACCCAGGCCCCGTTCAATACCAACACCAACATTGAATTCATCCCGAATATGGACGGCTTCCCGAACGGACGCCGGCTGGAAGACGATGTAACCCTGATCGAATTGCAAGCCGTCTCCGGCGTCGCCCTGGCCGCGATCGGCCTGTGGTACGACGACTATATTCCCGGCCAGACCACCAGTCCGGTTACGCCCCGACTGTTGAATGTACTGGGCTACCGTACCGGCGTCAACAAGAACGACAAGGCTTTTCAGGCTACATTCCCCTATTTGGCTATTCCATGGAGAGGTACTGATGTAGCCAATTAAAAGTGTTTAGAAGACAACCTGTTGTTTTCAAGCACTTGGCTTGCTTCCAAGAATTTCTTTTTAAAAAACCGGCCCTTGGCCTAAACGATATATTCCAATGAAATTTTATCTAAAAAACATCCTGCCGGCTGCACTGCTGGTGCTGGCGCTGGTGCAGTCTGCACTGGCTTCCAGTCACCGCGAGGCGCCGCTCATCGCCGACGATCCATTGGCTGATAATGTGGACGTGTACGCGTTCCGCAGTCCTGATCGTCCGAACACCGTGACCCTGATCGCTACCTACGTGCCCTTCCAACTGCCCCAGGGCGGTCCGAACTACTACGGTTTTGGGGAGAACGTACGGTATGAAATCCACGTGGATAACGACGCTTCCAAAGTGGGCGACGAAATCATCTACCGGGTCGAGTTCAAAACGGTGAATGAAGATCCCACGACCTTCTTCAACATTCGTCTGGGCAAGCGGAACCTGAAGATGACCTACACGCTTTACCGGTCGGACAACGGCGGACACTCTTTTGTGGCCATCGTTTCCAACCGCGTGGTGCCGCCCGCCAACATTGGCAAGCGCAGCATCGAATCGGGACTGGGTTTGGGTAAAACCTACCAGCAACTGGTCAACGAGGCCACCATTTATGCCGCAACCGGTGAGCGCGTGTATGTAGGTCCTTCCGACGATCCATTCTTTGTGGATCTGGGTGGCATTTTCGACCTCGGCGACTCGCCCCGGCAGAACGGCCAGTCCCGCGACGGGGTGGCCTGCAAAAACGTGAGCACCATTGCTATTCAGGTGCCAATTGCTTTCCTGCGTAAAAAAAGCGCACCGAAAATTGCCGCTAACATCCTTGATCCGAACTACGTGATCGGCGTATGGGCCAGCGCCAGCCGCAAAGCCGTCCGTACGCTGACGCCCGGTGGCCAAAGTTTCAGTGGCGACTGGGTACAAGTGAGCCGCCTGGGTATGCCGCTGACCAACGAAGCCGTTATTCCGGTGGGTCAGAAAGATTACTGGAACAGCCTGACGCCGTATCAGGAACTGGCCGACCAGACCCTGGATCAATATTTCTACAACCCCGAACTGGCGCTGTATATGGATGATTCGCTGTTTGGCGGCGCCGTACCAGCCTTTAGCAAACTGCGTATTCAGCGTAAATCGCTGGGTTCCTTCGATTTCGGTAATGGTAAAGACGGCTTGTTCGCGCTGAAAGGCACGGCGGCTGTGGCCGGTACCGCGCTCGATGACGCTGTCTTTGGCACCCTGTTGCTTCCGGGCGCCGGCAAACCACGTTCGGTCGATCTCTGGCCTATATTCCACACGGGTGTACCGAATGTGCGTCCTTACCAGTTGGCGACCGGCAAAAACGGTAATCCACTGGCCGCGGGCAAACCGTTCATCAACAACTTCCTGCCGAACGGTGGCGATATGCTGCGTTTGAACATGGCCGTGCCCCCTACCCCGCGTAACAGTGCGAACTTCAGCTCGGAAGGCCTGCTGGCCGCCGCCGTGCTGGGTTTGACCAATCCGACCTATGCTTCTTCGTCGGCGCTGCAATTCATTCCGAACATGGATGGCTTCCCGAATGGTCGCCGCCTGGAGGATGACGTGACGCGGATCGAACTGCAGGCTGTGGGTGGCGTCGTACTGGCCGCTATCGGTCTGTGGTACGACGACTATGTACCTGGCGGCAGCCCGGTTACACCGAGGCTCCAGAACGTGCTTATGTATACGACGCAAGTGGAAGCCAACGATCTGGGCTTCAAGACCGCTTTCCCCTATGTGGCTTTGCCCCATGCCGGCGACGGCGCTTGTGGCGGTCCGATTGCGGCTCAGTTTACCAGTCAGGATCCCTGGCTGTCGGGTGGCATTGTCGGCGCCAACACCAAACTGGTGGCTACGGGTCAGCAGCAAATACTGGCCAACAACTATCCCAACCCGTTCACGGACGCCACGACCCTGCGCTACCGCGTGGAAGTAGAAACGGACGTGCAGATCAGCGTGTTCGATCAATCGGGCAAACTGCTGCAGACGCTGGTGAGCGAGCCACTACAGGCGGCTGGCGATTACAGCGTTCGTTTCGAGGGGACCGGTTTACCGGTGGGCGTGTATTTCGCCAAAATCGTGACGAATAAAGGTAAAGACGTACAGGTGTTGAAATTAGCCAAGCAATAAACGACGACGATTGATTTTATTGGGGTGCCCAGGTGCTGGTTTTCGAGGGGAAACCGACTTGCGGCACCCCAATCTTTGTCAGAATTGGCCGCAAAACCGGCCGTTTTTTAGCTGGAAAAATTTTTTTTCGGAAACTTTTAAAATTCTCGGCTGGTTAGTTGGTTGTTCGCTAAAGGTCGTTCTATATTTGCGGCCCATTTGGAGGAATGGGTGAGTGGCTGAAACCACCGGTTTGCTAAACCGACGTACGGATCAAACTGTACCGCGGGTTCGAATCCCGCTTCCTCCGCTTGATTCGGCTTGTTTCAGCGGCCATTTTTCTTCGGAATGCTTTTGTATTTCGGAGTGGAATAAGTGAAAGAGATTAAAGTTCGGGATGTAGCGCAGTCCGGTAGCGCACCTGTTTTGGGAACAGGGGGTCCCAGGTTCGAATCCTGGTATCCCGACAAGAAGAAGGTCACCTTAGGGTGGCCTTTTTTTATTTCCGGCGTTTGCTGTTTATCTTGCCCGGATAAAATTCCCTCTACGCCTACATATTATATTTCTGGAAGGTTCTAATAACAGCGTTTGGAGGATATGCTTTAGACTGTAAAATGGTGTTGGGACGTTGGCCGTTTTGTTGCGGACTACGGTTGCTCTATTCCTTGCAGGGAAGCGGAAATGTAAATTCAAATTTTTTACTTTGGAAGAAAAGCATTGATCATGAATGACTATTCCATTGCCAAGGTTCCATACAAGAACCATAATAGTATAAACGAAAAAATACTCCCAGAAGATTGGATAAACTTTGTTGATTCTAGGCCTGAGATATTATGGCTCGAAAATACTGAGTTAGGTCGGAACATGCCAATTACAAACCCTAGGTTTAGAGAAAAGAGGAGTGCACGGACAGAATGGTACCCCAAAAAAGGTTATTACCATTTACTATTGACTCATTATGACTATGGATATGTTGCGATACAACTAAATTCGGTAATAACTCCTAAAAGATTACGGTACCTGCTAGAAATATCGAAAGGCCTAAATGCCTTACTTCTAAAAAATGGAACTAAAATAATTAATGAGGCTTACATTGAGCAACTGGAAAACAAAAAGAAGAAAAAAACTGAATAGTCTTTACTGCCGCACTGACATTCTTTATCAAACGCATTAAGCTAGGCATGCCTCCATCTGCTTATTTTTATTTTACTCCCCCGTTCAACGCCCTGAAATAACTTAAAACAGATGAAAAAACTTAATTGGATTCTTTTAAGCATGTTGGCTATTTCGATATGCACGTATTTAGCAATCTATAAGCGACACGCGCCAACACCCACGCCGGTCCAATTACAGGATAAGGCAGAAAATGACATCCAATGGAATAGGTATACCTGTCCTGTCTGCAACGGTCGTGGGAAAGTAATCGATCGGGAGGGCATTGATAATTCCTGTTTGACGGCCAGTGAATTTGCAGAGTCTGTGCATCCGTCAAAACGCCAGGGCGATTCGCCGGAAATACTTATAAGGTGCTGCGCTTGTAAGGGGAAAGGTAAATTTGAATGAGGCAGAACGCTTGGCCGACGCACCAATATTTGTAAACATTAAAAACTATTTATAAAGCCGATAAATATACGTTTGTTCTTTTTCTCTAAAATAGCGGATAATTATTTTGAATGTAAAATTGATTGTGCTTTACACCCCAACATGGATTACGATTATTATATTATAACTAGATTTGGAAAGGTTTTAAAACTATATTTTTGTATTCAAAACAACCGGGTAATCAGGCGAGCAATGAAGTTCGTCATTGCTGGTACGCCGGGCATGCTTTTGAAAACATGCTGCGCATAGGGAAGTCGTCCGGCACATGCCCTGTTAAATTTACAGCCCCGCCAAAAAAATCCCCCCATCTGTTCACGCCCTTTCCCTTTAACGACATACACAAACATGCTACCCCCCATCAGGTAGCGAATGTTAAAGTTCGCCCGGCTGGGTCGAAAAACACCGGACAAAATTAGGTGGAGATGACACAAAGCTTACATTTGTACAGTCCCCCTCGAACATCTGCTTGTACATTAACCGATTTTTAATCCATTTATAATGAAAACATTCTCCGGGCCATGCTGGCCCCAACACTATTTTCATGCGTCTGCCGGGTTCTCCGGTCGCGCTGTCCCTCGTCCTGATACTGGCCGGCTTTTGCCGCTGCAAACCGTATTTCTCCCCGACAGCAGGACCGCCTGAGGATTGCTATTTCGGACTGTCCTTCGATTATTTCATCTATTCAGGCGCAAATGACCAACAAGGAAGTGCTTCGCCAACGACAGGATGCCTTACTGGCGGTTTACGAATCCGTCCGGCAGACGCTCATGCAAATGCCGGGCGTGCTGGGCGTGGGCGTGGGCCTCAAGGAAGTACAGGGCCAGCTCACCGACCAGATCTGTTTCCGCGTGTACGTGGAGGAAAAGAAAGACGCCGCTACCCTGCCGGCCGAACAGTTGATCCCCGCGACGATCGAGGGTTTTCCGACCGACGTCCTGAAAATCCTGACGGTACGAGAGCAGGCGGATTTTGTCGAACGCCGCGATCTGGCGCAGCACCGGCCATTGCGCGGAGGCGCGGCTATTTCCACCAAAACCATGTCGAAAGACTATAAAGCCGGCACCCTGGGCTGGTTTGCCCGTAAAAAATCGGATAACTCGCGGGTGATCCTCAGTAACTGCCACGTGCTGTTTACCGATATTGTCACCGACGACCCGGTGGTGCGCACCGACACCGATAAAATGACGCAGCCTTTTTACGACAAAACCTGCTGCTGTGAATACAACGTCATCGGGCAGACCATTATCGGCATAAAAAACCCCTCGGTGGACTGTGCCATTGGCCATTTCGACGACGATCTGCAAACCGAACTCTACATCAGCCATCCGTTGACGACCCATAAACTGCGGGTGAATGATACGGACACCGCCATCGTCGGCGAAACGGTGCGTAAGATCGGCATGCGCTCGGCTTTCACCCAGGGCATTGTTGCCGACATCGGTGCGGCCGTTGCCGGTACCATGATCTCCTTACCCGACGGCCGGACGACCAAAGTGCGGGTGAATCAGATCATTATCTGGCCCGATAACACGGAGACGTATATAGATGATCACTTTGGCGCCATCGCTTTTTCCAATGAAGGCGATTCCGGCTCGGTGATCCTCGATACGGAGAACAAGATCGTCGGTTTGCTTTTCGCCAGTTTTCCCGAAGCGCCGCCGCGCCGTTCGCTCTGCATCGCCAACCATATTGGCACGGTGCTGCAGCAGTTAAAAGATAATGGCCACGAGATCATCCTGGAGAAATCGCCGCCCGGTGGGGGCGATCCGCCGGTGCTGGCGCTGCGTTCCGCCATTAAACGCAGGGACCTGCTGGCAGAATGCCCCGAGCCCCTGGCGGAACTGGTACGTCGTCATCGCCCGGAAATTTCCGCGCTGATCGAACATCGCCGCCCCGTGCTGGTGGTCTGGCGGAGGCTACAGGGGCCGGCGTTTGCCAATGCCGTCGTCCGCAATCAGCGCGATGCCCAGCAGGAAATTCCGCTGGTCATAAACGGGGTTCCGCGCGAGGAATTATTGGCCAGGATGGGGGTGGCACTGGAAGAAAACGGCAGCGAAGCCCTGCGCCGCGATTTACGGATGTATGGACTATTGCTCGCCACAGCATTTATGCAGGGAAAATCGGTGCGCGCAATCATGACCGCCGTGGAAGAGGCTTTTTTAGCTCATCAAACGCAGGGCCATGCTCATACCACCAGCTAAATATCTGCGCATAGGGCTACTGCTGATGCAAATAGCGGCCTGCAGCCCACCCGAACTTTGCAGCGAACCACTGAACAATGACCGGCGCCTAAGCCGTGCCATCAATGAACTTTTAAAGCCCCTGTCCATCGATCCGGCTAACTACGTAGCGACCCTGCAGGACATCAAACGGCAACTCGAACAGCAAAACTGCGTAAAACAGGCCGAATTCGACGAAACGATCATCGCTACCGAACCCGCCATCGTGTATGGCCGCCTGATCCTGGGTACGAACGGACAAACTTTCTCCAAAAAACTGACCCTGCGTTTCTCCGGCGGTAAAATATGGCTGGAGAAGCTGGAATAAGGGAACTATGAACGATGAACGATGAACGAGGGATTCTACCAATGATGTTACTAACCCCTGCCTCCTAACCCCTGTCACCTGTCACCTAACTCCTGTCACCTAATGTTCTCCTATGCGCTCCCGAGATGAACTCCGCCAGATTACCGAAGAAATGCTGCGTCGTCACCCGGCGGCGGAAGCGGAACTGAAACGTTTGCCCGGCGTCGTCTCGGTGGGGGTGGGCCTGCGGGAAACAGCGGGCGTGCTGACCCAGGAACTGGTCTGGCGCGTGTACGTGGAGCGGAAGAAACCGCTACGCGAACTGCCGGTCGGAGAAGTCATTCCCGCCGAAGTGCAGGGTTTTCCCACGGACGTGATCCTGAGACTGGAAACCCGGCCGATTGCGGACGAAGATAAATATCGCCCTTTGCGCGGCGGCATCCAGATCGGTAACGGCAGCGGTGCGGTGGGCACCCTGGGTGTGCTGGCGCAACTTCAGGACGGCAGCGGCAAGTGGGTGGCGCTGAGTAATCACCACGTCATGATGGCGGGCGGAAAAAACGTCGGCGACCACGTGGAAATCGGGCAATCCGACCTGTCCACCTGTTGTTGCTGTAGTTGCGGTGGTATCGGCACGGTGCTGGCCGCCCATATTGGCGGTCTCACCGACTGCGCTATTTGTTCCATCAACGACGACGTGGCGCATCACCACGAAATCCAGGGCATTGGTCCGGTGACCGGCTGGACCGGCGCTTTGCCCGGCGAAACGGTCCGCAAACGCGGTCGCACCACCGGACTGACCACCGGCACGGTCTCCGATGTGAATTATAACACGACCTCTACCGCCGGCGATGCCTTTACCAACCAGTTGCTGATCGCCCCGACCGGCGTACCGAACATGGTACTGCCCGGTGATTCCGGTTCGGCGGTCGTGGATGCGGACGTCAAAGTAGTCGGCCTGATCTGGGGCCAGAACGGCGCGAACGGGGTCGCCAGTCAGATCATGTTCGTACGCACGGAACTGAACATCGATATTCCCGGCGCGGAAGGAATAGCCCCGGTGCTGGCCCGACTGGAAAAACGACGCCCGGTTTCCCGCCTGGAAGCCCTGCGCGCACATTTTAGTGAGACGCCGGCCTACCGCATTTTTGAACGGCAGCAGCCGGAAGTCATGCATTTGATCAACCATAACCGGGCATGCAAACTCGCCTGGCAACGTAAACAGGGCCCGGCTTTTACCGCCGCTTTTGTCCGCAGCCTGAAAGAGCCGGCGTATAGGGTGCCCCTGCAGATCAACGGCATACGGGCGGAGAGCTTGTTGTGGGCCATGGCGGCCGTGCTGGAAGAACAGGGCAGTGACCGACTACGCAAAGCGCTGCTGCAGTTCGCTCCGGCGGTGCTGCAGGCGGCCGCAGACGGGATAAGCGATGCCGAAGTATTTCTGGAAAATCTGGCCCTGCTGACCCGGTATGCCGAACCTGGTCTGACGACTTTTTTGTCGTCCGACCACTAGATAACGCTTACTGTAGGGCTGGATGTCGCCATGTGGTCTGACGAC
>JANPIN010000059.1:0-3329 GCA_031425035.1 Saprospirales bacterium | reverse complement strand
CGGATTGAACAGATTAAAACAGATCAAACGAAAAGCAAAAGGGCCTGCTGCGCATTTGCGCAGCAGGCCCTTCCGAAAGGGGGGAGCAGTTACTTAGGTATTCAAGCTCATTTTCAACTTCTTTTCCACTTCATCCACCGTGTCTTTAAAGATCAGATCGGTATCCATCATATCCTGCACGGCTTTGCAGGAATAGATAACGGTGCTGTGATCGCGACCGCCGAAGTTTTCACCGATGGCTTTCAGCGACTTGTTGGTGAGCTTTTTAGCCAGGTACATGGAAAGCTGGCGGGCAATGACCACGTTGCGTTTGCGGGTTTCCTGCTGCAGTTTATCGACGGTCAGGTTATAGTGTTCGGCGACGAGCTGCTGGATGAATTCGACCGTAATTTCCCGGTTAATGGTGGTCACAAAATTACGGATCACCTCTTTGGCCAGTTCCAGGTCGATGTTCCGGCGAATGAGGGTAGACTGGGCCAGCAGCGAGATCATGACGCCTTCCAGTTCGCGAATATTATTTTTGATGTTGTAGCAGATGAACTCCAGCACGTCCTGCGGAATATCCACGCCTTCGTCTTCCATTTTAGAATCCAGGATGGCCATCCGCGTTTCCAGGTCGGGCGCCTGAATATCGGCGCTCAGACCCCATTTGAAACGCGAGATCAGGCGGTCTTCCATGCCTTCCAGGTTTTTGGGCGGCCGGTCCGAAGTCAGTACGATCTGGCGGCCGCTCTGGTGCAGCTGGTTGAAAATATGGAAGAAGATCTCCTGGGTCTTTTGTTTGCCCGACAGGAACTGAATATCGTCGATGATCAGGACTTCCACCATATTGTAGAAGTTCACGAAGTCATTGACGGCATTATTTTTAATGGCCTGAATGATCTGGTTGGTAAATTTTTCGGCCGACACATAGAGTACCGCTTTATTTTCAAAACGGCTGACGATGTCGTTGCCAATGGCCTGCGCCAGGTGGGTTTTGCCCAGACCGACGTCGCCGAAAATGACCAGTGGGTTGAAAGCTGTTTTACCCGGGTTTTTGGCAATCGCCAATCCGGCGTTCCGGGCCAGCCGGTTGCAGTCGCCTTCGATGAAATTCTCGAAGGTGTACTGGGCATTGAGCTGGTGTTCAATTTTGACCCGTTTGATGCCCGGAATAATAAAGGGGTTGCGGATCATTTCCGCATCGAAGGCGCCCGGCACCGGTTCGTTATCCTTTTCGGCCGAGGGTTTACCATTGACCCGGGGAGAGGCCGAACTGGGCATGGCGCCCGCTTCCGGAATGTGATATAGCAAACGACCGCGGTCGCCCAGTTCCTGGCGAACGCTCGTTTTCAGCAGTTGCACGTAGTGCTCCTCGATCCACTCGAAAAAAAACTTGTTCGGTACCTGGATGGTCAATACGTCCTGCTCCAATTGCACCGGTCTGATCGGTTCAAACCAAGTTTTATAACTCTGTGGGTTCACGTTTTTTTTGATGGTACGCAGACAGTTGTCCCATACCATTTGGCAGTCAGTTGTCATACCTAATGGTGCATTTGGCAGATTGGATAAATCTCCGAACTGTAATGAATGTGTGGCTTCTCAATCGAGGCAGGGCGACAAAGATTGGCTTTTTATCCCGAGGTCGGTTAGGAGTTTTTGTTTTTTTCGACCAAAAATTTTTCTGGTCTGGAAAATATGCGAAGACGTCATCTAACATATAATTTACCTATATGCCAGGTTGGTTGGCAGCAGCAGGTAAATAGTTAAAAGTCAGTATTCCAGGCATATTATATTAATTTATTCTAAAAAAGCGGACAAATGGTTGATTATATTCTGAAAATTTAGCATTTAGCCAATTCGATTCATCGGTTTTTATGCAGAAGAGGAACTTCTTTAAAACCTGTAAAAACTGACATTCGCTTGACAACTCCCTGACTTTCAGGGACTGACGCTTTATGAAACCTTAGTTGCATCGGCCGGAAAGAAAGTGCCACTACAGGCGACGAATTCCCCGCCTTATCAAGCGCCAAAAGCGTTTGATAAGTTTGCGTTTTGATTGTTATGAAGGCGTGGATAAAGCCAATCCGGTCGCTGTCAATACTTTGCGTTGACCGATGGCGGTTGGTAAACTAAAACAATTGCGCCGCTTCCGTACGGATGGCGATGATGGCCCGCTGGAGTGGGGTAGCGCCATTCTGCTCGTCGACGGTTTGCAGGATTTGATAGACCAAAGCATCGGCGTCGCTTTCCGGATCGAGTCCTTCTGCGGCGCGGCTGACGGCGGCCATGGTTTCGTCTTTGGCCAGGGTAATAATTTGCCACAAGGTTTCGGACACGTACAATTGCTGGGACGTGTTGTGGCTGAATTCCTGGCTGATGGCCAGGAGCAGTGCGCCACGCAGTTCGGCCATGCTCATGCCCGGCATGCGTACGCGCAGCAGCACGTTGGGCAGCGCGGCCCGGTCGCAAAGCAGGGTAAGGCGCTCGTAGGCCTGCAAACGGAGCGGCAGGGTGATCTTCAGGGATTCGTTACGTTGTGCCAGCTGCACGCTGCGGTTTTGGCTCTCCAGCAGTGTTTTCAGTAAATAGTACGCAGTGCCGGCTACCAGCAGTCCAGGTAAAATGTATTTCAGGATGTCCAGCAACGTTTCCATTATTCGTGTAGTTTATTCGATTTTCCCCCAAAAGGGCGGCAAAGATAGTGCAGCATTTTTGAACAATCGGGGCTTAGTTTTCGTTTTGTCTATCTATTTTTGCCCCGGTTTTTAAAACACGCCTATATTATGGAAGCAGTGCTTGCATCACCTACCATCGCCGCTCCGGTCCAGATAACGGCCGGCGCCGTGGCCCAATTGAACCAGATTCGCCAGTCCGAAAACATTCCCGAGGGCTATTGCCTGCGTCTGGGTGTGAAGGGCGGCGGTTGCTCGGGCTTTTCCTATGTGCTCGGTTTCGACCTGCCCAGCCCGGAAGACGATACTTTTGAAATTGGCGGCCTGCAGGTCGTCATGAATAAGGCCCACGCCATTTACCTGCTCGGTATGGAAGTGGATTTTGTGACCGGCCTGGATAACCGCGGTTTTACCTTCAACAATCCAAATGCCACGAGTACGTGTGGCTGCGGTACGTCGTTCTCCGCCTAGGTGGTTAATTGTTATTGGTTATTGGGCGGCACGCTTCATTGCTGTCAGCGTTGGCATAATTGTTTAAAAATTTCTATTCAACATACTCTGTTGAATAGAAATTTTGTTTTTTTGGTTCATAGTTCATAGTTAATAGTTCATAGTTCATAGTTCATAGTTCATAGTTCATAGTTCATAGTTCATAGTTCATAGTTCATAGTTCAT
>JANPIN010000058.1:0-10174 GCA_031425035.1 Saprospirales bacterium | reverse complement strand
GCACCCCTTGCGGGTGCCCTAAATTAGGATCGTCGGGGCACCCGCGAGGGGTGCCCGACGTTTGGACCTGCACCATGTTATTCACCATTTAAATAGGGCACCCGCGAGGGGTGCCCCGACGGTATGCAAAAAACAATTCTCATCACCGGCGGGGCCGGCTTCATTGGTTCGCATGTGGTGCGGCTTTTCGTTCGAAAATATCCGAACTACCGGATCGTCAATCTGGATGCACTGACCTATGCTGGAAACCTGGAAAATCTGCTCGATGTGGCAGATGCGCCCAACTATATTTTTGAACGCGGCGACATTACCAAGGCGGATTATTTGCAGCAGCTTTTTGAGACCTATAATTTCGACGGCGTCATTCACCTGGCGGCGGAAAGTCATGTGGACCGCTCGATTGCCAATCCGCTGGCTTTTGTAGAAACGAACGTGCTCGGTACGGTCAATCTGCTGCAGACCGCCAAAAATGCCTGGCTGGACAAGCGCGAAGGCAAACGTTTTTACCACATCAGTACCGACGAGGTGTACGGCTCCCTGGGCGACGAAGGCTTTTTCACCGAGCAAACCGCCTATGACCCGCGGTCGCCGTACTCCGCTTCCAAAGCCGCCAGCGACCACTTCGTACGGGCTTACGGACATACTTTTCATCTGCCGGTGGTGCTGTCCAACTGTAGTAATAACTACGGTTCGTTCCAGTTTCCGGAAAAACTGATCCCGCTGGTCATCAACAACATCCGCCAGGGTTTGCCGCTACCGATCTATGGCGACGGCAAATACACGCGCGACTGGCTATGGGTAGAAGACCACGCTGCGGCCATCGACGTGATCTTCCATACCGGGGTCAATGGCGAGACGTATAATATCGGCGGCAATAACGAATGGAAAAACATCGACCTGGTGGAAAAACTCTGCGATATTGTGGACGAACTGCTGGGGCGCCCGGCGGGTACGGCGCGTCAGTTGATCACGTATGTCAAGGATCGGCCCGGTCATGACCGGCGATACGCCATCGATGCGACCAAACTCAAACGCGATCTGGGTTGGGAACCGTCCATCCGCTTCGAGGAGGGCTTCCGGCAAACGGCGCAGTGGTATTTAGAGCAAACCGACTGGCTACAGCACGTACTCTCCGGCGAATACCAGCGCTTTTATGAGCAACAATATGTGACGCGATAAATCATCCGGCGAATCTCAACCCGCTCTAAACTTTCTACACCTCCCCAATACCCTGACAAGTAATCATAATCAACAACATACATGGATAAGGTAAAATTGACCGTCGTAAAAAACGGCCCACTACGCGTGGAAGGCGATTTCGAAATTACGGATCCGGCAGGCGCCGTTTATGGACTGGCCGGCCGTACGGTACTCTCCATCTGTCGCTGCGGATTTTCGGCGAACAAACCGTTTTGCGATGGTTCGCATAACCACCACGGCTTCCAGGATGAACCGGTGGCGTTTGATCTGCCGCCGAAGAAAACAACCTGATAGGATTACGGAATGCAGAATGCGGATTACGGAACCTACCGAATGCGGAATAGGGATTACGGAATGCGGAATACGGGGTAAGGATGGTCTGTTATGCTTTCCTGGAATCGGTTAATTGCTCAATGAAAATCCCAGGGAACATATCGAATGCGGAATAGGGATTACGGAATGCGGAATTGCGCATTTCCATGGCATTTCGTTAAATACTTACCAGATCTCAAGAGAAACCAACCAATCATGCTTACCCCAATTCCGCATTCCGTATTCCCTATTCCGCATTCGGTAGGTTCCGCAATCCGCATTCCCTATTCCGCATTCCGGTACACTTTTTTCCCCTTATGCAGCCATACCCCCCAGGCGGGGCTAAAAGCATGCACCCGTTTGGTCGTTCCCTGACCATCTACCACCGGGTGGCCTTGATTGACCCATTCAAAAATGCCGCCGTAAAGATTAGATACATCGGTGAAACCGGCGGCAAACAGTTGTTCGGTCACTTTTTCGCTGCGGTAACCCACCGAGCAGTACACCAGGATGCGGGCATTTTTGGCCAGCGGTGGTAAGGCGGACACCGTAAAATGATCGTAGCCCACCGGAATAGCGCCGGCAATGTGGCTCACGGCGTATTCATCCGGCTCGCGGGCATCCAGGAAAATAAGTTGCGCACTGTCCCGGGCAGCTACCTGCACCTGCATTTCCGGAACCGTATGGTGGAGCAGGCTTTTCAGCATCAGCCGATAGGCGCCACTTCTCACCTGGGCAAAACAGGCGATCGCCATCATAAACAAAACAGCAGCAGAAAAAGCTTTTTTCACGGCCAGCGTCATGGAATGTTGTTGACTTGGGTTAGATAGTGCTGGGTATTTTGACGGCCTGATGCACCCGCCAGCCTACATTATACAACCACCAGCCCCAAAAGTTCATCCCCTGCCTCCTAACCCCTGTCTCCTGTCTCCTAACCCCTGTCTCCTATCTCCTAACCCCTGCCCCCTAAAAACGTAGCACCCGGTCACTCCAGAGGAGCGCCGGGCGCGGTAGCTTTTAAGGAAACCGAAGACGAGGGCCGATTGAAAAAAAATTCCTACTGCCAAAAGGGACAGCAGTAGGAATATCAAAACATACTATGAGAAAACTTGTCTCAAGATATATAAAGCCGGTACAAAAAGCCAATGTATTTTTAGGTAACGGTCGATTTTGAAAGATAACGGTTGATGGATCGTTGTTAACCCATAAATAAAGCCGCAATTGACTTATGTTCCACCGTGTTGCGAATGGCCCGGGAAAAGAGTTTAGCGGTGGAAAGCACCTTGATTTTCGGTGATTCGCGGCGCAGCGGAATGGTGTCGCAAACGATCAATTCGGTCAATTGCGAGGCTTCAATGGTCTCGTAAGCCTTGCCGGACAGGACCGGGTGGGTACAAATAGCCCGTACCGACTTCGCTCCTTTTTCGATAATGGCATCGGCGGCCTTACACAGGGTGCCGGCTGTATCGACCAGATCGTCGACCAGCACCACATCCGCGCCGCGTACGTCGCCGATGACCGTCATGGAGGCCACTTCGTTGGCTTTGGTGCGGTATTTATCGCAGATCACCAGTTCGCGTTTGAAGCGCATCGAGTAGGTCCGGGCGCGTTTCACGCCGCCTACGTCGGGACTGGCGAAAATGGTGTTCGACATATCCTGGCTTTCCAGGTAGGGCATGTAAATGGCTTCCGAGCGCAGGTGATCGACCGGAATGTCGAAAAATCCCTGCACCTGGTCGGCGTGGAGATCCATGGTCATGATCCGGTTGGCGCCAGCCGAGGTAAGAAGATTGGCGATCAGTTTGGCGCTGATAGGTACCCGCGGCTTGTCCTTTCGATCCTGCCGGGCATAGCCGAAGTAGGGGATCACGGCCGTGATATAACCGGCCGAGGCCCGTTTGGCGGTGTCGATCCACAGCAGCAGTTCGATCAGATTATCGTGGGGCTGACACGTGCTTTGAATGAAAAACGAGAAGGAGCCGCGCACACTTTCATTGATAATAGTCTGCATTTCGCCGTCGCTGAAACGGGCCAGCGTGGTATCGCCCAGCCGGGCATCGAAATGAAAAGCAATATCGGTGGACAGTTGCTGAGAAGCGGAGCAGGCAAAGAGTTTTACTTCGGGCATAATTGGTCCGGAGTCGGATGCTGAGGTTGGAAAATGAGTGGATGGAATCAATGGCGCGATAAATTTTGCGCAAAAGTAAACCGTGGAGCAGAGGATTTGCGGGAAATATCGGATTGATTTTGCCAGGCGGCAGGATAATTATCATGACCGCTGTTAGCAAAACCATATATTTTAGTGCGAAGCCATAGTCATTCCAGTACCGGATTTTTACCTTTGGCCACCTTCCAATCCCCCGATGAGGGCTTTTTATCCAATCATTCTTTCGGTTTTTAACTAAATCACCTTTCAGGAAATGACTTTACCTTTTACTATGCGCTTCGGGCTACTTGTCGGCCTGTTCCTGTTTGTTGCCCACATACTGCCGGCACAAACCTCCCGCGAAACCGCTCTGGGTTTTCTGCGCGACCATCCTGCCCAGTTCGGGCTTTCCACCGCTGATGTTGCCGACCTGCGCGTGACGGATGAATTTATCACCCGCCACAACGGCGTTACCCACGTCTGGCTGCAACAACAGTACGCGGGAATTCCGGTATTTAACGCCCTGATCGGCCTGCACGTACTGCCCAGCAAGGAAGTCGTCCACGTCGGCCATCGTTTCGTCGCCGATCTGCAAAAACGCGTGAACACCACCGCACCATCGCTCAGCGCCTATAAAGCCCTGGAGCTGGCCATGAACGACCTGGGTTTTGCCGGTTTTTCGGTTCCCGGAGTACGCCAGAAAATCAATGAGCGTAACTTTCTGTTTAACGGCGGCGCGATATCGCGGGCCGACATTCCAGTCTCCTCCTGTTATGCCCTGACCAAAGACGGTCAGGTACGACTGGCCTGGACCATGATCATCGAGCAGGCCAACACCGCCGATGTATGGAACATGCGCATCGACGCCCAGACCGGCAATGTGCTCGATAAAATAAACCAGACGGTGTACTGCAAGGCCGATCATGCCGATGCAAACGACCACTGTGATGACCACGCTGTTGCCCATACCGCTCCAGCTAAACCGGCAGCTACGGTGAACGGCCCTCTGGCCACCGAGCAGTTCCGGGTATTTGCACTGCCCCTCGAAAGTCCTGACCAGGGTCCGCGCCAACTGGTGGTGAATCCGGCCATCCCCACTGCCTCGCCATTTGGCTGGCTGGATACCAATGGCCAGGACGGTGCCGAATACACCTACACCCGCGGCAATAATGTCTTTGCCTACAATGACTCCGATAATGATAATGTGCCGCCGATCATCGTGCAGGCGGATGGGGGCGTAAACCTCAATTTTGATTTCCCTTATGATGGGAACGCGGAGCCTACTCCCAATCTGGAAGCGGCGATCACGAACCTGTTCTACATGAACAACATGATGCACGATATTACCCACACCTTCGGTTTTGACGAAGCAGCGGGTAATTTCCAGGTGCGCAACTACAGTAGCCAGGGCCTTGGTAATGATGCCGTGCAGGCGGAAGCCATCGATGGCGGCGGCGAGAACAACGCCAATTTCAGCACGCCGGGCGACGGTAGTTCGGGCCGGATGCAAATGTTTCGCTGGAGCCGCCAGGGCGGTAAAATTTTCAACGTAACTGCGCCCAGCCCCGCCGTAGGTTCCTATTTCGCTTCCGCATCCAGTGGCTGGGGAGCGCCCATTACCGAAATCCCGGTAACCGGTGAAGTGGTGATCGCCGATGACGGTTCCGGTTCTGGAGAAGCCCTCCTGGGCTGTACGCCGGCCGCCAACGACTTGCAGGGTAAAATTGCCCTGGTTAACCGGGGGGTGTGTGAATTTGGTTACAAAGCCCTGCTGGCCCAGCAGGCCGGCGCTATTGCCGTTATCATCTGCAATTTCCAGGAAGGCACCATCAACATGGGCCCCGGGGCAAACGGCGCCGCCGTCACGATTCCAGTGGTGATGCTGCAAAAATCCGACTGCGACTTTTTGAAACAATTCATCGGCAACGGCCTGACGGTCAGCCTGGCGCAACCCCTGGTTTCCGGACCAAACTACCTGGACGGCGATTTCGATAACGGCATTATTGCCCACGAATACGGCCACGGTATTTCCAATCGCCTGACCGGCGGTCCGTCGAACAGCGGCTGCCTCGGTAATGCCGAACAGATGGGCGAAGGCTGGAGTGACTTTTTCTCCCTGGTGGTCGGCGCCAAAGCGGGGGACGTAAGCACCAAAAAGCGCGGACTCGGTAATTTTGTCGTGCGTCAGGACGTGAACGGCGTGGGTATTCGCCGTTACCCGTACTCGACCGACCTGAATGTGACTCCGCTCCTCTTTTCTACAGTAGCGGAAAACACGGAAGTCCACGCGCTCGGGGAGATCTGGACGGCCGTGACCTGGGATTTATACTGGGCATTCTCCGATCAATATGGCTACGATCCGACCCTCAGCAACGTGAACAGCGGTTCGTACCGGGCGGTACAACTGGTGATGGACGGCATGAAACTGCAGCCTTGCAGCCCCGGTTTTCTGGATGGCCGGGACGCCATTCTGCTGGCTGATAAATTGAACTACAACAGTGTCGATACCTGCCTGATCACCAGCGTTTTCGCACGTCGCGGCTTCGGGGTGGGCGCCAGCCAGGGTACTACGGACAATGCAGCGGACGGCGTTGAAAATTTCGATCCGATCCCGACCTGCATCAAGGAGTTGAAGATCAAGAAAACCTGTACGCCGACGGTCCTGCCAGGTGGCACGGCTACGTTCACTATTACGATTACTAACCACAAGGATAATGCCTCCGTGGGTACTGTCGTCAACGACGAGTTGCCGACCGGTCTGGTCTTTCAGAGCGCTTCCAACGGCGGCACGTACAGCAATGGCGTAGTTACCTGGAACCTCGGCAGTGTGCCTTCCGGTCAGGTAACTACCCTGACCTATACTGCGCTTTATCCGGCTACCTCCGGCTCGCCACTGTTGTTCCAGGACGTGCTGGATTCAGATAACGAATGGACAGGTCTGACCGTGGTCGGTTTGAATGAAACCTTCTCTTTGCAATCCGATATCGTGAAAGTCGGTACGGCCGCCTGGAAAGCGTCGGAAAGTTCTACGGAAAAAACCGAACTGATCCTCGAGCCCTCGGGTGCGCCCTTCCTGGTGTCGGGTAATAAACCCACCCTGCGTTTCTGGCAGCAGTACAATACCGAAACCGGCGCCGATGCGGGTTTCCTGGAAGTGCAAATTGATGGGGAGAGCCTGTGGCGCCGTTTTGAAGCCGATAAGGTAATCCGTGGCGCTTATACCAGCAAAGTGCAGTACGCGACCTTCGCTATTCCGTTCCTCAGCGGCTTTTCGGGTCAATCGGACGGCTGGTTGCAGTCGTATTTCGATATGAGCGAATATGCCGGTCAGGAAGTTCGCGTGCGTTTTCGTTTTGGTACCGACGACAATACTGGCGTAGTCGATGGCGGCTGGATCGTCGACGGGCTGCAACTGCTGGACCTGATCAACTACGAAGGCCAGGCCTCGGTGACCTCCGCCGATGGAGATATTGCCTATGCCCGTGCACCGGAAGCCGGTGTAATTATAGACGCTGGAAACATCGTTGCTACGCAGGAACCGGCCAACACCCTCGGCCTGTCCGTACAACCCAACCCGGCTGATGATTTGCTGCGCCTGCGTCTGGCTATAGAACTGGAAGGCAGTGTGCAGGTTAGCCTGGTGGGAGCGGATGGCCGCCTGGCCCTGCGTCGCCAGCTGAACGGATTCGCTGCCGGCCAGGTACTGACCCTGGACGTACAACAAGTACCGGCCGGCATGTATTTGCTGCAGGTGGAAAGTGCCGCCGGAAACAGCATCACCAAAGTGGTTATCCGGTAGGGGCAACGCTCGCCGTTGCCCAAAATAGTTGGGTAACCGCAAGGGTGACCCCTACAAACTATCATTAATTATAAAGGGCAGGTAACACGGTCAATTGCACCGTTGTTACCTGCCCTTTTTGATTTTCAAAACGTACGGGCAACCCATTTTGGGCAACCGCGAGGGTTGCCCCTACGTTTTTGGCAAAAACACCTCCGCCATCATACACCGGGCGGAGCCTCCACCATACGTTTCAATGGTGGTGATGGGTACGTGCAGCAGCTGGGTATGCTTTTGCAGCGTGCTGATCTGTTCGGGCATCAGCGCCTGATGGGCCGTGGACGACATGACCAGCAGCGGCTGGCCGGAAGTGGTGCTGACCTGGAGCATGTTACCGGCAAAAGCGTTCATTTGGGGCAGGGTAATGGCCACGATTTCTTTATTGGTTTCGGCAAATTTCTGTTCGAGCATCTGCCGTTCCGCCGGATCGCGCACTGAATCGAGGCAGATGACCACAAAAGTTTCCCCCAGGGCCATCATGACGTTGGTGTGGTACACGTCCTGTCCATTCGCGTCGGCAGAGCGAAAAGTAACCGCTTCGTAGCCAATTTCCTGGCAGAGATCCTGTAATAACTGCTCATCGGTGCGGGGGCTGAGGCAGGCATAGGCGAGCCGGTGCTGGTGATCGAAAATAATGCTGCCCGTGCCTTCGAGGAAGCGGTTACGTTTCTCGTTAAATTCGTAGTTTAAACGCCGGTCAGCGGCAAAACCTGTTTTCAGCACCTGATCGATGATCTGGCGGCGGCGCTCGCGGCGGCGGGTAGGCGCAAACATCGGATAGGTCACCACAAATCCTTCCTGGTGAAAAGTGACCCAGTTGTTCGGAAAAACCGCGTCGGGCTTGATGGGTGTGGCCGTGTCTTTCGCGACAATAACGTCGACGCCGGCTTCGCGCAACTGCTCGACAAAACCGTCGAATTCCTGCATAGCCAGCCGGCGCATTTCTTCCGGAGGCAGGTGTTTGTCGCGGCTTTGAAAGGCATTGTTGGCGGCCGTTTCTTCATTAAAAGCGAAATGCGCCGGACGTACCATTAGTATATGGTCAGTAATTTGCCGTCTCATGAGTAGTAAGTGCAAAAAGTTAGTGGAATGAAATCTGAATCAGGTTCGGAAAAGAAGCCCGAACGGCGTTGGCGGCAAATGTGCGGATTTTATTAAAAATGCGGGCCAAAAGTAAAAACTTCAGTCAACCCGGATTTTGTGAGGCCCATGGGATCACTTATGTTTTCAAAATTACAATATTTTTGTGCTGCTTCTGCCTGTTTCTATCCTATTAACCGCTCCTATTGACACATTACTGCCGTAACTGTTTTCATCCCCTGCCCAAAAAAGCCAAGTTCTGCCCGCACTGTGGCCAGCGGGATACCGATGGGAAAGTAGGCATGCGCGGATTACTGGCTAAACTTTGGAATAATACTTTCCACCTGGAAGGAAAATTCCTGCGGACAGCCTGGCAACTGTTCATTCCGGGGCTGGTGACCAAAGAGTTTTTTAAAGGTAAACAGGACCGTTACCCGCATCCCATCCGGCTGTTCGGTATTGTGATGTTCTTCTTTTTGTTCCTGCTCAATCACCTGCTCAACTCCGATGGCGCCCAGCAATCGGGCCTGAATTTTACGTTCAACGATACGGATAAAAAGACCGGCAAAACACTGGATTCGAAGCAGTTTTTTAAACAAATGGAACAGCAGGTCGCGCTGGAAGATTTCCGGAAAAACTACCCGGAACTGCCGGCCACGCTGCGTACGCCGCAAACGCAACAGACGATGGATAGCCTGTCGGCCATGTTTGCCCGGCAGCATGGCTGGTCGAACCTTCTACAGCGGGACACCAGTAATGACACGCTGCACATCAAACTGTTGCGGCGGATGATCGCCATTCCCACGGAGGACATCATTCGCTACGAACCGGAAGAATTGATCCGGCGACTGGGCGACCTGAATTGGCTGGAACGGATTTTCATCGGGCAAAGCATCAAATCCTTCAAGTCGCCCGAATCGCTGGGCCACGCATACATTGGCAGCCTCACCTGGACCCTGCTGGCGATCATTACTTCCATGGCGGCCGTGCTGGCCTTGCTTTATCGTCGGCAGCGGCGTTACTATGTGGAGCATTTTATTTTTCTACTCCATTTTCATACCGGTGCGCTGCTCCTGCTGACCCTCAACCTGCTGCTCGTGAAAACCGAACTGCTCGATCCACTCTCGATCGTGGTAACCATCCTGCTGATCGGGCTCGGTATGTTCTTCGCTTTATATCGTTACTATGGCCAGGGCTTCGGTAAAACCCTGCTGAAATGGATGCTTTTCAGCCTGTTTTACTACCTGAGCACCATCCTCTTTTTTGTGCTGGGCCTCCTGTTGGTTTTTGCAATTTATTAGAGTTGTTGCGGCCACAGCGTACATTTATCGACTTTGTGCTCAACACCTACTTTTGCATCCGATTAACTGCAGTCCCGAAGAAAAACAGATGTTGCTGCCCAATACATCAACATTCAAAAATCATGTAATCGTCAATCATCAATTTTTAAAATTGGAGGTGTCTTGTCCTGAAAACACTTTACATCAACCCAGTGCTGTAAAGCTATGCTCAGGATTAAAAAAGTTAAAAGTCCACAACGTTATGCGGACGACTTCAAACGCAAAGTGGCCCAGGAATACCTGTCCGGCCGATTCAGT
>JANPIN010000057.1:0-24182 GCA_031425035.1 Saprospirales bacterium | reverse complement strand
CCTTGCGCTGACCCAAATGATCGCCGTGGTTTGGGTCAGCGCAAGGCTGACCCAGAACGATCGCTGTGGTTTGGGTCAGCGCAAGGCTGACCCCTACTGTTTGTACTTCGCTTCGTATTTCCGGTACAGCCCCTTCTGTTTATTGTCCAAACTGATTTCACGGCCCTGAATAAATGCCGCCGTCACTTCCGCCGTGCGCATATCCAGCGCGTCGCCTTCACAGATGAACAGGGTAGCATCTTTACCCAGCTCCAGCGAACCGGTAGTGGCATCGATGCCCAGTATTTTGGCGGTGTTCAAGGTGAGTGCGCTGACCGCGGCTTCGTAAGGCAGTCCGAAACCAATGGCCTGGCCGGCCTGAAAAGCCAGGTTGCGCTGCCGCCAGTTCCCTGCTTCGCTGAAGGCAAAGAGCAGGCCTTTTTGCTGGAGCAGGGCCGCAGTTTTATAGGGCTGGTCGACGTCTTCATCGTCGCGTTCGGGCAGGCGCTGGGTTTTGGCGAGGATGACGGCGACGTTATGCGCTTTCAGGAAATCCACCACCAGCCAGGCATCGGTGGCGCCGACCAGCACCGTGCGCAAACCGAACGATTCGGCGAAAAGCACCGCTTCCTGGATGGTTTTGGCATCGTCGCTATAGAGATACAGGCTTTGTTTCTGGTTGAAAAGGCCGCGCATGGCCTCGAATTTCGGATTTTTTATGGCTGGCGCAGACTGTTGGCTGTAGGCGCGGGCTTCCGTAAAAAAGCGGCGCAGGTTCAGGACTTCCTGGTCATACTGTTCATTTTTCTTCGTTTCCGGCGGGGTCGGCTCCAACGCAGTGGGGTTGCGCTGGGTGGGCCAGTTGAGGCGTATACCGTCATCGGCGCGGTAGGCGGCATCTTCCCAGTTCCAGGCATCCAGTTGCACCACCGACGTACTGCCGGAAACAGTACCGCCGGCCGGCACGATCTGGGCCAGCAGTACGCCGTGGTCGCGCACGGTTGGGATGACTTCCGAATCGGTGTTATACGCCACGATGCTGCGCGCATTGGCATTCAAGTTACCCACTTCCGCAAAATCTACGGTCGAGCGGGCAGCGTCGATTTCCACCAGGCCCAGCTGGGTATTGGTGGCGATAAAACCCGGATACACGTGTTTACCGGTCGCATCAAAGATCATGCTGTATTTCGTCCGGTCGATCCGGCTGGTGGTAGCATCGGCGATGAGTGTGAGTTTGCCTTTATCAAAACCGATGGCCGAGTTGGCGATCACCGTACCGTTGCCCAGATGGGCCGTGGCGCCGAGGATCAAGATCGCAGCCTGTTGTGCGGGAGCCGGATTGGGCGTTTGCCCCGGTAGTGCAGTGATCGAAAGTAAAAACAACAGGGAAAGGAAAGCAGATAAACGTAGTGACATGAGCCAGACCGGTCATTTTACAGGAACCGTACGCAATGGTAAGGCAAATCGACAAATAAAAAAACGCGAATGGAACAGACTCCACGGTGTGATCAACCGTATTGTCCGCTCCACCCGCGTTAGGGTGACATTTCACGAGGCTTTTATATTTTCACTAACTTTCCTTTTCCAACGATTCTGGCGCCGCTGCGTACTTCGTAGAAATAGACGCCCTGCGGCATTTGAACGGCATTGAATTCATAGGTAGAACCCCGGAAGGGACTGTTTAGCAGGGATGTGCCCATAGCCGAGTACAGGGTGAAAGTCATGTTTTCCGTATTTTCCAGACCATCGATGCGCACTTGCGCCTGGTTGGTTACCGGATTTGGTGCGATGAGGATGCGTACATCCGGCAGCGTCAGCGTTGGGGTACTGCTGACCATGAAGTCTTTACCCACCGTATGCAGCGTTTGGTTGGTGATCACCGGCGCGTTATTATCGAAATAGATGGCGGCCGTGTTGGTGATCTGGCTGCCCAGGGCCACGTCTTTGTCCTGCTGTACGCGGAACTGCACGAAACCTTGCGAAAGCACCTGGCTGACCGAGCTGTCGGGCAGGTTGATGCCGGAGAAATGCAAGACGATCACGCCATTCCCCTGAATATCCCAGGTAAAACCATGGCTGCTTACCCCCGGGCGGAAGGTCGTCGGGTCAAGCAGTGCGGACAACGTATCCCGAATGTCGATGTTCAGAGCCGGTGCGGTACCGGTGTTCTGGAAGCGAACGATGTACTCCAGCTCCACGTTCTGATCGATGTAGTGCTCGGCATCTACGCCTCTTGGGAAGCCGTTTTTGTCGTTAGGATCGTATGAATTCACGCTTTCCAGGCAGAATACGTCCAGCCATGGATCTTCGTCACCCAGCGGATATTGATTGACGAAACCGAGGCTGATGTTACCGCCGCCGTTGCAACCTTCGGCCCAGGCGACCGGCGTGCTGAGGCCGGCAAAACCGGGCGACTGTTCGGCTTCCATGCGCAGGAAGGATCCGTTGGCCGGGAAAGTAGCCGTCGTCGATTCTCCGCCGGCCAGCAGGAAGGTGCCCGGCGCATTCATGACGAGGATATTATCTTCAATCACGATGTAGTTCAGCGGGGTCTGCATATCTCCGATGCCGATGTTTTTGATGGTAAACACCACGTTCTCGCCATCGCATTCGGCCGTGACTATAATCTGCGAACCATCCCAATTGGCATTCGCCGGTTCGCAGCCGGTATCCGGGAAGGCATGTACTTCGGAGCAGTAGGTGGTGCCGGTCGGATCAGCGCAGTCCACAAACACGTTCATGTAAATGCTGCCGCACTGTTCCGGAGCCAGGTCGCCGACATCGAAGGTGTAAACGTTCCCGACCAGGCTGGTC
Source organism: Saprospirales bacterium (assembly GCA_031425035.1). GTDB lineage: Bacteria > Bacteroidota > Bacteroidia > Chitinophagales > Saprospiraceae > M3007. The sequence continues at coordinate 21,389 of JANPIN010000057.1, read as the reverse complement.
CAAGGCATGCTGGAAAAAGTGACTTGTAAGGCCGGATCGATCGTTACCTGCACGGAGGCGCCAGTGGCCGTCAGTCCGCCATTATTGCAGTAAGAAATATAGTAGGTGGAGCCCTGGCAGGGGCGTAAAGAACTGGTCGCGATGGACGCCTCCATGTTCACGCAGGGCAGCAGGCTGTCGCAGTGGATCGCGATATTACCGATCATGCTGGTCGCGCTCGGAAACTGAAAGATCGCTTCTTGGCCACAGGGGAAAGAGCAGTTCAGTCCGTTACCGGGAGGGTCCTGCGTGATCACATATCCATAGGCGGTATTGGGCACCCCGGGTGGGTTGAGCAGTTCGTAGTAACCGTTCGCATCCGTGGTATCCAGGTAAGTATATGCGGCGCCATTGTAAAACAGGCTGATCGTTACCGGCCAGTTGGCCCGGCCTGTTTCAAAACCGTCGTGCACGCAGTCACCGTCCACGTCGTCGTAGAGGTAACCGGAGATGGAAGTAAGGGGCTGAATAACGTAGCTCGCGACGAAATCCACGTTTTCCGTCGTATCGGCGGCCAGCACCGTAACGGGTAGGGTGTCGCCCGGGCAGAAACTAAATGCGGCGTTCCATTTATGCGGTACGACCAGGTAATTGCCGGGCGGTACGTCCAGAAAATACTTGCCGAAAAAGCCCACGTTGGTGGAAGCGATGACCTGATCATTTTGCCAGGCATCGACCAGCGTGCCATAGAAAAAGGAGTCGACATTCGGCACGCAGTCGTTGTTGAAAGAGAGCTGCACACTCCCGGAAATCCCGGAATTCGATTGCGCTTTGGCCGGTATCCATGCCAGGCAGCACAGGAGCGCCAGCAATAGAACAAGTTTGTGATTATTCATGAGCACTGTTTGTTTTGGTGATGTAAAATTAGATCGAGCAGGTTGGTAAAAATCGGTTTGGCAGGATTTCGGCTGATGATCGTTGCAACTATAATCTGTCTTCCAGCGCCGTTACTTTTTTGATGTACAAAAGTGCTGCGGAATATTTCGGCCAACAACAACAAGTTTATACATTTGTCAAAAAGTAAAACCGATAGTGTAAAAGATAAATGGCTGATAATAAATTAATTGAACTCATACAAAGCCTCAGTGCTGTCGAAAAGAGGGAATGTGCAGCCTTTCTAAAAAGTCCGTATCATAACCGTCGGGAAGACGTGCTGGCGCTCTGGATACGCTGCACGGGCGAAATAAAAAGCCGGCGTGCCAATACCATTGACCCGGAACCGGAAAATTCCGCCCAGCAGCGCCACCTGCAATCCCTGCTTTTACAGCAAATAGAGACCTTCCTGGCACAACGTGCCTACGAACAACTGCCCCTGCTGAGCGATTTGCACCTGGCGCCCGTGTACCGGCAAAAGGGCATGGTGAAGCATTTGGATCACGTTTTCCGCCGGGCCGAAGAACGGCTGGCGAAAATTCCCAGCGACACCACCCACTACCATTTACTATATCAACTGGAGTGGGAAAAGTACGTCGCCACCCAGTTGCAGACCCGCAGCCGCGACAACAACCTGGCCGCCGTGCACCAGGCACTCGATATTTACCTGATCGGCAGTAAGCTCCGGCTGGCCTGCCTCATGGAATCGCATCGTGCCGTGTTCAATATCGCCTACGATACGACTTTCCTGCCGGCCTTGCTGGCTTTTCTGCCGGCCAGCGATTTTTGCCGCGTACCGATCATTGCGCTGTATTATCACTGCTATCAATCGCTGACCAGCGGCCAGGAGGAAGAATTCCGTGCTTTTCGCCGCGAACTCGAGGATCAGAACGCCACTTTGCCGACCGAGGAACGCCGCACGTTTTTGCTGCTGGCCCTCAACTATTGTATCCGGCAGCTCAATGCCGGCGAAGTGCGCTATATCCGGGAAATTTATGATCTCTACCGGGTCGGACTGGATACCGGTGTGCTGCTGGAAAATGGTAAATTGAGCCGTTTTGCGTATAAAAACATCGTTTATGCCGGTTTACGGGTGCTGGCTTTCGACTGGGTGGAGGAATTTATTTTCCGCTACGAACCGCATCTGGAGGAAAAACACCGGGCGGCTAACCGGGATTACAACCTGGCCAAACTGTATTTTACGAAAAAAGACTACCGGCGGGCCATGCCCCTGCTGGCCCAGGTGGGCGAAAGCGACCTGCTACTCAACCTCGACAGCCGGATCATGCTGTTGAAAATGTATTACGAAACCGGCGAATGGGACGCCCTGGACGCGCTCATGGCCAGTTTTCGCATCCTGTTGCTGCGTAAGAAAAAAGTGATCGGTTACCACCACGTACACTACCTCAACACCCTGCGTTATATTCAAAAGCTCAGTCGGGTCAACCTCAACGATAAAGCCGACGTGGCTGCATTCCGGGCCGAAGTGGAAGCCAATAAGGCAGTTATTGAAAAAGACTGGCTGCTGGAAGTGGTGCGGGCGGGAAGTTTATAATCTCTTTATATTTTTGCCGTTTCAACGCCTAGCCATGCAGAGTTACTTTGATATACAAGCCCTCAATCAACGCATTCACGCCGAAAGCGCCTTCGTCGAACTGCTCAACACGGAAACCGCCAAGGTCATCGTCGGTCAGCAGGTAATGCTCGAACGCCTGTTGATCGGCCTGCTTACCCGCGGCCATATTCTGCTGGAAGGTATGCCCGGTCTGGCGAAGACCCTGGCCATCAAGACCCTGGCCCAGGCGGTCGACGCCAGTTTCAGCCGCATTCAGTTTACCCCCGATCTGCTGCCTGCCGACGTGATCGGGACCATGATCTACAACCCGGCCCGCTCGGAATTCACCGTGCGCAAAGGGCCGATCTTCGCCAATTTCGTGCTTGCCGACGAGATCAACCGCGCCCCCGCCAAGGTGCAAAGCGCCCTGCTGGAAGCCATGCAGGAACGCCAGGTCACCATCGGCCACGAGACATTCCCGCTGGAAGAACCTTTTCTGGTGCTGGCCACCCAAAATCCCATCGAGCAGGAAGGTACCTATACCCTGCCGGAAGCGCAGATCGACCGTTTTTTAATGAAGGTGAAAATAGGGTACCCCAGCCCGGAGGAAGAACGCGATATCGTGCGGCGCAACCTGAGCGGCATCCAGCCAAGTATACAGCGGGTCGTATCGCCCACCGCCTTGTTGCGTGCCCGCGAAGTGCTGCACGAGATCTACGTGGATGAAAAAATCGAGCAGTATATAATTGATATTGTGTTTGCGACCCGGAATCCGGCCAAATACGGCATGCCCGCGCTGGCGCCCCTGTTGAACTACGGCGCTTCTCCGCGGGCCAGTATTGCGCTGGCCCAGGCCGCCCGCGCCCTGGCCTTTTTGCGCCGCCGCGGCTACGTGGTGCCGGAAGACGTACGCGCTATTTGTCCCGACGTACTGCGCCATCGCATCGGACTGACTTACGAAGCCGAAGCCGAATATATCCGCCCCGAAGAAATAATCGAACAAGTATTGAACTCCGTCCAAGTCCCTTAACGATGAACGATGATGTATGAACTATGAACTATGATGGAGGTATAATCGCTTGGTCATTCCAGGGTGTTCAGTAAACCGTAAAGTCATCCCCCCATCAATCATCGATCATACATCACCGATCATACATCATAGTTCATAGTTCATAGTTCATCGTTCATACATCATCGTTCATCGTTCATCCATCGGTTATAACATGTTGGTTTTTAAATACTTAGGCAGGCTTTTTTTGCTGCTGCTCCTGGTGCTGGCGGCTCCTGGCTGGCTTTTTTCGCAGAAGCCCAAAACGAATTCCGCGCCCGGTACATCTGCGCCCGGCACTACAACGCCGGGTCCTGCGACCAAACCGCTGGCCTCGCCGGCGGTTACCCGCGATACGGCCATCCTCAAACTATTTGAACAGCCCGCCAGTATTAAGTGGGTGCGCGTTTATAAAGGCCGGATCGATGACGCTTCGGCGGTGGACATGACCCTGGGTTTTGATGGACGCAACTGCCGCGGTTACCTGGTATACGCCAAAAGCAAGACGCGCATACGGCTCGACGGTACGATGCTTGATAGTTTGTCGCTAAAACTTGAAGAACGCGGTCCGGGCAATGCGGTGATCGGGCGCTGGCAGGGTCAGATCCGCGGACACCAGCTCGAAGCCGACTGGACTAATTTCGACGCCAGTCTCGGCACCCACCTGACGGCCGATGAATTCCTGCCCGGGCTCACCCTGAACCTCGCTTGCAGTGAGCATAAATGGGCCAACCGCTACATCATGCGCTACAATGGCGCCCGGGCCGATATGGTGCTCATGCGCATCCAGAACGGCGCACTACAGGGCTACTGCTGGATCGAAAGCGACGCCAAAACCTACGCGCTGCAGGGGACAATGAAGAAAAATGGGGAGTTCGAAATGGAGGCCCTGCTCCCCTCCGGCAAGGTCGCCGGGCAAATGTCGGGCAACTGGAAAGCCGGCCAGCCGATGGCCTGTAACTGGGTCGGCAGCGGGGAGAAACGAATTTTCAATTTTACCCTGAAAGACAATTATGCGCTGGGTTGTTACGACTATGCCGACTATACTTCCAGCTACGATGCACTCTATCCGCGCACCCCTTGCACCACCTGTAACACCTGGTTCGATCAGCAGCTGACCGCCTGGATCAACCGCTGCAAAGCCACGGTAGCCGCCCAGAAAAATCCACCCGCGCCCGCCACCCGCAGTGCGCAGCGGGCCAGCGCCTGGTCGGAAATCGCCTGCTGGACGGAGAACGTGTTCAGCGGGTACCTCACCTATTCCGATAGCTGGAGCGAGCAGGCGCAGGGCCAGTCCTACAACTTCGATCTGCGGAGCGGCAAAGTCATCCTGCTGGACGATCTGTTCAACAAGGGCTTTAATGCCAAGGCCTGGCTCGACGACTATGCCCGTAAGGAAATGCCGAAAATGCCGCAGTTCGCGGCCAATCCCAAGTACCGGGAGTGGCTGAGCAAGGAAGGTTTTCCGCTGTTTGCCCTGCGGCGCGAAGGTCTGGAAATCAGCACCTTGTTTCATCCGCAGTACGGCCGGCAATCGCTGCTGGTGCCTTACAACTCGTTGAAGCCGTATATGAAGAAGGAGAATCCGGTGACGGAGTTTGTGAAGTGAGGGTGTTCCTAAAACAAAAGCGCAACTACCTGTTCCCAGATAATTGCGCTTTTTACTTTGTTGGGTCACAAGGACTCGAACCCTGAATAACAGAACCAAAATCTGCTGTGTTACCATTACACCATGACCCACCGTGCTTTTCTTCCGAAAGCGGCGGCAAAAATAGGCCGACATTCCTTTCTATCCAAGCCGGTGGAGAAACTTTTTTCTCAAAGGGCTAATTTTTCTCTTTTTAGCGCAAACGCTGCCAGTATTGGGTGCGATAAAAGGGCCCCAGGTAGCCGCGGACGACCAGCGTGTTGGGATCACCTTCTTTCAGCCACAGTTTGCAGCCATACCATTTGCCCTTATCGGGGTCGAGAATGTTGCCGTTTTGCCACATGCCGCTGTTATACGTCATGTTCACCAACAGGACCATACCGATCAGGGGCTGGTTTTTACGCTCATCCGGACAATTCGGGCATAAAGTGCCCGGCGGCTTTTGCAGCAGCTTTTCAATTTTGCCATGCAGCTTGCCATCGGCCTCATACAGGTTAATATGACTGCGGGCTTCACCGGAATTATCATCGACCGTCTTCCAGGTGCCGGTAATGGACTGGGCTTGTGCCAGTTGCCAGCAGCTCAGTGCCAGCATTAGTAGCAGGGATTTTTTCATAATCGGGTGTTGAGTGGTTATAAATATCGTTCACGCAGGATTTGCAAATGGTGGAAGTGGTGTCCTGCAATAATAAAAAAGTATGCCCGTACCGACACTTTCCAGTTGCTGGCGGTTCCCAGGAACAGCGATTGCGCCTCGCTGCACTGGGCCAGCAGGAACAGGGTGTTGTCCCGAACGGTCTTCCACTCTTTCAATAAATCCTGTACACTTCGTCCCGTCACGTCGGACTGTTCCATCCAGACATCCTGGTTAAATCCCGGCAGCGCAATGCGGTCGCCACGCATAAACGACAAAATACGGTAGGCAAATACACGCTCCGTGTCGATCAGGTGAATCAGCAGTTGTTTGATCGTCCATTTGCCGGGAGCATACGCGTGCTCCCCTTGTTCGGCCGATAAGCCGGCCAGCAGTTCCCTAGTTTCGCGCAGGCTCTTTTTCAGCAGACTTTGCGCCGTGCCCCGCATGGGCAGCGCTTTTAAGTAAGTCTCATGGAAGGGCGCGTATTCGCCTTTTTTCGGACGTTGGACGTTGGACATAGGACTAAAGACGTTGGACTAGGCATCTATATTTAAATGGAGCTTAGTTCAGAAAAATGGATATTGAATTACGTACGGCCTCTGTCTCCTGTCCCCTGTCCCCTGTCTCCTGTCCCCTGTCCCCTGTCCCCTATCCCTCCTCAGGCCCTCGCCATTTTCGTCATGAACCACACCTCGAAACAGGTGTAGGTGACGTAACTCAACAGGAAAATGGCCACGAACCACTGATTGGTGGGGTGGGAAATTTGCTGGTAAGCGAATAAAAAGCCCAGGGACAGGAACATTTTGCCGAACACGGAGATCGAGACCAGGCTGTTAAAAGCCAGTTTATTTTTACTGCGCATGGCATTTAAGCCGGCGGCATACAGGCCGATGCAGAGCAGGATGAACATGAGCAGAGTGGCAATGGAAAACCGCCAATGTAGTTGTACGGGGGGCAACAGGAAATGCAGCAGTGCCAGGCCGAGTGCCGTACCCGCCGTAATGGCCAGTAAGCCGGTATAAAATGATTTTGAATGCATGGGTGGAGATCGGAAATTTCCCGCCCGGACGGAGAGGGTGGAATAAAAAAGTTGGCGTACGGAGCCGATCGAATGATAGCAGCCCTACGCCAACTCCAGAAATATTAATCGCGCAGTAATTGACGGTAAAGGGCGTACAGCGCGGCGAGCATGAATAAAACGGTCAGTAACACCGCCCATAACGGGCGTTCCAGATGCATGCGTGCATCCAGCCAGCGACCAATAAACACGCCGGCCAGACAGGCGCCGAACAGTTGAAAAGCCATACCGCCGTACTTGGCAGTGGTTTTAATTACGGACTTCTGCTTTTCCTCCGGTAACTTGTTGGGCGGTTGCTGCGGCATCGTTGCTGGCTTTGGTATCGAATTGTTTAGCAGAACCATTGCTCTTGCCCACTTCCATTTTGCAGTTCACGTTGAAACGGGCGCCGCTTTGGACCAGCAGCTTATTGGTCGAAATTTCCCCTTCTACTTCGGCGGTTTCGCGCACGTTCAGCAGCTCATTGACCGTCAGTTTTCCTTTAAACCGGCCTTCAATCACGGCGTTTTGGCACTCGATTTCGCCGTCTACCGTGCCGGTTGGGCCAATGATAACTTTCGACTTGCAGGTCAGTTTGCCTTTGATCGTGCCATCCACACGCAGGTCGCTTTCGCAACGTACCGTGCCTTCGACGACGGTACCTTTAACCAATGCATTGAGCGCGCCGCCCGCCGTAGAGGGGGCCTTGGTATCTTCTGAATTCTTAGTGCTGCCAAACATAATTTCTTCCCGGTTTTAGTAATTGAAAAAATGCATTATGTCTCCCTTTGGCAGACAAAAATGAAAAAGATTTCCGAAAGCACGAAGCAATCGGAAATCTTTTTAGGTAAAGCTTTTTCCGCAGGGCGAAAAAAGCCAGCCAGATAGGGCTTAGAAATTCGGGCAGTACACGCCGCGACGCTCCGGTCCGCAGATCTTATACACCAGCGAAAACTCGAACGCACCGTTGCCGTTGGAGGCCGTACGCAGGCTGGAAGTATTGACGTCGTAGCTGAAACCAATGGTGAACTGCTCGTAGTCGAAGCGGGTGCTCAGGATCAGGGCATCCATCAGTTTGCCTTTATCCAGTTTGTTGGAAACCCGGGCCCAGGCGCCCAATTGGAAAGCCTGGTGGTAACGACGGCTGTTGCCGAGCAGGAATTTAAACGACGTACCGCCATTGACCTGGAACGATGGACCTTGCAGGAAGGTCACCAAACCCGGTACGAGACCGAACTTCTGGGCCACCATGAATTCACCACCGGCGTGGAAAGTAAATTTCGAGTACAGCGGAATGTTCGCGTTATCGAACGACTGGTTGGCCCGGTTCAGGTGACTGAAAGCGCCACCGAAATAGAAATTGTTGTCTTCATCAAATACGCTGAACCACAGCGCGCCGGCCGACAGGTCGACGAAAACAAAGCTGGGATCATCGATTTCTTCTCCCTGTAACTGACCATTGAACTGGCCGTTATCATTCTGGCTGGGCCATTGCAGATTGGCACTCTTGATGCTGCGCTGGCTGACACCAATATCGGCGCCCAAAGACAGGTAGTGGGCCTTTTTACGGTAACCACCCATTTTTTTGGCATAAGAACCGGACAGGCGACCCTGCAAAGTGGCAAATTCGGAAGCGCCCGCTTTATCGCCCCACAGGGTGCCGCCCAAACCGAAATAGTCATAGCGACCAACCGGCATCTTCTGGTCGTAAGAAGCCGAATACGTGTTGTACGCGTTCTGTTTGAGAATAGAAGCCCATTGATTACGGTAATTCGCCACCAGGCGGTGGTTACAATTCATCACCCCTGTCAAAGCCGGATTCAGGTTAAGCGGGCTTTGGTAGAACTGCGAAAAGTGGATGTCCTGAGCTTGTACAGCCATAGCGGACAATAAAATCACGGCTGGTAATAAGAGGTGTAAAGTAATTTTTTTCATAGACAACAGACCATGTAACTTTTGGATGAAAACAGCGTGCAATGGGGAACGGGCTTCCAAATCTGCCCTGGAATTTCTACGTTAAGGTGCGCGAAGATATGTTTTTCACTTTTGCCGGCGAAACAAACAACGGGTTTTGACAGGATATTTTCAAATTTTAACTTCTCCGACAGGGAACTAAAAACGGCGGCCCGGTAAAATGTATTTTGGCAGATACGTTAAGACGCCCGGCAATCTAGAGGATTTAACGTCTGGAAACGCTGCCCGCCGCTTAAATTAATTTTAAAATGAAAAAATGAGGAGGCCGTCATAAACTGGTTGAGAGGGGTTTAGAAAGTTGAGAGGGGTTTAGAGTCCGAGCACATAGCATTGATTATCAATGATGCACTTTTTCTCTAAACCCCTCTCAACTTTCTAAACCCGCTCTAAACCGAACTTATGAGACAGCCTCTTCATTTGCCCTACTGCATTTTACTGCTCGTTTTATGCAGTACCCCGGTCGCCGATTGCTCCAAAACCTGGGGTTGCGGGGCCGATAAAACCTCCGGCAGGATCACTTCCAGTTCCCGTATAGGCTTCCCGTTCGACCAGCGGCCCAGATAACGCTGACTGTCGGTGTTGCCAAAAGCGACGTCCCGGTTACAGCCGTCGTTGCAGGTGCAATCGAGCAGCGCATCGCCGAATTTCCAGTAGCAGTTGAAATCCACCTCGTTCAGCCGCGAGGTGTAGAGCACGCGTTTGATGGTATGGTTACGCAGGCCGGTATCGAAATCGAGGTCGTAACAATACGGCTCGGCATGCGAGGCATTCACCCAGCGCTCTCCGTCGCTGCTGCGCCGCTGAATAATCAGGTTGCGCTGCGGGGTGTTCACGGCCGTCCGGAACACCAGCCGGCCAAACTCATCGCCCACCACATAGTCATCTTCGCCCACCACCACGACCAAATGCAGATCGGGCGGCAGATCGGCATAACTATCCAGCCGGGCGCCTTTTAAAGGTCCGCTGCCGGCTTCACACAGCAGCATGGACGAGGGTTTTGGTATGCCATAAGTCTGCCAGTTCACCCCGAGATTAGCCGCAATAACGCCGCCGTACGAGTGGGCAAAATAAGCAACATGCTCGGTTTTGGGATGGACATGGCCTTCTTTCTGTAAGGCTACCAGGGCATTCCGAATACCCTTGGCCGCATTGCGCGGGAAGACATCGGCGCGGGGCCAGACCAGATTGGTCTGGTAACGCGGGTAGATCACAATATTGCCCTTGGCGACCAGGTGTTTGATCCATTTACCGTAGGCCATGGGGTTATAAGCGCCGTAACCATGCAGAAAAACCACCACCTCAGCCGAATCTGGCTTGGGATCGGCGGGCTCGAATAACCAGTACCCGTCGGCCGTGGAAGCACTATCGAAAAAGGCGACCGACTCGTGCATATATTCCGCACCGCCAGGGCCCGTGAGTGGCTGGCCGACATACGGCGTACCCTGCGCAGCGGCAAAAAGTCCGCGAAATAAAAGTGGCGACATCGGTAACAGGCGGCGCAGGGTCTGTTGCCAGCGGAAGCGCGGCCGGGCACAAGAATAAACCGGTGGCGTTGACGTATTAGATTCAGAAGTCACAGTAAGCTACTTTAGGTCAATGGTTCCGGGCGTTTAACTTTGCCCTTTATTTAGCAAACATCCAACCCGTTAAGTTAGGTGAGAAGGCCTTAAACGTGAAAGGCAGCCCTTTCGTTTTTCAGGGTTTGGTAAAAAAACAAAGTAATGTCCCGAATCATTTGTTCTGATCGGCCTACAGCATTTAAAAATAGTGAAAAATGGAAAAAATACTGCCCTGGTTACTCCTCTCCGGATTCCTGCTCTTAGCGTGTCAGAATGATGCACCGGCCACCACGAACGTTCCGCCGCCGGCTCCGGTTATTGTGTCGCCTGGCGTTTCAGATCCGCTAGAAACCGCCGATACCCTGCCGCCGGACAAAAATTCGAAACCCAACTGGCAACCCGCTGCCGAAGCCAAGGAAGATAAAACGGAGTCGACGGAGTCGGGAGTGCCCGTTCCGGTAACGGGGGGGCGGTCTTCTTCACCGTTAAAAAACGGATTTGCCGAAGTCACTACCCTGGATCCTTCCATCAGCCTCGATATCCGGTATGCCACGGCGAATAATTTTACCAAGTCAAAAATATACGACTGCCCACGCTGCCTGCTGCGCCCCGAAGCGGCTGCCGCCATCGTGCAGGCGCATAAAATGCTGCAAAAGAAAGGCTTGGGTCTGAAAATGTTCGACTGCTACCGGCCCCGGCCTTACCAGCAGCGCTTGTGGGACAAAGTGCCCAACCCCGACTATGTAACGCCGCCCGCCAAAGGTTCCATGCACTCACGTGGGGCGGCCGTCGACCTGACCATCGTCGATGCCAAGGGCCGCGAACTGGATATGGGCACGCCCTACGATTATTTCGGTGTGGCCGCCCATACCGATCATACCGACCTGCCGGCCAAAGTACTCGTCAACCGGCGCCTGCTGCGCGAAACGCTGGAAGCCGTTGGTTTCAAAGGTATACGCACGGAATGGTGGCATTTTTCCTACCAGAGCAAAAATTATCCGTTGTCGGACTACGTGTGGCCCTGCGATAAGTAGGGTTTTATTCAATTCATGTTATAATTCACGCCAAAACGCGCCGTACGTCCCGGTTGCGGGTTGTACAGCAGGTCGTCGGGGGTACCCGTCGCATCCAGTCCGGCATAGTCCCGGTTGAACATGTTTTGCATCTGGAAATACACCAGAAATTGCTTGGACAAGTGTAGTTGTGCCCGCATGTCCCAGGTACGAAAGGTCGGGTTCGTGTTTGGCGGAGCTACCTGGTATGTTTCGCGGTACATGACGGATTTGCTCAGCGTCGAGGTTTGCCGGTTAGAGCTGATCATCAAATCCAGCTTATTGATGTTGAGCAGTAACCGCACCTGTGTCTGCCAGCGTGGCGCATTGAAAACATCGTTCGTGGGGCTGCGCTGCGGGCCATACCATTCTTTGCCGCGGGCATATTGGATAAAAACTTCGGTGCGGGCGGAAAGACGATAATCATGCAATCCCGCCCGGTCAATGAGGTCATAACTTTCGGAACGATATTGGCCCTGAATGCCCCGCATCCTTAAAGCCAGCCCCGGTGTAGTCGCATACCCATAGGTCCAAAGATCGGTCGATATCTTTTGCAGGTAGCCATTACGGATCAGGTCGTAGCCTTGTTCCTGGAAAAAAGTAAGCGATGCCTGGGTTCCCTTATGCTGGTAACGAACGCCGCTTTCTACGGAGCGGATCCGTTCCGCATTTTCCGGGGCATTTTCGCCGGGTAAAATCTGGCTTTCCCCGGTGGCCGGATTGCTCGATGTAAAACGGTAAGACTGCGCTATTTCATAAAAAGAAGGCTGCCGGTAGCCGGTAGCATAGTTGGCGAAAACAGACCAGGTACTATCGATCCGGTAGAAAGCAGCGGCCCGCGGACTGTTGAGTAAACTTTGTTTATAACTGCTTGAAAAAAGGCCCGCCGAACCGAGCGAAAGCGTCCATTTCCTGGCTCGATATTCCATTTGTGCGAAAACAGAACCATTTAAATCGGTACGTGTTTTCGGAGAAAAAGGCTGCTGATTGCCCCCGCTCACCTGGCCCAGCACGTCGGTTTCTAAGGGGAAACGCAGGTGCGTAACCGGAGCGATCCCGGTACCCAGATTTGCTTGTAAGCCCGCATCCAGCGACAGCCTACGCGCCAGACTGGCTTTGAAGCGCGTTTCAAATCGGGCATCCAGGCCTTTGGCTAGCGAGTAACGGCTGTTTTGGGCGAGTTTGCCAAACACACGCCGCAAAATCACCGAATCCGATGGCGCCTGCGGCTGTTGCTGCTGGAATTGAAAATCAACAGCGCTCAGCCGGTCAAAAATATAAGTGGTCGTGGACGTCGGATTGATCTGGTAGTTGAGCAGTGAAAAATTCGTATGGGATATCCAGCGGCTGCGGGTATGCTGAAAGGCCAGGCTATACTGGTCGGTACGTTCTACCAGCCGGTCGCCGGGGTTACTCCAGGAAACAGCCAGCGGGTTCAGGCCCAGCACGCTGTTGTCCGAACGACCCATGCGCTGATAGGTAAAATGCCAGTTGCGCCAGTTCATGTTAATACCGAACAAACGACTTTCCTGGCCGATCGGCGCAGTTTTCGGCAAACTACCACCAGCCGTATCCGCCGGTAAAAAATTGGGATTTTGACTGTATAAAGTCGTCGTTAACCCCACGGGCAGGTAATTATCTAGGTTGTACAAATTTTGATCGTCGAACAACTCCGTCTTTTCGCGCAGGGTACTGCTTCCATATACGCTGAAACGAAAAATATTTTTTTCCCGTCCCAGGCGGCCACCGCACATTACGTCCAGGCTATTGTAACCCTGGCCAAAAGAAATATCGGCCGTGGTGAATACGGGCCGTTCCGATTCTTTCAGGATAATGTTGATGACCCCGGCACAGGCTTCATTACCATATAAAGTGGAAGCCGGGCCATAGCTGATCTCAATGCGTTCAGCCTGGCGGATCGGCAGTTGGGCGCCGATCGAAATGCCGGCGGCGACGGTGGACTTGACCGGAATATCATTAATCAGCACTTTTACGTACTGGTTGCCGGACAGGCCGCGCATCAGGAAAGTTTCACCTTCGAGGGCATTGCCCGACGAAAAAGCGCGAACACCGGGCGCTATCCGGAGTACATCAGCAAGGGTCACCAAGCCATTACGCAAAATGTCGTCGGCAGTAATTACGAAAACGGACCAGGGTAATTCGCTCACTTCTTCCAGGTTGCGGGTCGGCGTAACGGCCATGGTTGGTCGGCGTCCGAGGTCGCGGACGAGGATGTCCTTATCCTGCAATCGTTCCGGCGCCAGCAGCAGGGTCGAATCATTTTGGGCCGTTAGTAAAGCGGTCAGCAGTAAAGGCAGCAGCAGCAGCAGATTTTTCACGCGTCCTGATTTTTGGTAAGAGCCCTAAATATCCGATGCCGGGCGCATTGGCTAAGCGAAAGTTTTCAAAATGCGGTTAATGGATCATTTTCTATAAAAAAAGCCGCCATTTCCGGCGGGCGGAAATGGCGGCTGAGGATCAGAACGCGAGTCGACTACTGTTCGGCAGCTGCGGAAGCAGATTTGCCGGCGCAGCAGGCTTTACCCGATTTAGCGCAGGCTTTTTTCTCTTCGGGGGTGCAGGAAGCGGCTTTTTTAGTCATGCCGGCCGTAGCCTGCTTGGTCGCAGTTGGCGGAGCAACATTCACGAAGCCGTTCTGGGCCTCGTCAAAAGTTACGCTGACAAAACGCACGTTGCCCTGGGTATCGGCTTCTTTGCGTACATAGCTCATCGTGCCGTCTTCGGCCTGGCGTTTTTCGATGGTTGGATCAGCGGCAGCAGCGCTGGCAGCTTTGCTGGCGCAGCAGCTTTTACCGGCGCCGGCAGCAGCGTGGCACGACTGAGCGCTGGCAGTCGCCAAACCGGCGGCCAGGAAGAAGGCAAGCATTAGAATTACATTTTTCATGTATAACGGTGGGTTGAAAAAAATGGTGAAGAATTAGAATTATTCGTTTTACTACCTAAAAGTACGGGTATCTGCGTCCTTTCATTGCTTTTTAGAAAATCTTAACACGGCTGCGCCAGCGGAAGACAGTCTATGCACTCACCAGTCCGGCCCGCGCCGACACCTCCAGCATCCGGTCGATCGAAGCGCGACCCTGGGCGATCACCCAGTCCGGCAGCACTATTTCCGGTAGTTCTTCCGCCATACAGAGGTAGAGTTTTTCCAGGGTGTTGCGTTTCATGTGCGGGCAGTCGTTGCAGGCGCAGTGGTTGTTCGGCGGCGCCGGAATGAAGGTTTTCTGCGGACTGTTTTTCTGCATCTGGTGCAAAATGCCGGATTCGGTGGCCACGATGAACTCGGTCGCCGGGTCGGTCATGGTGTATTTCAGCAGCCCGGTGGTACTGCCGATAAAGTCGGCCATATCGAGGATGTGGGCTTCGCATTCCGGGTGGGCGATAAACTTCGCCTGCGGGTGGCGGTGGCGCAGTTTAGCGATCCGTTCGTGGCTGAATATTTCGTGGACCATGCAGGCGCCGTTCCAAAGCACCATGTCGCGGCCGGTCTTTTTGATCAGGTAGGCGCCCAGGTTTTTGTCGGGCGCGAAAATGATTGGCCGATCCTTCGGAATGCTCTCGATGATCTGTACGGCATTGGTGCTGGTGCAGCAGATGTCGGTCAGCGTTTTCAACTCCGCCGAGCAGTTAATATAACTGACGACCACGTGGTCGGGGTATTTTTCCTTGAACTTACGGAAAGCCCCGGCCGGGCAGGAATCGGCCAGCGAGCACCCGGCTTTCAGGTCGGGCAGCAGTACTTTTTTGGTCGGCGACAGCATTTTAGCGGTTTCGGCCATGAAGTGTACGCCGGCAAAAACGATCACGTCGGCTTCGGTTTTGGCCGCCTGCTGCGACAGCCCGAGGGAGTCGCCAATGTAATCGGCCAGGTCCTGTATTTCCGATTCCTGGTAGTAATGGGCCAGGATAACGGCGTTTTTCTCCTGTTTCAGGCGTTTTATTTCGGCAACAAGGTCGAGCGTCGGGTCCACGTCGAGGGCGAGGTGGCCGAAACGGTCGAGTTGTTGGTCAGTGCTGAGTGCGGTCATGATGCAAAGTTAATTTAGGTATGCCCGGGAAATAACGTTTTAAAAAGCCTAAATGTTGAGGCTTTCCCGGAAAGGTCGGTAGAACAGTACTGTTTAGAAATGGTAACTCACATAGAGAAAATGGAGCAGATCTGTTGTTCCAATGAAGGTTGTATTATCATATTGATAAGGTGCTTGGTTATCCCTTACGGACTCGCTGTTATAAAATTCAATGCCGTAGGAAATGTGTATTTCCAGTCCAATACTGAAATGCGGCAGGAAGAAATAGTTGACCCCGGAAAAAACGGCTGCCTCCGGTCCCTTGGCAGTCCACTTGGAATTCCTTACGCTCTGCACCTTGTTTACACCGTTCACTATGCTGTCCTCGTGGGAAACGGACTGACCATTGCCACCGCGGTAACCCACCTCGCCGCCGTAGTAGAACCTGAATGAATGACGGTCGAGTTGTCGTTCATACCCCACACTGGCGAAGTGCCGGTTGGCATCGTAGGGTTCATAGATGGTTTTAAAACTGGGATTCGGCTGCAGGAAATCAAAGTTATTCGGGTGTATAGGATCTTTATAATATCCCGCCACCAGCCGCAGCGCGCTTTGTTTCTGCCATTTTTTAACTTTGACGGGGCCAATCTGACGTATGTACAACAGGCTCACACCGCGATCTCCGTTGACGAAGGGGGCGAAATCCAAACCAATTTCATTTTTAAAAGCGCTTTTTGGGGAAACCAGCTCCGTTTGGGCCAGCGCAGTTTTTGTCAGCAGGAGCAAAAAGCAAATGGGTAGGAAGCATAACTTTTTTGTCATTTGATAAGGACATGTTTTAAGGGTGTACTAAAAGTAGAATAGACTTAGGGCGACAAATCTACTGGTGGAAAAGCGGTTTAAAATAGCCAATTTGCTTTTCATTTTTCAAAACCCCAGCATTTACCATAAATTCACGCTTTCAGCAGGTTTTACTGAAAAAGCCGACGTTTTTAACCGGCAACAAAGACTCTCTGCGTTAAACTCACTGCATGCACCCACTGCTCCTCACCATCGCTATCCTGCCCGGTATCCTGATCAGTTACGGGATTTTCTGGGTAGACAAATACGAACGGGAAGCCGCCCTGCCGTTGCTGGTTTGCTTCGCTTTGGGGGCGCTGGCGACCTGGCCGGCCGTGCAGGTGGAGATCGTCACGTTCAGTCATTTGGGCCCTTATCGGCACCAGCCCTTTGTAACTTTTCTGCTGGCTTTTGTAGCGATTGCCTGCAATGAAGAACTCTGGAAATTCGTGGTGCTGCTACTAGCCGCTTACCCGCACCGCTTCTTCAACGAACCGCTCGACGGCATTGTCTACGCCGTGCTGGTGGCCATGGGTTTTGCCACCATGGAAAACGTGTTATACGCCTATCGCTTTGGTTTTGAGACCATTGTAGTCCGTGCTTTTACCGCCGTTCCGGCCCACCTGGTGTTTGCCGTGGTGATCGGTTACTTCGCCGGACTGGCCAAATTCAACCCGCAAAAGCGCGTTTGGTTATTGGCTCAGGGCTTTGGCCTGGCCATCATTCTGCACGGCGCCTACGATGTACTTATCATTCAGCGCTGGTCGGATTGGTTGCTCGTGCTGGCCACTTTCGCCTTGTACCTAAGCCTGTATTATTGCAGCCGGCTCGTACAAATTCATTTACAAAATTCGCCCTTCCGCTAGCGCCTGTCTCCTAACCCCTGCCCCCTGTCACCTAACGCCTGCCCCCTGTCACCTGCCCCCTGTCTCCTAACCCCTGTCTCCTAACCCCTGCCCCCTGCCCCCTACTCCCCACATCGAACTGTTCGGCATCCGCCACCATGGCCCCGGGTCGGCCCGCAGCCTGCGGACGGCTTTGCAGGCTATGCAGCCCGACGTGATCCTGGTCGAAGGGCCGCCCGATGCGGAAACGCTCATTCCCATGATGGCCGACCCGGAACTGGTGCCGCCGGTGGCCATGTTGATCTACAACCCGAAACAAATACGGCAGGCCAATTTCTTTCCGTTCGCCGAATTTTCTCCGGAATGGCAGGCAATCAAGCACGGCCTGGAAAATAATATTCCGGTGAAGTTCATGGATTTGCCCATGAGCCAGATATTCGGCCTGCGTGAAACCCCGGTGCAAACCGAATTGCTAATTCCCGGAATGACTACCGAGCCAGAAGTAGATCCATTCCGGCGTATGGCCGCGCTGGCCGGCTATACCGATCCCGAACGCTGGTGGGATGCGCTGCTCGAACGGCAGACCGATGCAACCGGTATTTTCCCCATGGTTCTGGAACTGATGACTGCCCTGCGCGACGATAAAACCCAGCCGGAAAGTCTCGAAACGCTGCTGCGCGAAGCACACATGCGTCAGGTGATCCGCGAGGCGCAGAAAGCTGGTTTCCAGCGCATTGCCGTTGTTTGCGGCGCCTGGCATACGCCCGCGCTGGCCAATTTACCAACGATCAAAGCCAGTGCCGATGCTGCCTTATTGCGGGGGCTGCGCAAAGTAAAAACCCTGGCCACCTGGATCCCCTGGTCCTTCGACCGCCTGGCCGTGCAAAGCGGTTATAGCGCCGGGGTCATTGCGCCGGCCTGGTACCGGCTGCTGTTTCAATCTACCGAAATCACGGCGTCCGGTGTCGAGCGGGAAAATGCCACCGTTAACTGGCTGACCCAGGCGGCGCGGCTGTTACGCGAGCAGGATTTATCCGCTTCTTCCGCCCATGTCATCGAAGCGGTGCGCCTGGCAGACACGCTGGCTGTGTTGCGTCGTACGGCACTGCCGGGCGTGGAAGAACTGCGCGAGGCAGCCGTAACGGTACTCTGCGAGGGTTCCGAAAAACAACTGGAACTCATTGATCAGCAGCTTATTATCGGCGATGTGCTGGGCGCTATTCCTGAACATTTGCCGGTACCGCCTTTGAAAGCAGATTTTGAAGCCCAGGTCAAAACCTGCCGTCTGGAACGCAAAACCCAGACCGAAACCCTGGCGCTCGACCTGCGTAAAGACGCACATACGGCCAAGAGCCGCTTGCTGCACCGGCTGCAACTGCTGGAAATTCCCTGGGGCCATCTGCACGAAGACGAGCGCTCCGGCCGGCAGGGACGCTTCCATGAGGACTGGCAACTCAAATGGCTGCCCGACTTTGAAATTCGCCTGATCGAAGCCGGCACCTGGGGGAATACCGTTCAGGAAGCCGCCGCCAGCCGTAGTCTGCGCCGGTTGCGCAATGCTGGTCAATTGCCGGAATTAATCACCTTGCTGGGCGCTATTTTAAAAGCCGACCTGCCGGATCTGGTGCCGGATCTGCTAGCCAAATTGCAGTCGGTCAGTGCTTTATCCAACGATGTGCTGGCGCTTTCCGAAGCGGTGCTTCCCCTGGCCGAAGTGCTGCGTTACGGCTCCGCCCGCCAGCTCGATCTGGCCGCGGTGGAGCAGTTGCTGAGCGGCATTATTCCCCGGGTAGCCGTACAAATGCCCGCCGCCTGTATGGGCGTGGATGAAGACGTGGCTACGGATATTTTGAAAAAAATAGGGTCGGTCAACCGGGCGCTGAGCATTTTATCGGAGCCCGAGTATGAACGGCTATGGCAAAAAATGCTGACCGAAGTAGCAGAAAACACGGCTACGGCGCCCCTGCTGGCCGGTTTAGCTACGCGCATGCGGTTTGATAAAAATCTGCAAAGCGCGGCACAAACCGGGCAGACCATGCGTTATCGCCTATCGCAGGCCCAGGCCGTTGCCGAAGCCGCCGCCTGGCTGGAAGGTTTTCTGCACGGCAGCGGACTGCTTTTATTACACCACACCGATCTCTGGCAGGCCCTGGACGAGTGGGTGCAGGAACTTACGGCCGATAGTTTTCAGCAGTTGCTGCCCTTGCTTCGCCGTACGTTCAGCCGCTTTGAACCACCGGAACGGGAAAAAATGCTGGATCTGGTGAAAAACGGGAGTATGCCGGCTGGCCCGGCGCCGACGCAGGTGGAAGACTGGGATGTGCAACGCGCCGAAGCGGTCTCCAAATTGCTGCAAACTATTTTTCAACAACCTGCATAACTATAGTCAACACAAAGTGATTTTGAATGAAGCTCGGATGTAAAATGCTGACGGCCAACAACTAAACCTGTCTAAATATTCTAAACCTCTCTAAACTGACTACAGCGCTCAAACCAACAAACCTTTCCAAACCCACCCCCACCATGTCCTTTCAATTCAAAACTGCCGGCCCTGACGATCAACCCAATCCCTGGCAGACCATTTCGGAACGGGAAGCCTACGCCAATCCCTGGATCCGGGTCAGCCACCGCGAAGTCATAAACCCTTCCGGCGGGCAGGGCATTTACGGCGTGGTACAATTTAAAAACGTCGCCATCGGGATCGTACCGCTCGATGCGCAGGGCTATACCTGGCTGGTGGGGCAGTACCGGTACACGCTGGACCGGTATACCTGGGAAATCCCGGAAGGCGGCGGACCCATGGGTACCGATACGCTGGACTCCGCCAAACGCGAACTGCTGGAAGAAACGGGTATTACGGCCAAAATTTGGACGCCCTTACTGGAAATGCATACCTCCAACTCGGTAACCGATGAATACGGCGTGGCTTACCTGGCGCAGGACCTGGAAATGGGCCTGGCCCAACCCGAAGAAACTGAGCAATTACACCTACGCCACCTGCCTTTTGCCGACGTGGTGGACATGGTGATGCAAGGAGAAATTACCGATTCCCTGTCAATGATCGCTATTTTGAAAACCCAGCAGTGGCTGCAACAGGGCATTATTCGTTATTAAGAGCGACCGGTTTGCCCGATATTATTTCCTGAAATGCCTGCCAGACCGGGTCGTCCGGAAGCGTCGCCTCGAGTTGAATACGATTGCCCGACACGGGATGATCGAAGGCCAGCCGCCAGGCATGTAGCTGGATCGAGCGGTCGGGGTTGTTGCGCCGGTAACCATATTTCACGTCGCCTCTAATCGGGCAGCCAATAGCGGCGAGCTGGCTGCGGATCTGGTGGTGACGCCCGGTCAGCAGTTGAATGTGCAGCAGGTGATAGCGTTCACTGCTGCCGAGTACTTTATAGTGCAGTTCGGCGCGCTCGGTGCCGGGCGATTCGCCGGTGAAGGCCATGACCGTGTTTTTCCCACTTTGCTTGCGCAAAAAATGTACGAGGGTCGCCTCCGGTTCAGAGGGCAATTGCTGCACCACGGCCAGGTATTCCTTACTCACCGTACGCGCCTGAAACTGCCGCGACAGGGCCGTCATCGCCGCCTTGGATTTGGCAAACAAAAGAATACCGCTCACCGGCCGATCAATACGGTGCACCAGCTGCAGTGGGTGTTTGCAGTAGGTTTCCGCCTGTTCCAGAAAGGTGGGATCCCCCGTTT
This sequence comes from Saprospirales bacterium, assembly GCA_031425035.1. Lineage (GTDB taxonomy): Bacteria > Bacteroidota > Bacteroidia > Chitinophagales > Saprospiraceae > M3007. The sequence continues at coordinate 529 of JANPIN010000057.1, read as the reverse complement.
TATCCGGTTGGACCGCGATGCCCGGCGGTTTATTGAAAGCGATGAACTGGTTATTCTTGATGAGTACGTCGAGCATGGTGGGAAAGATGTTTTGTTGGTTTGAAGGTTTGTTTGTTGGAATGTTGGAGCTAGTCGGGTACTGCCCCCTAAAACCTCATTCCTCCTTCACCTCTTCATAATCAATATATTCGTCGTCCTGGTCCGGCTTTTTTCCGGAAAGATCGGTCCTGGGCGGCGGCGGCGGCGGGGCGGACCCACGCGTCGGCGCCAGCCAGGGTCGCAGGGCATGGTACAACCACCAGAAGGCGAGCACGGTAAAAAGCCATTTAAATAACATGGACATGGCCATAAAACCTGCAATTGGATGTTCGGGTTTAAAACAGCCTCTAAGTTCGACTTTAGCCAACTCAAGCGGCTCTAGTAGCCATGATAATCAAATGGTTAATCCAGGTTCTACTTAAATTATGAATGTCCTTCTTAAAATCAGACATTGATAAAATCTGGTTTTGCCAAATTTGGTGTCGAACAG
>JANPIN010000056.1:0-27587 GCA_031425035.1 Saprospirales bacterium | reverse complement strand
TGGCCGGCTCAAAACCGGCGTTACTAAACCAACCATGCGTATTCTTACTTTTTTACTTAGCCTGACTTTCGCGACCCTGGTGTCCGCGCAGACGACCATACCCGCCACCATCCAAAGCGGCGGTCTGACCCGGGAGTATTTGTTGTACGTCCCGGCCGTGTATACCGGTGCTACGGCGGTGCCGCTGGTGATCAATATGCATGGTTATTCCTCTAACTACGTCGAGCAGGCTTTTTACGGGGATTTTCGGCCCATCGCCGATACGGCCAATTTCCTGATCGTTCACCCCAACGGCACGCTGGATGCACAGGGCAACCGCTTCTGGAACACTTTCGGCGGCGCTTCCACGGTGGACGATGTGGGTTTTATCCGCGACCTGATCGACAGCCTGCGCACGGTTTATAACCTCGATCCCAACCGTATTTATGCCACCGGCATGAGCAACGGCGGGTTCATGAGTTATGCGCTGGCCTGCGAACTCAACGACCGCATTGCCGCCATCGGCTCGGTAACGGGCAGCATGATCGTGCCTGATCTGGCTGCCTGTCAACCTGCCCGCCCGGTACCGGTAATGGAAATTCACGGCGACGCGGACCCCACCGTACCCTATAACGGCACGGCGTTGGGTTTCGTGGCCATTCCGACGCTCATCAACGCCTGGGTGGGTTTCAATGACTGCAACCCGACGCCGACCGTCACGCCGGTGCCTAATACCAACCTCACCGACGGCTGTACGGCGGTACATTATGTCTATTCCGGCGGCGATCTGGGCAGCACGGTGGAGCATTATAAAATCATTGGCGGCGGTCATACCTGGCCGGGAGCGGCTTTTAATATTGGCGTGACCAACCAGGATTTTAGCGCCAGCCGCGAAATCTGGCGTTTTTTCAGCCAGTATACGCTGGATCAACTGACGGCTACGGAGCTGTCGATCAGCGGTGTTTACAACTGGAGCGCTTTTCCCAACCCGGTCGGCGACTATGTGGTGCTGCAAGCCAGTGCTTCTATCCCGGTGGCGGAACAACTGCTCGTCTATGATGCCATGGGACGCCTTTTAGAAACCCGGAAAAATGTGTCCTCGAATACCCGCCTGGAAACGGCGGCATGGAAAGACGGCCTGTACGTGGTCGTTATCACCGGAAACGGCCGCCTGGAACGGCTGCTGCTGGTGAAAAAGAATCGTTAAAACTGCCCCAAAGCCTGTTTTTAAATTACTGCAATCATGAGAATCGCTTTTTATTTCAATGCCCTGTTGTGCTGCGCGCTGTTTCTGACGTCTGGCTGCCTGAAAGATCAGGAAGTGCCGGAAATCACGATCGATACCAAAGTGCCGGAACCGGTAATTACGACCCTGAGTAACGGGACGAAAAAACTGGATTTCACCATCGAGGTCACCCAAACCGGCAACTTCTTCTACCAGGATTTTGACTTTCAGCTTTCCAGGACCGATACCCTGGCCGTGGTGGATAGCTACCACATACTGCTGCCTTCCGCCCATGAATTTGTCAAGCATACCGTCGTGGTCCCCACCCCGGGCGTGTATAAGGTGGCCGTGTTCATTGGTCCGGCCGATACGGGCGCGGGCTCCAGTAGTACGATCGTTGTGCCGAATTAGGTTTTAACGTCCGGATACGTGCTGCAGGGGCCGATCAAGTGGGGGAAGTCATGCAGGGCCTGCGCTAGACAGACACCTCTTTTCAAAACGAATAACCAACAAAAATCAATGACCATGGAAGACGAAACTATTTACAAAGTGGTCGTGAACCACGAAGAACAGTACAGCATCTGGCCGGCGGACCGGGAAAATGCACTGGGCTGGAGAGATGCCGGCATGCAGGGTAACAAAGAGGAATGTCTGGAGTACATTAAGGAGGTGTGGACCGATATGCGACCGTTGAGCTTACGTAAAAAGCTGGAAGAGGGAGCCGGTAGAGATGACGAAGGCTAGCTATGGAAGTTCAAGCTGCTCCGGATAAAAACAGTACGCTCGAACAGTACTGGAAAATTCTACAGTACAATGTAGAGTTCGTGAAGTTCTTTGACACCAAGGCGACGATCATTATTACCACGTATGGACTGATCATCACTTTTATTTGCTCGACCACCGAAGTGACGTATGCGATCCTAACCCAGAATATAGTGATGTTTAGCCTGACCGTTTTATCCGCTGTTTCGGCCTTGCTGGCGATTTTTTTCGCTTTCCGCTGCCTGAATCCGCGCCTGATCAAATTGAATTCGCAAACGGTGATCTTTTTCGGTCACATCGCTAATCATAAGAGTTACACGGAGTTTGATGAAAAGATGGAAATGATCCTGTCGGAGACGGAGTTGTACAAAAAACAGTTGAGCGAACAGATTTTCACGAACTCGAAAGTGGCCTACGGGAAGTTCCGGAACATTGCCTATTCGATGCGTTTTTCGCTGATCGCGCTGGTTTTTTTGCTGGTCGAGCTGGTGTATTATCTGGGGCAGATGCGGGGCGGGTAGGGTTTGGGGTACAGCAGGCTACAACTTATCATTTAATAAGCGGCATTCTTCAGGAACAGTCGCCCAACTACCGATCAAAATGGCTACTCAACGTTTTTTATTTTGCCTTTTGCTGAGTTTCAGCATACTGGCGCCTGCGCAGGCACAAGTCAGTAAAAAGCAAATGGTGCAGCTTTTCAAAACCACTACTTACGTCGAATTGACGGGCTACAAGGAATTTGATAATTATTTGAAGGCCGCAATGAAAAAGTATTGGACCGTGACGCCTTTCAAAATTGCTTCTCCGGATGATCTGGAAACTATAGTCAATAGAGAGGATATTTCCATGGTGCGCGTGATCGGCACGGTCAGCAACAAAACCGGTCTTGATAACGGATACGCCATGATTGCCATTTTTGCCGGCGGGAAAAAGAAGATCAGTAAATACACCCTGCTGGACGTGGCTGCCAGGGCTAATTTTGATTTCCGGGGTATGGAAAAATATTCCCATGAATCCGGCTATCGGGTAGATTTTCTGGTCAAAGAATTGAATGATGATATGCTCTTTGAAAAAGAGAAATCCGCTGGCAAAAAAATAGCCCGTTATAGTAATCCCGGCTTGCTGCAAACGAAGACCCTGCTGATCCCCCAGGAATCATTGGATAGTAAGGTGACCACCCCGGTACTGGGGCTGGGCAAGATTAAACCGTTTACGGACGAGGCCTTTGAAGGCTATAAGTATGCATACGAGATAAAACCGATGTCCGAAATAAAGAAATTATTGCAAGAGGAGGGCGAAGGAGGCCAGAAATACTGCCTGCTCGTGTCGCATGTGGATGCCATCCGTTCCTTCGACGTGTACGACCTAGCTACCCGGCAATTGATCTTCCACTTCTATGCAACCGGCGCTTTGAGCAAACCGCCCATTACGAAGAAGGATATGGAGAACTTTTCGGCGGAGATTGCGGGCAAGAAGTAGGTAAAATGGGCATAATGAAATACCACAATTACTATATCTACATGACTACCAATCCCGACCGAACCGTGCTGTACACCGGAGTTACCAATGACCTTGATCGAAGAATGGAAGAACACTGGGCGGACAATACTGGAGAGCAAAAAACCTTCGCGGGGAAGTACTTCTGTTATAATCTGATCTACTATGAATACTATCCCCATGTCGAATGGGCAATAGCGAGAGAAAAGCAAATCAAAAGAATGAGCAGGGCGAAGAAAGAAGCACTCATAGCGAAGTTTAACCCTGCATGGCGATTTTTAAATAGTGCGGCAGAGATAGAGAAGGGAAATATGCCAACCTGGATTGTTGGCGAAGAACCGTGGGATATTTAAGCATGCTTTCCCATCTTGTGTCATGCAGAGCCGTAAGGCGTGGCATCCGAGGCCGAAGGCAGAGGGAGTAGACAGGGTTTTTACCTTTCGGGCTACGCCCTCAGACGCTACGCTCTGCATGACAGTCCGCTTAATTTTTGTAAAAGGGCTTAGCGAAAGAGCTGGCAAGGTAAAAGGGGGCATTCGATCTCTCTTTGTCATGCAGAGCCGTAAGGCGTGGCATCCGAGGCCGAAGACCGAAAAGAAGTAGAGGAATGTGGTGGAGCTATTCAATTGTCCAGTCACTGACTGGACGATTGGCAAAAGAGCTAAAGAAGTTTTGAAACAGCTAATAGTGCAAAAAAAAGACGCCAAGGAGTCCTACCTCCTTAGCGTCAAAGGAATACCAAGATTCAGTACTTTAGAAAAGTGGTATTCTGCTTGGTTATTTATTCTGCGGCAAGATAGGCAAATCATTTTTCTATCCATGTGCACCAGCCGAGTAAAAAACTGAGTCCGGAGAAAGCCTTGCTTCGAGACATTCAGGCGTAATGTTTTACCCATAAAAAAATTATACCATGGGAAAGAACACGAATAACGATTACCGTCAAGGTGCAGTCAAGGACCGTACCCAAGTACACAATCCGAAAACGGATACTTGGGTCAAGCGGGATGCCAACACTGGTCGCTTCATGGATGGCAAACAGGATGGGAAACCATTCAAGGGCGTTCGTAAAGAGAAGTAACCTTGGAGTAGATGAAGCCCTCGCCTCCCGGGTTAATGGGAGGCAATTTTTAACCTAGATTTGGCATTTGCCAAGTGGACATCTGCTAAAATTTATACACCATTTCATCTTACAACGACTAAAAATGAACAGTAGCATACCAAAAGCAATAGAAAATTTAAAAATTGCTCAAAATGCTGTATTAGAACGAAGGATATTATGGCAACAGCAAACAAAGGCATTGATTTTCGAAAAATTAAAAAAAATTAATAATGATTATGATCTTCGTTGGAATATTTCATCCAATGAAATATGGGAAAATGCTCAGTACATTTATATAACTCAAGATAAAGTACCAAGTGGAATAATCAAAATAAAAGATAATGGTTTTACAGCGTTAGTAAAGCATTGTGGAGCTTTAATGTTTAGCCAAATTCATAATGGTAAAATACTAATTTGGATTGATGGTCCTTGGATTGAAGAAAAAACTATAAAAGCTCCTGCTTTTGATTTAATTCTGACAGAACCTTCTAGCATTACAGAGGATTTTATAGAAGATTATTTTGAAAGATTCATTATAGAAATGGCAGCATGGGAAAATTCTGGACAAAAGGATAGAATTTTGATTGGATTTAATAGGGAAGGTGCATGATAATAGATATTTCGAGTCCGTGCTTGGTGTTTTCATCAAGTGCAAGTTTAAGTACATATTCCACCGGGCGCATGGTACAAATGCCAAACGTAATTGGTTATAAATATTAAAACACCAACACACACCAACACACACCAACACACTGGAAAAACATAAATAATCATGATGCAAGTTATCAAACGTTCCGGGCGCCGCGAAGAGGTGTCCTTCGACAAAATCACGGCGCGGCTGCGCAAACTCACCTACAACCTCGACACCAATTACGTCAACCTCATCGAGGTGAGCCGGAAGGTCATTATGGGACTCTACGACGGCGTAACGACGGTCGAACTCGACAACCTGGCGGCCGAAACCGCTGCTACCATGGCCACGGTCCACCCGGACTACGCCCTGCTGGCGGCGCGGATCGCGGTGAGTAACCTCCACAAGGAGACCGAAAAGTCGTTCCACAAGGTCATCCATGCGCTTTATCATTACGTGGACCCCAAGAGCGGCGATCGCGCCGGCCTCATCGGCGACGACACGTATAAAGTGGTGATGGCTAACAAAGAACGCCTGGAATCGGCGCTCATTTTCGACCGTGATTTCGAGTTTGATTACTTCGGGTTCAAAACCCTGGAGCGCTCTTACCTCATGCGGATGGAAGGTAAGGTGGCCGAGCGGCCGCAGCACCTGTTCATGCGCGTCGCCGTCGGTATTCATGGCGCCGATATCGAGGCAGCCATCGAAACCTACAACTTGATGAGCGAGCGCTGGTTTATCCACGCTACGCCGACGCTGTTCAATGCCGGTTCGCCGAAACCGCAAATGTCGTCCTGCTTCCTGCTCACGATGACCGACGACAGCATTGGGGGCATTTTTGAAACCCTCACCCGCTGCGCCCTGATTTCGCAGAGCGCCGGCGGTATTGGCCTCAGCATCCACAACATCCGGGCGACCGGCAGTTATATCAAAGGCACGGGCGGCACCTCCAATGGCATTATCCCGATGCTGCGGGTGTTCAACGACGCCGCGCGCTACGTCGACCAGGGCGGTGGCAAACGGAAGGGCGCTTTTGCGGTCTACCTGGAACCCTGGCATGCCGATATTTACGAGTTCCTGGAACTGAAACGCAACCACGGCAAGGAAGAAATGCGCGCCCGCGACCTGTTCTACGCCCTGTGGATCAGCGACTTATTCATGGAACGCGTGAAGGCCGATGCCGACTGGTCGCTGTTCGATCCGAACGAAGCGCAGGGTCTGTTCGATGTGCACAGCGGCGAATTCGAAGCGCTGTACCATAAGTACGAACAGGAAGGCCGCGCCCGCAAAGTGGTGAAAGCCCGCGAGCTCTGGAACGCCGTGCTGGAAAGCCAGGTGGAAACCGGTACGCCCTATATCCTGTACAAAGACGCCGCCAACAAGAAAAGCAACCAGCAGAACCTGGGCACGATCCGCAGCAGTAACCTCTGCACGGAAATCATCGAATACACCTCGCCGGATGAAGTGGCGGTATGTAACCTGGCTTCCATCGCGCTGCCGAAATTTGTCGAGAACGGCCGGTTCAATTTCGATAAACTGGTGGAAATCACCCGCGTAGCCACCCGCAACCTGAACAAGGTGATCGACGTGAACTACTACCCGATCCCGCAGGCCGAATATTCCAACAAACGCCACCGCCCGATCGGCCTCGGCGTGCAGGGCCTTGCCGATACCTTCATCCTGATGCGTTACGCCTTCGACAGCCCGGAAGCGAAACAACTGAACAAGGATATATTCGAGACCATCTATTTCGCCGCTGTGAGCGAAAGCGCCGACCTGGCCGAAAAACTGGGTGCCTACGAAACCTTCCCGGGTTCGCCGATGTCAGCCGGTAAATTCCAGTTCGATCTCTGGAACGAACAGCCTTCCAAACGCTGGGACTGGGAAAGCCTGCGCAAACGCGTCATGAAAACCGGTGTGCGCAACTCGCTGCTGGTCGCGCCGATGCCCACCGCCAGCACCAGTCAGATCCTGGGCAATAACGAATGCTTCGAGCCCTACACGTCCAACCTCTACACCCGTCGCACCCTGGCCGGCGAGCATATTGTGGTCAATAAACACCTCATGCGCGACCTGGTCCGTCTGGGCATCTGGAATGAGGAAATGCGCGAAGCCATCATGGCCGCTAACGGTTCGGTGGAAGGCATGGAAGACATTCCGGCCGAAATCCGGGCGCTGTACAAAACCGCCTATGAAATCAGCCAGAAGGTCATCATCGATATGAGTGCCGATCGCGGCGCCTATATCTGCCAGAGCCAGTCGCTCAACGTGTTCATGGAATCGCCGAACTACGCCAAACTGTCGTCCATGCACTTCTATGCCTGGCAGAAAGGCCTGAAGACCGGTATGTACTACCTGCGTTCCAAGGCGGCCGTGGATCCGATCAAGTTCACGCTCAGCAAAAAACACCAGCAGAAATTCGTGGCCAACAAAGCCATGGTCGAAGCCAGCGTCAGCGCCACTGTCGAAATGGCCCCGCCGGTGTCCACCATGTCGGCCCTGGATGTTGATTCGGTACAAGGCAAGATCTGTAGCATCGATAACCCGGACTGCGAGGCTTGCTCCGCTTAGAATAAAGTGATGAAATGATGAAATGATGAAATGATGAAGGGATGGTTGGACGTAACATTTCAGTTTTTTTCTAAGCTTTGATAAGAAGGCTGCTAGAAAAGAGGGATGTTGCTGAATGAATCACTTTATCACTTCATCCCTTCATCCCTTCATCCCTTTATCGCTTCATCCCTTCATCATTTCATAAAAAACATCGCCGGTAGCAGCGTACAAGGGTCCGGAGCCTTTCAGCTCCTCCGCTATTGAACGCTTTTCCCACACTTAGTTCGGGCTTCGGCCTGCTGCTGCCGTGCGACTTTTTTATAAAGTGATGAATTGATGAAGTGAGGGTGGGCAGCAGCCTACTAACTTTCCGCTGACATCACCAGGTCGCTAAGCCAAAGTGAGTGGAAGCTGCCTGACATCACTTTATCATTCCATCACTTTATCACTTTATACCCGCTTTATCCTACCTTAGCTCCACGCCGGTTTTAAGCCGCCGTTTCAAGCCCTGTGGTTGCAAGGAATTTTTGATGTGTTGATCGACAGTTTTATAGAAAGCAAAGTCGGCTTAGCCGAAAACTTTTTGAGTACGACCCTGGCCGCCCGGTTAAAAGAAAATTTGCACGCGCTGTATGCGGATAAACAGCTACAGGCGGCGGGCATTGGCAACCAGACTATTACCATACGCGATAAACTGATCAGAAGCGATAAAATTTACTGGCTCGACCCGGCCCATAACGATCCGCACGAAAACAGTTTTTTCGAGTTGATGGATAGTTTCGTGCGCTACTTGAACAGCACCTGTTATACCGGCATTACCGGGTATGAGTTCCATTATGCGCTGTACGAAAAGGGGAGTTTTTACAAAAAACACCTCGATCAGTTCCAAAATAACAAGAGACGGGCCTACTCCATGATCATGTACCTGAACAGCGAGTGGCAGTCGGCAGATGGCGGCGAATTATGCATTTATCACCCCGATCATCTGCAGACGGTGGCTCCGGAAAACGGCAAATGCGTGTTTTTTAAAAGCAGCGAACTGGAACATGAAGTGCTGCTGACGAACCAGCCGCGGCTGAGTATAACGGGCTGGTTAAAAGCCGGTTAAGTTTATTCTATCCGGTATAAATCCCCTTCATATTTCACCCAGGCGGCGCCGTCTGCGGCAGATAACATCCGGTTATCCGAAAAGTCCAGGCGCAAATTATGCCGGCTGCGGTCGGTGGTGGAAAAATGGATGGTCTTATCGCCCACTTTCAATTCATAATTCAGCACCATACGGTTCTTGTAATTCGGGTAGTCCAACTGCGTGCCGGCGGAAATGTATTCCGCTTCCCGGATTTGCGCGCTGCCGTCCGTACACTGAAAATTCTCTCCGTTTTCGTAGTTATTCGCTTGTGGGTTGTACGGCATGGGCAGGGTGTCAAAACGGCCTTTTAAGTCCGCCAGCACGTCATTTTCCCAGCTCATCGGCGTCCAGGCGGTCTGTTTGCCGGGCCCTTGCACCAGCACCATGTACCCGCCGCCGAAGGGCCATTCGAGCCATTTGCAGACCGCCGGTTTGGCCACGGCCGCCTCGAATTTTTGTTGATAGGCTTCCTGCTGCTCGTCCGGCGTCATCATTTCTATATCCTGTTTAGTCGGAAAGACATGGGTATCGTAAACAGGTATTTTATGCAGAATGGCCAACTTTTCGGGGTCCAGCACCAGCAGGTTCTCATCGAACCAAAGCGTCAACTGACCGTCGATCACCCCGAAAGTGCCGCCGGTGGAGGTGAGGCCATTTGGCAGGTCCAGGCGATGCGTGATCTGTCCCTGCATATTCAGCACAAACACGCGGAAATAGGCCCGGTCCCGCAGGTCCGGCCGGGTTTCTTCGCCATTGACCATGGTAGTGCTGACGATTTTCCCATAGCCCAGCACATAGACCTGCTGCTTGTCGGCTGCGATGAAAAACCTTTTGGGCCAGTACCCATCGTCCAGATTGATGAGCCCGACGTTGGCTGCCGGGTTGTCCGTCGCTGGAAAGCGTGGATACTCCTCCGATTTTGGGGGTGTTTTCTTCGTTTTACAACCAAAAAGCAGGGATAGGAGGGACATGGCGATAAGGATCAGGTATTTCATGGTGCATTAATGTTTAACCAACAACCGCCCGCGCACCTGCTGCAGGTTGCCATCTTCCAGTACCACCGAATACCAGCCCGTTGCCCAACCCGCCGTGCTAAGCGTCACACTATTTGCCGGACTAATGTTTTGCGAGACAACCAGCCGTCCATGCACATCGAACACCCGCATTTGCTGGAAAGACTGGTTATTATCCCAACTGATTAGTGTTTCGCCGACGGCCGGATTGGGGCTGAAGTGTAGCGTAGAAACAGTCCCGGGTTCGCCGGTAGCAGTGGTAAAACTCAGGATAATCAGTACCGTGTATATACAGCCGTTGGCGTCCGTGGAAGCGAAGGAATAGCTGCCCGCCGCGGTCAGCGTCTGACCCTCATACGTATAGCTTTGGCCCGGCAGTAGTACCACCAGCAGCGTATCGGTGGAGGCCGGCAGGAACGTCAGCGTCAGCGCTACGACCGAGTCGCAGCCGCTTGAAAGCGGAATAATGTCGTTATAAACGCCGGGCTCCGTAAGTATTTCTTGCCCGAAGACATAGCTCGTTCCCGGACAGATCGCGGTGGCCACCTGCGTAAAAACGCTGCATTCGTTGAGCACGATAAAAGTTTTTTTCACCTTCCCGACCGTGTTGCTGATGGTAACGGCATAGAGACCGGCTGTGGTCACCGCTACGTTTTTCGTCGTATCGCCCATGCTCCACAGATAACTGAAATTGCCGAGTTTCGAGCTCGAAAAGGTCATAGACCAGTTGAGAAACTGTCCGGTGAAGCCATTTGCTTTATCCATGACACCCAATTTCCAGTTGCCGCTCAGGGGTGCGCCCAACAGATCGTCCCAAACGCCTTCCGGCTGGAAGTTGCCGCTAAAAGGCGCTGCCGAAGCCGGCGCCTGGACGTTGCCAAAAGTAATGGGTTGCGTGGCTGCCGGCGAAAAACAGGTTGAGGTGTAGTTATCCCCGCTGGAGCCATTGCCAGTACTGAGTTCAACAAACTTGCCATCGGGCGCAATCAGGTAGAGGCTCAGATCGCCGACAAAATCATGCTGGATATTTACACAGACCGATTGCAGCAGGGAAAGATCGTTCAGTTGGCCAAGTGGTACGCCGCTACCCGACACCTCGATGCTGGAATACAGGAGGCTGGACACCGGAGCAATGACGAAACTGCTGTCGTTGCTGATGGTCCAGGTTTGATCGTTCAGCACGGTCGGCGCCGGCGCCGTTAGCACCACGGGTGCGGCCGCCAGCAAAATGGTATCGACCGGTTGAAAATTCGTTGGCGGATCAGCGATATACAGCGTGAATATGGCCGTCAGGCAGCCCGTATCACGAACGGTCAACTCTACGGTTTCAAACAATTCGCTCAGCGTATCGGGTAGGGGCTGCACCAGCCAGTAAAGTACGGTATCCGTGGTGGTGACCGTGGCGACGGAGTCAAGCAACTCATAATCGACCCCGTTTTGCGCCGTGCCGCCCAGCGTGACCGTCAACGGCAGTTGACTGGGGGATAAATTGGTAAAATGCAGACTCACCGTATTGGCGACCGCGTTTTCGGGTAAAACAGCACTGACCGGTTCGAAAGAGGCCGTCACCCCCGGGCTGCTGCCGAAACTTTTGGCTTCCAGAAAAACACCGGAATCAAAGGCCCCATCGCTAACATCGGCTATCGCTAAAGTCATGGTGTAAATGCCACAGGGCTGCACAGCGGCCTCGGCGACAAATACGTCCAGGTAGCCATCGTAGGTCGGCTGGTTATTACTGTTGTTGTTATTGTTGTAATACTGGAGGTATTTGGCGTTGCAGCCGAGACCGTTTGCAGGATGTACATTATTGATCGAGACCGGTAAATTGGTACCGGGCACGCGGGCGATATTCACCGCCACCGGGTAACCAGGACCCTGGAGGAAAAAGCCGAATACATCGTTGAAGGACGAACAGGCATATTCCGGGTATTCTTCGGAAGCGAATACATAGCGAAACCGGATGGAATCGCTGCTGGCCCGAAAGGTGATCTGGTAACGGGTCAGATCATGCAGCGGGGCGGTGGCCACAGCGTTCAACAGGGGATCGGTGGTGCTGATAAGATTGTCCGTAGAAGCGAATTCGGCCCCGCTTTCTTCCGCTCCATTGCTGTTACCCGCCGTGGCTGCCCGCCCCGTCGTGAGCAGTAATCCCCTGTTCAGCCCGATGGCCGAAGTACCGCCGGTGAAATACCCGACCGCGCCTGTCGCACCGGTATATTGTACGTCCAGAATTTCAATGCCCGGTCCCGTCAGATGATCGCGGATGAACTGGCTCGGCACATCGTAGGGTGGACTGCCAGCACCGGTAATGGTAAGCGTTTGAGCAGTAAGCGTTTGTAAAGAAAACAGGCAGGCAACGAGGAAAAGGAAGGATTTGGTCATGGTGTACATGTTGATTTTCATTCTTTATCATTGGGGAATGCAATGGATACGAATCGAAGCATTAAAAATACAGCGGCAATAAACACAAGTGTCCATCCAGAAAAAAGCTCCTTGCGTAATCTCTCGTCAAGGCCTGTGCTCTGGTAATCGATCAAAATTAGAACAATACCGGACAAGCCAAAAAGAAGAGCGCAGTAATCAAATATTTTTATAAACCGCTTTTCATATTTATCCATAACCTGAATTTGCTTTTACCGCAACACATCTTCCAGCATCCGATTCGGATCCAATTTATGAATATTCGCGCTGAAACTGATCCATTTAAAGTAATTGCCGCCACAGAAAATAGCCGACGTGTTGGAACCGCCGCTCGCTTCGCAGTACCGGTCTTTCAGATTTTTGGAGTTAAACAGCGGGAAATACACCTCCAGATTGCCGCGTAAAAACTCCAGCATCAGTCCGCCGCTCCACAGTACCTGCTCGCTGTTTGGGCGGCCCTGACCAATAACTGTCGCATCGTCGAAGTAACCGATGTCGAACCAGGGACGCAGGGGCAGGTTCCAGGGCAGGCGCGCCGGCAGATCGGCTTTCAAATTCAAGGCCAGGATGTAGTTGTTGGAGTTGCCGAGTGTTCCGGCAAAAGGCGACCCGAAAGCAGCTTTAAAACCACCCTGTTCCTGGCTCAGCTGCCGGGAGCGGAACCCTTCCTGGTCGCTGCGGCCGAAGTACATCTCGTCAAATTTATAGTCGTTGAATCCCTGCGGATTGAGTGCAAAGGCCACCGGCTCCACCCCGCGATTGCGTTCCGTGTTTTGCAGGAAATAACCCGCGAAGGCCCGGGCCGTCACCTTGCGTTTGGCCTGGTAATAAAACTGCTGCCGCCATTCCAGTGACCCCTTGACGTACTTGCCCGGCTGATCGAAACGGTTGCGGTACTGGGGCTGACTTTCCAGTGTGACCGCAAAACGGTAGGGGTTGGGCAGTCGTTTTTGCACGCCTTCATATCGAACCTCGAAAATGGTGCTGCGCTGCCATTCTTTGCCAATAAAGCCGGGTTCCACTAACGTGTTGTAAAGGGGGGCTTCCCGCCCAATAAACAGCGTACGGAAATTCAGGAAATGCCGGAAACTGACCGAACCTTTATTATCCAGTTCGGCCCGGATCTGCGGCACAAAACGGTAGAATTTTGCATAAAAATCATACGTTCTGTTGTAATCGAAGTCAAATGTTTTGGCACTCACGCCCAGGGTAATCTTGGGAAACAAGCCACCGGGGAAAAACTTGTAACGCAGATCGGCCAGACCCACCAGTTGCTTGGAACCGAAAGCATAAGCCGGCGCCAGGTAGTACTGAAACCTGCGCGGGGGAAACGGCGCGTTGTATATCAGTCCGCCGAGCATGAATTTATCGTAGGCATTCCAGCCGATCCAGGGCGTAATAGCGAGGGTGGTTTTGCTTGGGTTTTCTATGGGCTGCACTAGTTTTAGCTGGAGTGGTTCCAGTCCGGGCAGTAACCCGTTTACCCGCCGCGTATTGTTTTTACGGTTCACATCCAGCGTAGCATGTTGATAATCAATCACAAACGCATCCGCCGGTGTGGCCGGGAAATTGACCACCTGGGCAGCTTCCGTAGTTGCCGGGTACCACTGGGTGCTTAATGGTTTGCCGTCCTGCATAGCCGTTACGGAAAAGGGCGCCGCCAGATCCCCCTTGTTTTCCACGTCCAGTTTCCAGGCGCCATTTTCAGCCTGCACGTTTTTCAGTGCAATATCAGCCTGGCGTTCGGTTTGCATGCTTTGAAAAAACCAGTCTGCATCCAGCCCGGATTTTTTCAACGAGGCCTGGACATCCTCCGGGTAGGGGTGGCGAAAATGCCAGTCCCGGAAGTAGTCGTGCATCGCCGCATCGAATTTCACGGTGCCGGACGCCTGTTCCAGCCAGGCCATTGCCAGCGCCGTTTTCATGTACACTTCCAGTCCGTACGCCAGTTCTTTGAAATCATCCGAAGGGCTGTCCGGCGGGGTGGCCATCTGTTCGCGGGCCAGCGCCAGGTAGCCTAACTCGATCAGCGATCCCTGTTCTTTGGGCTTGAATAACCATTTGGGCATGCTCGTATTGGCATCGGATAAATCGCCGCCGCCCCAGTACTGCTTCATGTACCGCTGCTCGTAGTAGGAGTTGAAACCCTCATCCAGAAAGGGGTGATCGCGTTCATTGCTGGCCAAAAGGCCGTAAAACCAGTTATGGCCGACCTCGTGCGTAATAACCTCATCCAGGCTTTTGGCGCTGCTTGCATCATTGATCACCGTGATCATCGGGTATTCCATGCCGCCGCCCGCGCTGAGTGCCGAGTGGACCGCCGTGGCCTGGGGCCAGGGATATTCACCGACTTTTTCCGAATAAAACTCCACCGAACGACGCACGTAGAAAGCGCCTTTTTTCCAGAGTTCGGCATTGGAGTTGGTGAACATGGCCCAGCAATCCACCGTGCGGCCCGAGGCTAAATGCGCCGTATCGCGTACCACCATAAAGCGTTTATCGGCAAACCAGGCGAAATCGTGCACCCGCTCGGCGGTGTAGCGCAGCGTTTTTTGCGTGGCGCTCGAGGGCGGAAACGGGTCCGCTTTCGGGTTGATCTTGCCGAGCAGTTTTTCCCGTGATTCCGCTTCTTTTTTGTTTAAAAACGCCACTTCAGAAGCATTTTGCAGGACGCCGGTAGCGCCCACTACGTAATTTTCCGGCAGGGTAATACGGACGTCGAAGTTGCCGAATTCGGAGTAAAACTCGCCCTGATCCAGGTAGGGCATGGCATGCCAGCCGCGGTTATCGTACACGGCGGGTTTTGGGTACCACTGCGTAATCTGGTAGCTTTCACCGACATGGCCCAGCCGCGAATACGAAGCCGGAATATGCAGTTCAAAGGGCGTGGACAGCGTTAGCCGGGCGCCGGGAGCCAGCGGTTGCGCCAGCGTGACGACGGCGATATCGGGGTTTTCCGGATCGAATTTCCAGGTGGCTTTTTCCCCGTTGACGGCAAAATCCAGTTTTTTATAATAACCCAGCGTGCTGTCGGTGGCGAAGTAAAATCGTCCATCGCCATGCTTCAGTTTTTGTTTGGCGAAAGCCGTACGCCGGTTTTTGAACGCATTCCCCCATAGGTGCAGCCAGATCACCGGCAAGGCATCGGGCGAATGGTTGATGTACACCATCTCGATCTGGCCGGTCAGTACCTGCGCGCGGTCGTCGAGGGCCACGTCGATTTTGTAATTTACTTCCTGCTGGAAATAAGGTTTTTGCTGCGCCGAAGCTAAAACGGGCAGGAGACAAAGGCTGGCAATCAGGGTTTTATACAGGAATTTCATAAAAGGAATAGTGGTAGGAGGTTTAAAAAAATGAAAAGAGAAGCCATTAGCGTCGTTTCGGGTTTTCCCGCACGAAAATATAACCGTTCAGGAAACCGGCCTGCGGCACGTCCTTATTCACCAGGATTTGCCCGTCTTCGATCAGCAGGCGCAGCGTGGCCGTTTTGCCGACCAAATCGACCGTGGCTTCCGTGGGGAGGAGACTGATCTCGTAGTCGGGGCGTTTGGCATACCAGGTCCGCAGGGTAGGGCGCAGGTCGAAGCTATCCAGCAGCAGGTCGTCTTTACTGCTGTGTTCACGCCATTCGAAGGCCGTTCCGGAGTCGGACAGGCGGAAATAACGGCCCGGTTTGGTCACTTTGTTTTCAGTTTCCCGCGTTTGTAAGCGGTAGTACGTGGAAAAGCCGGAAATATTAGCCTGCTCGATGCCCGGATTGGTGCGTATCCACAATTGCCGCTCTCGGTCATTGCCGGTTTCATAGGCCGAGCCGAGGTTGAGCCATTTTTGCAAGTCATTGACGGACTTGTATTTATCCGGATTTTTAAAGACCGTATCGATGGGCGCGGGAAACCAGTCCTCCAGATCGGGCAGTATTTTGCGGTCGGCGAAATAACTCAGTTCCGACGTAATGCGGCCGGATTCATCGCCCTGTAGCACCGTCTTGCCTGGCTGGGCTTTTCCATCGGCAAAACGCCCGTTTTTGATCAGTAAAATTTTCAAAACCGCCGCCTGGCTACGTGCGGAAACCCGGAACGCGCTCATCGGTCCGAACACGCTGATCAGGCCCAGAATGCCCAGCGAAATGGGGATGAATTTGATGTTATCGAGCTTTGAATAAATGAAATACCCACAGCAGACCAGCAGCCAGAAACCGATTAGCAGGCCGAAATAACGAGGTTCGGTAATGCCATAGTCGCCCACCCGTCGCGAAAGGGCGACGAACAGCAGGATGGTCATCGGCAGCAGGGCCCACCAGAACCAGCGCCGGAACACCCGGGGCGTCGCGCTGTCGTCTTGTAGCGGCAGTAAGTAATTGAGTAAATACGTGAAAATACCCGCTACCGAAAACCCGATGATCAGGCTGCTCACCCAACCTTTGGGCAGCTCCCAGCTCAACAGGATTTTGAATGAATAGGCGTATAAAATCAGGAAATACAGGGTAACGATCGGGATCAGGATATACTTGGACAGGTTCTTGAAAACGGCGCTGTAATCGCCATCCTGCTCTTCCTGGGCGTACTGTGCCGGGAAATGATGCAGAAAAAAGACCGTGGAGAAAATGCCCGCCAGCAGGATGAAAAGCCGGGCGTAGTTTTCGCCGGCAATATGCAGGTTGAACAGCTCGCCGATGGATAACAGGGCCAGCGACAAACCGCCCCAGAGGATGAAGGTGTAGGCGGCGCCAATAATGACGTTGGCGAACAACTGCCGGTTATAATCCCAGAAGTCGCTGATCCTGAGCTGATTGAGATAGGGCGCCACGGCTACGAAGAGGTGTGCGACCGCCAGCAGGACCACATAGCGCGTCATGTCCACCTGGCTAAACTGTTCGAACAGATCTGCGGGCAGTGACCAGCCGTACATGACCAGGGCGAGCAGACCGCCGGCCAGCAGCAGGTGTCGGCGCAGATCCCAGGCGCGCGATTCGGCCAGGGCCGTCAGCCCGGTAAACAGCGGCAAACCGAGTTGCGCAAGCATCCAGATCCGGAACAGCCAGTCGGACAGGCTCATCTGGTAGTTATCACCAGTAGCTGCGTCTCCGCTATACTGCACGTGATCGACCTGAATGCCCCATAGCAAGGCGATGGTGCCCACGACCGCCGTCCCCATCGTTGCCGGAAAACGGCGCCAGGCGCCCACGAAAGCCGAGATTAAAAAAGATAAGGAAGGAAATTTCATGTTATTCATCAGCTTAATGCCGGCGAAAAGTAGCTAATTCTCCCGCATTCACCCGGTTAGTTGTCTATTTTTGCCCCTCAAAATCACCATCCTGTGCGTTTCGCTTTCATTTTCTGCTATTGCCTGTTTGCCGCCCGTCTCCACGGACAAACTTCCGACACCCTCGCTTTCCCGGCCAGTTGGGTGGGCAACTGGGCGGGCCAACTTAATATCTATAATGGTAAAGGGCTGGTGCAATCGGTGGCCATGGAAATCGAGATCCATAAAATCGATACCTCCACCCAGGGCCGCTACACGTTCGGACTGATCTACGGTTCCAAAGAAAAAGACTGGCGTCCGTACGAGCTCGTCCCGGTCGATCCGGCCCGCGGCCACTGGCGCGATGACGAGAAAAATTCCATCCTTTTGGAGACCTATAAGTATGGCCCCAAGCTACTCTCCTGGTTCGTCGTCGAGGGCAACCGCGTACTGAGCATGACCGAAAAAGTGGACGACAACACCCTGGTTTTTGAAATTATAACCGGTAAAGAAACCGCCGTCAGCACCACCGGCAACACCAAACAAGGCGAAGAAGTAATACCCCCCGTCAGCAGTTATCCCATCTCCGTATACCAGCGCGCCATCCTCCACCGCAAATAGTTCATAGTTCATAGTTTATAGTTCATAGTTCATAGTTACCCATGGATTCCTTCACCCAAATAGTACTCGGCGCCGCCTGCGGCGAAATTATCGCCGGTCGGAAAATCGGTAACCGCGCCATGCTCTGGGGCGCGATCGGCGGGACCATCCCCGACCTGGACGTGTTCGCTAATTTCGTTACAGATGAAATTTCGGCCACCGCTTTTCACCGGGCTTTCATGCATTCGTTTCTGTTTGCCGCCCTGGCGCCCTGGTTACTGGCCTGGCTGACGCAGCAGTTTTACAGCAATCATACGTATCAAAAGCCGGGTTATAAGGCCGGCGCTATGGTCACCTGGTTCCTCCTGTATGTGGGTGCAGCGGTGGGTATTAACTTCATTCCCGTGCTGCTCGGACAGGGTTTAAGCTGGTATATACTGGTGCCCACCCTGTTGCTGGGCGGCTGGTTTGCCTGGAAACTCTGGAGCGACTACTGGCAACGCAATCTGGCGATGGTCGAGCTGCCTTACCGGACCTGGGTGGCTTTGTTTTTCTGGAGCATTTTCACCCACCCGATACTGGATTGTTTCACCAATTGGGGCACGCAGATCTGGCAGCCGTTCAGTGACCTGCGGGTGCAGTGGTGTACCGTTTCGGTGGTCGATCCGATATGCACGTTGCCATTCGCACTTTGCCTGCTGGTGGCCGCCCGTTTTGCCAGCACGGATCGCCGCCGGAGCTGGTGGAATTTGGCCGGACTGATCTGGTTCTGCGGTTATTTATGCCTGTACACGGTGTGGCATAAAAGGACGGTCAATCGCGCTTTCGAGCAGGTGCTGCAGGCGAAAGGCATTACTTACAAACGTTATTACACCAATCCGACCATTTTTAACAACATCGTATGGTCGGGCATAGCGGAAGGAGATACCGCTTATTACTTCAGTTTATACGGTTTTAATGATCCGAAGCCAGGGTTTTCCGGTATTTCCACCCTGCCGAAGCGCCACGAGATGCTGGATAATATACCGGATGAGGACCGCGCCAAACATTTCCTGCTGTGGTTTTCGGATGGTTATTATAATGTCCAGCCTTACCGCGGCGATACGCTCCAGGTCAATGATCTGCGCTTCGGTCTGCTGGGCGATACGTTGAACGGCAATAATTACGTGTTCCCTTTCCTGCTCTATAAAAATCAAAACGGCGCCTGGGATCTGCACCAGAACAACCGCAATCCCGATAACATGGCCGCCAGCCGCCGCTCGTTCGGAGTGCTGTGGCAAAGAGTGAAAGGAAAGAACGATGAACTATGAACGATGATGTATGAACGATGAACTATGAAGGAGTAGCTCCCCTCATTCTTCTGGACCTTGTGTATCAACCCTTATCAACCCTTATAAACCCTAATAAACCTTATCAACCCTTATCAACCCTTATCAACCCTTATCACCCCCCCCCATAAACCACCCATCAACTTCCACTTCTATGCGCCAACGGGTCATTTCCGCCATTTTTTTCGTCATCGTCATGCTCGGAGGCATATTTGGCGGAGCCACGACTTTCTTTTTGCTTTTCCTGATCATCACGGCGGGGGCGCTCTGGGAATTTACGGGACTGATGTTTCGGCCGGAGGGGAATTATCTGGCTTTCCGGCGGGTGGTTGGCACTGTGTTGGGGTGTTTGCCTTATTTGATCGTTAAATTTTCCTACGTCGTTAATGCTCTACCGGATGGCAGTGCGAGTTTAAATGGCCTGTTCATCCCCAACCTGTCGCATTTTTTGGGTTCTATGCTGGCGATAGTGCTGGTGATGCTTGTTTTCATACTCTTTATCGTGGAGTTATTCCTCGAGTCGCGGCAGCCATTCGTGAATCTCGGGCAGTATGTGCTGGGCATTGTATACCTCGGCGTTCCTTTCGCGCTGCTGATTTCCATCTCCTATTCGAATGACCAGTATATGCCGCTGCGCGTTTTGGGCCTGCTCGTTTTAACCTGGGCCAATGACACGTTTGCCTATCTGATCGGTTCTCAAATTGGTAAAACGAAATTCTTCCCCCGTATTTCCCCGAATAAAACCTGGGAAGGCACGCTGGGTGGCATGGTCTGCACTTTCCTGGTAACGGGCCTGTTTTCGCTGTGGCTGCCGGTTTTTACTTTTCCCCAATGGATGGCCATCGCGGCAGTCGTAGCAGTATTCGGTACCATCGGTGATCTGGTGGAATCGATGCTTAAGCGCAGCATGGGCGTCAAGGATTCCGGCTCCATCATGCCCGGCCACGGCGGTTTTCTGGATCGTTTCGACTCCTTCATTTTCGTCCTGCCCTTCGCCTGGCTAGCCATTTGAATGCGGAATTGCGAATGCGGAATGCGGAATTGAACGAGATGGTGGGGTAATTTTAGCCGGGGCCGATTTGACAACTTTTTTTTAAGTTGTAAAATCTTTCGTCCAACTATACAAGGCCCGAACCCAATACTTCCTGGCCACATAATGGGTGTATACGCTTTATAAAGTGGCGCAAATTATGGTGGTGTAGCCGCCTGATTATAAACCTCATCAACCTTCATCAATCCCCATCAACCCTTTTCCGCCGCTTCCGCCAACCGCAATTTTCTCCGCCATTCCACATAGCCCATCACCGCCAGCACCAGGAATACCACGTACTGAAAACTGGTAAACACATAACCTTTAATAAAATATAAAGGAATGGAAGCAATGTTGGTCACAATCCACCAAATCCAGTTCTCCAGTTTCTTTTTGGCCATCAGCCACATGCCCGTATAGGCCGCGGCGGAGGCAAAACTATCGGCCACCGGTACAGTACTGGGGGTAAATTGATGTAAAATCAGGTAGAGAACGCCCCAGCAAACGGCGAAGAAACCGAGGGCCCAGAGCCATTCCCGGCGGCTGGACGCACTGATGCGCAGCGCCGAAACACCGTCTTTTTGCCGCGCCCACAGCACCCAGCCAATGACGCTCATAACGGTGTAATACACGTTTACGCCGGCCTCGGCAAACAGTCCGCCGAGCACGCTCAGATAAATATAAATCGTGGTGTTGACGATGCCGGTAGGGTAGACCCAGATGTTCTCCAGGCGGGATAAAAGCACGCTGAGAATACCGAAAAACACGGCTATATATTCCAGACCAGTGGTGGCGCGCAGGCCGGTAGTAAAAAGCTGCCAGATTTCTGAAAATGACATGGGGAAAAAAGGGTTTGATTGTGTGCGCTTTATAAAGCGGGAATAATCATCAACCAAATAAAAGAAGCCTTTTGCGGTCAATACCGGCAAAAGGCTTCTTAATTCCTGGATCAGGAACTGCTACCGCCAACAACGTGGAGCAACAGGCTACTGCGGGGTAGTGCCGCCCAGGCTGGACGACCAGGTGAGGATGTCGCTAAAACTTACCGGCACACTCTTACTACCGACGACTTTATTCATCTGTTCGCGCTCCAGGACCGTGAGATCATCTTTGTTTATCTCGTCCAGGGAGTTCTTTTTTTGCTCCGGATAGGACGGTGCAGGCGAATCATTTTTCTTCTTGTCACGAAAATCAAACATAAGCGATGAGTTAGTGTTTCGATGCCACAAAGGTAAGGCTATTTCAGCAACCGTCAACCCGACTGCTATATTTAACCAAAATCAAACAAATATCCAGCCAAGTTTCGGGCATTTCATTGGGTTCATCCGTCGAAAATGAACATTTATATAATTTACAATTATCAATTGCCGGTCCGTTTGTACTCTTGCCGAGCAAAAAAATGGCTCGAACCGCTTTATCCACCCATCTATGAAGTACATCGTAAACACCCTCGTGGTGTGGTTGCTATTCCTCACTGCCGCCCACGCCCAGGAAACCTGGTCGCTCGAGCGCTGCATCCGCTACGCCCAGGAAAATAACATCACCGTGCAGCAGGCCGAGGCAAATGTCAAATTCTCTATGTTGTCAGAAAGACAAGCCAGGGCCTCGCGCTTACCCAATGTCAATGCGAACAGTAACCTGGGTAAACAATTCGGCCGGACCATCGATCCGACGACCAACCAGTTTAGCACCACCTCTACCAGTTACAACAGTTTGGGCCTCAATGCCGGTATTTCACTCTTCAACGGCGGCCTTATTCACCACCAGGTGAAACAAGCCGGCTGGGATTTGCAGGCCGCCAATGCCGATGCCGCACAAACGGTCAATAACCTGGGTCTACAGGTCGCTCAAGCCTATTTAAATATCCTCCTGTCTAATGAACAGCTGGAAAATGCCCGGCGCCGGGTCAAACAAAGCGAGCAGCAACTTAGCGTCACGCTGCGGCTGATCGAAGCCGGTAACACGCCCATGGCCGAGAAGTATAACCTGATCGCCCAGGTAGCGCGCGACGAACAAAGTGCTGTGAGCTCGCAAAACAGCCTGGAACTGGGTTATCTCACCCTTAAACAACTCCTGCAGCTGGAACCCGATTATGATATGCAGATCGAGCAGCCCGCCATCGTTATTCCCGCCACCGTCGAAGATCCCGGTACCCTGACGAATGTATACAATATTGCGGCCACGACCCAGCCGAACGTGCAGGCGGCGGAATTCCGCATCAAGAGCGCCGAAGAGGGCATCCCGATTGCCCGCGCCGCCTACTATCCCTCCATTTCGGCCTTCGCCAGCCTGAGCAGCAATTATTCCTCCCAGTTCCTCTCCGCTACCCCCACCGGAGAAATGGTGAAAGGTAATCCGGTGATCGTCGAAATCAACGGCACTTCTATACCGGTCGCTTTTTTCCAGGAAGGACTGCGCTACAGTAAAGTGCCTTATTTCGACCAGGTCGACCAAAACTTTGGTCAGGGTGTTGGCCTGAGCATTTCGGTCCCTATATACCAGAATGGCCGTAATCGCTTGAGTGTGGAACGTGCCCGCCTGAACGTATTGAATGCGCAAATCCAGAACACCCAGCTTCGCCAGCAACTGAAAAACGACATTCAGACGGCCCTGGCGAATGCCCGTGCCTCCCGGCAACAGCTCGATGCCGCCCAGAAAACCTTTGATGCGACCTCGACGACTTTTCAAAACATGGAAAAACGGCTCAACCTCGGCGCAGTCAATACCTTCGAGTTAACGACCGCCAAGAGTAATCAGGATATTGCCGAAAATGATCTGGCCGTTGCCAAATATACCTATCTCTTTAACCTGAAAATCCTCGACTTCTACCTCGGCAAACAACTGACGCTGAATAATTAGAAGTTTATACCCCCCGCGTTA
Organism: Saprospirales bacterium; assembly: GCA_031425035.1. Taxonomy (GTDB): domain Bacteria; phylum Bacteroidota; class Bacteroidia; order Chitinophagales; family Saprospiraceae; genus M3007. The sequence continues at coordinate 4,199 of JANPIN010000056.1, read as the reverse complement.
ATAAAATTATCCCCTGGCTGCCCGAAGGCGACCAGGGGATTTTTGGTTTTATAATCTTGGACGATCTTTAATAAGGGAATTAATTAGCGGCAATAGCCGGTACCGTCGGCGCTGAAGGGCGCTTGGAATCTTTATATACTACCCGTACAATGGAAACCAGGTTTTCATCGTCGGTGTGTAAAGTTTCCCCCAGTATGAACCGGTATGTACCCGATTTGGTGAAAACAGGTTGATTTTCAATAACACCATAGGTATACGGGTCAGCCGTGAGCGTAGCCGTATTGATGGTAATGGACTGTTGGTTAATGAATTGTTGACCGTCCATTAAAGGTTTCAGTTTGCCTTGGGCATCCTGGGCCGGAAATATCACGTAAAAGAATTTTCCGCTGGGATCGATGACGCCCAGATAGGCGGCATGCGGGGTTTCAAAAGAAAGGTCGAATTTCTCTCCTTTGTGTACCGGAGCGGTTTGCGCCCATATTTTTGGCGCGCTGACCGTCACCATCGGCACTTCGGGAGTAGCAGAAATTGGGGTAGTGCTCTGGTTCTGGGATAATCGGTTCATGCCAAGCGCTCCGGAGAAGAGCAGGCTGACTGCAGGTACTGCAAGGATTAGTTTCATGATAAGAGCTTGATTGGTGATGGTTGAAAACACATACGACGCAGCTGGTGATCTTGGTTTTATGGGTTGGTCTTCATTAAACCGCGCTGTAGATTGCTTTCTTTTAAGGGTTATGTTAAAATTTCGTGCCAAAAACAGACAGGCTATAATAAATTTGACCAAATGCAGGTACTGGCAATTAATGGTCCTTCTCTGCCCCGGTGTGAACAAAAAAAGTTCGGCTTGCAAAAAAGGTGGAGAGCGCTAACTTAGCGCGCACTTTTTTCATCCCGTCCGCTCACAACGATGTCTAGCTTTCAAATTAAAGAAACCCCCCAAACCTACGATGTCATCATTATCGGTTCCGGAGCGGGCGGCGGCATGGCTGCCTACGAATTAACCAAAGCGGGCGCTAAGGTCTGTCTGCTCGAAGCCGGGCAGCATTTCGATCCTGCCGATCCCAAATACATTACCCAAATGAAATGGCCCTGGCAATCGCCGCGCCGTGGCGCCAGTACGCGTTTTCGGCCTTTCGGCGATTTCGATGCGGCTTATGGCGGCTGGGATATTGAAGGCGAACCATACACCACCAAAGACGATACCCAATGGCGCTGGTTCCGCTCCCGTATGCTGGGCGGACGTACCAACCACTGGGGGCGTATTTCCCTGCGGTTCGGACCCGACGATTTCAAACGCCACAGCATCGACGGACTGGGGGTCGACTGGCCCATCGGTTATGACGACGTGGCGCCGTTTTACGATGAAGTGGATCGTATGATCGGGGTGTTCGGTTCCAAGGAAAACCTGCCCAACGACCCCGATTCGGTCTTCCTGCCTGCGCCCAAACCGCGCCTGCATGAAATGATGATCAAAAAGGCCAATCGAAACCTGGGCATTACGACCATCCCTTCCCGGCTCAGTATTCTGACCAAACCGGTCAATGATGAACGCGGCAGCTGCTTTTACTGCGGCCAGTGCAACCGGGCCTGCCTTGCTTATGCCGACTTTTCCTCGTCCTCCTGCCTGTGCAAGCCGGCTTCGAAGACGAATAATATGGATACCATTTATTACGCCATGGCCCGGGAAGTGCTCACCGACGCCAAAACCGGACTGGCGACCGGCGTGTCGTATATCGACACCAAAACCATGGAGGAAAAAACGGTCCGCGGCAGCGTGGTCGTGCTGGCGGCCAGTGCCTGCGAATCGGCGCGGCTGCTGCTTAACTCCAAGTCCGCCCGTTTCCCGGAAGGGCTGGCCAACTCGTCGGGTGTGGTGGGTAAATACCTGCACGATTCTACGGGCGCTTCCCGCGGCGCCATTGTGCCCATGCTTTTCGACCGCAAACGCTATAATGAAGACGGGGTCGGCGGCATGCACGTGTATAGTCCCTGGTGGCTGAATAATAAGAACCTCGATTTTCCGCGCGGTTACCACATCGAATACTGGGGCGGTATGGGTATGCCGGCTTATGGCTTTGGCTGGGGCATTGAAAATACCAACGGCATGTTTCCCGACCGAAACGGCCTGGCGCATGAAGCGGGCGGTTACGGTAAAACATTGAAAGACGACTACCGGCGCTTCTACGGCGCTTATATTGGCATGGCGGGTCGCGGCGAAGCTATTGCCCGCGAGGACAACTACTGCGAAATCGATCCCACAACGGTAGATAAATTCGGTATTCCGGTGCTGCGCTTCCACTACCGCTGGTCGGACCACGAGCGTTTGCAAGCCAAACACATGCACGAAACCTTCGAGCAGGTCATCCATGAAATGGGCGGTATTCCCCTGGGTAAAAAACCGACTGCCGAGCAGGACTACGGATTAAATGCTCCCGGAGAGATCATCCACGAAGTCGGCACCATCCGTATGGGCAGCGACCCGAAAACCTCGGCGCTGAACAAATGGCAGCAGGCCCACGACGTGAAAAACCTCTTTGTCGTCGATGCGGCGCCCTTTGCCTCACAAGGCGATAAAAACTGCACCTGGACCATCCTGGCGCTGTCGATGCGGGCATCGCGGTATTTAGCGGAGCAAAAGAAAGCGGGAAATTTGTAGGAAAATGGCAGGGGTCAGGTGTTTTCAAAAACCATCCCCTGGCACGGGCTGATTATTGAAAACACCTGATTTTTAAAATATCGCTCTTCTTTTAAAGTAAAATCCTGGCTGGTTCGTCTTCCCGATGAAAGCAATCATCCATGCGACGCGCAATGGCAGTAGCACCACAGCAAAATATCGTCGGGATTATACGGGAATACGGGAAGCGCCTCTTCGGTTTCATTCGCCGCCGCGTGCCGACCGATGCCGATGCCGAGGATGTACTGCAGGACGTCTGGTACCAGTTCAGCCGGGTGGCCGACACCGAACCCATCGAACAGATCAGCGGCTGGCTCTTCCGGGTGGCCCGCAACCGCGTCACCGACCTGCACCGCAAACAGACAACCGATGCCCTGGAAGATTACGCCTATGCCGACGAGGACGGCGAACTGTATTTCAAGGACCTTTTGCTGGCTGCGCCCGATACGCCGGAAACGGAATATTTTCGGCAGTTAGTCTGGGACGAACTTTTTGTCGCGCTGGATGAATTGCCGGAGAACCAGCGGAATGTGTTCGTCTGGAATGAGCTGGAAGACCAGACTTTTCAGGAAATAGCCGATCGGACCGGTGAAAACATCAAGACCCTCATTTCGCGAAAACGCTACGCCGTGCAGCATCTGCGGGTGCGGCTGGAAACGCTGTATCAGGAGTTTGTACAAATTTAAATGTCATTGACCATGTTCGATAATCGTCCGAATACAGATCCGATGCGCCGTCGTCGTCCACTGAAATTCCTGCTGATCCCTTTTGGCATCGCCGGGATGATGCTGTTGCTGGGTTGGGCGGTGCAGTATCTCTGGAATAATATTCTACCGCCGGTACTCGGCGTGGGCGTGCTCACTTTCTGGCAGGCGGTGGGTCTGCTGGTCTTATGCCGCCTGTTGTTCGGCGGCTTTCGCGGTGGTCGCCCAGGCGGCTGGGCCGGCGGCCGGCGTGCTGGTCGGACCTCTCCGCGCGAGCGCTGGATGAATATGAATGATGAAGAACGTGCGCGTTTTAAAGCGGAGTGGCAGCAGCGTTGCCGTCCGCGAAACCGGGAATAGTGACTAAGATTAAATTAAGAATAGCAGGGGCATTTTTCGCAGGCGCGGAAGATGCCCCTGCTGCTTTTCGCCGCAGGCGATGAAGATCCGTTTTAATCCGTTTGATCCGTTCTTCTATCCTGCTACGAGCGCGCACCAGACGGGATAGAAGAACGGATCAAACGGATGAAACAGATTAAAACGGATTTAAAAAAAATGAGGGTCAATTATCCATCATATGCTGATTCCGGGAACCTCGCTAACAATAAGCGGAAGATGCCCCCTACTCCTTTTCGCCGCAGGCGATGAAGATCCGTTTTGATCCGTTTTAATCCGTTTGATCCGTTCTTCTATCCTGCTACGAGCGCGCACCAGACGGGATAGAAGAACGGATCAAACGGATGAAACAGATTAAAACGGATTTAAAAAAATGAGGTTCAATTATCAATCTTAAGCTGATTCCGGGAACCTCGCTAACAATA
>JANPIN010000055.1:0-55092 GCA_031425035.1 Saprospirales bacterium | reverse complement strand
GAGCAGTTGGAACGCGGATTTTACGGATGCTGCGGATAAAAACGGATTTTTGGTCTTGGTCTGCGTACCAAAATTTGCCAGATTTGGATAAAAATCTGTGAAAACCCGTTTAATCCGTAAAATCCGCGTTCCAATTGCTCTACGTAAGCGACTGATCAACAAGAGTTTAAGAAAATATAAAACTGGTGGATTTGTGGGTAATCATTAGGGGTTTAGAGGGTTTAGTTGCTGGTCGTCAGCAATTTACCTTCAAGTTTCGTTCAAAATCACAGCCTCTAAACCCCTTTTTCCAAACCCTTTTTCAAACCCTTTTCCCAAACCTTTTCCCAATGAGTCAAAAATTGCAGCATTTACTCGGCCGTTTCGGTTTCGGACCAAGCACCAAAAGCTGGAGCAGGTGGACGGCCTTGCCCGAAGCCAGCTGGTGGCCGAAACTCAAGGACGATTCGAAGCCCACACCCGACTATTTCGACGTGGCCGACAGCGCAGTCAAGGGGCTGCTCATGGGCCTCGGCGAAATTGGTAAAATGGAACAGCGCGACCTGGATAAGGAGCAGAAAAAACAGCTGCGCCAGCAAAGCCGTGAAGATCTGCGCAACCTGAACCTGCTGTGGCTGGATGAAATGACCTTTACCAAAGCGCAGTTGCGGGAAAAAATGGCCTTCTTCTGGCATGGTCACTTCGCCAGCCGCAACATCAACATTCTCTACCAGCAGCAGTTGCTCAAAGTGATCCGGGAAAATGCGCTGGGCAATTTCGGCGATCTGCTGCGGGGCGTGAGCAAATCGGCGGCGATGCTGGCTTTTCTGAATAACCAGCAAAACAAAAAGGAACATCCCAACGAAAATTTCGCCCGCGAAGTCATGGAGCTCTTTACGCTGGGTCGCGGCCATTACACCGAAACGGACGTGAAGGAAGCCGCCCGGGCCTTTACCGGCTGGGGTTTCCGGCTCAACGGCGATTTTCAGTTTCGCCAGCGCGACCACGATATGGGTTCCAAAACGCTGCTCGGCAAAACCGGGCCGCTCGACGGAGACGACGTGCTCAGCATTTTACTGGAACAGCGACCAACGGCGCACTTCCTGACCAGCAAAATATATCGCTTTTTAGTCAACGAAAATGAGGCGCCGGCAAACCGCATCACCTGGCTCGCTGACCGTTTTTTCGACAGTGGCTACAGTATTATGCGCCTGCTGGACGACATCGTGCGCAGCGACTGGTTTTATGCGCCGGAAAATGTGGGTGCCAAAATCAAATCGCCGGTCGAACTATGGGTCGGTATACGCCGCGCCCTGCCGATGACGCTGGACAATCCGGAAGTCCAGTTGCAGCTACAAAAAGCCATGGGGCAAATCCTTTTTTATCCACCTAATGTGGCCGGCTGGCCCGGTGGCCGCAGTTGGATCGACAGCAGTTCGCTCATGCTCCGCCTGCGGATTCCGCAAATGATCTACGCGCAAAACGAGCTCGATGTGCAGGGTAAAGACGACGATGACCAGCAAATGGGCCAGAAAGATCAACGCAACAGGCAGCAGCGTTTTGCCGCCACCATCGACTGGCAACCCGCACTGGATCTGTTCAGCAAAATACCGGAGCAGGAAATGATCCCGGCATTGGCAGATTACCTGTGGGCCGCAAACAGTAAACAAATACCCGTCGAAACGCTGCAAACCCATGCCGATTACCGCAACCGCAGCGCCTTCATCGAATCAATGATGGTGCAGTTGATGGCCACGCCGGAATATCAATTGGGGTAGGGGCGCCCCTTGCGGGTGCCCTTACCCATTGGGCACCCGCAAGGGGTACCCCTACCCATTGGGCACCCGCAAGGGGTGCCCCTACCCATTGGGCGCCCGCAAGGGGTGCCCCTACGTTAATATCTAACCATCCATCCCATGCTCATCAAAAGAAGAGATTTTATAAAAACCGGTGCTTTGGCCACTGCTTCGCTCTGGTTGCCGCAATTTTTGACCGGTTTTCAACGCCCGGGAAGTATTGCGCCGAGTGGTAAAAAACTCATTGTGCTGCAACTGAGCGGTGGAAATGACGGTCTGAACACCGTTATCCCCTACCGCAACGATATTTACTTCAAAGAGCGCCCCCGCCTGGGTATTCAACGTGCCAATGCCCTCAGCCTGACCGATGACGCCGGTTTGCACCCAGGTCTGAGCGGTCTGAAAAACCTGTATGATCAGGGCGAAATGGCCATTCTGAACAGCGTCGGTTATCCCAATCCCGACCGCTCCCACTTCCGGAGTATGGACATCTGGCAATCGGGCAGTCCGGCTGAGGAATACTGGCAGACCGGCTGGCTGGGCCGTTACCTGGATGCACAATGTGCAGGTTGTGACCGCGCGACGGCCGCGCTCGAACTGGATGATACGCTGGGACTTGCGCTCAAAGGCGAAACGCATAAAGGCCTGGCGATGCAGGATGCCAAACGGCTCTATGAAGCCACCCGCAGTCCCTACTTCAGCGACCTGGCCAAGGCGCATCCGGGAGATCATGCGGATAGTCCGGTGGCTTATTTGTACAAAACCATGTCGGAAACACTCTCCTCGGCGGAATATTTATACACGCAAAGCCGGGCTAAAACCAGCACGGCCGCCTACCCGTCCACCGGGCTGGGCAAACACTTCAAAACCATTGCTTCCCTGATTCTGGCCGATACCGATACGTCGGTCTACTACGTTTCGCTGGGTAGTTTCGATACGCATGTCGGTCAGGACGGTCAGCAAAAACGGCTGTTCCAGGAAATGAACGACGCGCTCGCCGCTTTTGCCGGCGATATGAAGAATAATGGTAAATGGGACGAGGTGCTGGTGGCCACGTTTTCCGAATTTGGGCGGCGGGTGTCGCAAAACGCCAGCGGCGGCACAGATCACGGCACGGCCAACAACATGTTATTTCTGGGCGGCGCTTTGAAACAGAAAGGCCTGCTCAATGCGATGCCGGATTTGCAAAATCTGAACGACGGCGACCTGCAGTACCAGGTGGATTTCCGGCAGGTCTACGCTACCCTGCTGGATAACTGGCTGCAATCGGATTCGAAAAAAGTGCTGGGGGAGAAATTTGAAACGCTGGGGTTTGTGTGAGAAAAGGTTTAGAAAAAAGGTTTAGAAAAATTTAGAGGGGTTTAGTGTGGTGCTTGCAATTCATTTAGTTGAACAGAATGAATTGAAATACGCCAGACTCAACCCCTCTAAACCTTCCTTCTAAACCCCTCTAAACCTTTTCTACACCTACCCTTTCGCATACGAAGAGAAAAAACCCCGCCAGCGCATTTGCAGGACGCCAAATATCCCTTCCTGCACAATTTTCAGGGACATTTTAGAAACGCCCAGCTCCCGGTCTTTGAACGTGATCGGCACTTCTTTAATACTAAACCCAAGTTCCCAGGCGGCGAATTTCATTTCGATCTGGAAGGCGTATCCGACGAAGCGAATTTTATCCAGATCAATGGTTTCCAGCACTTTGCGTCGCCAGCAAACGAAACCGGCCGTTGGATCGGAAACCGGCATCAGCGTAATAACGCGGGTGTAAATGGAGCCGCCGCGGGAATAAAAGTGGCGTTCCCAGGGCCAGTTTTCGACCTGTCCGCCCGCGCAGTAACGCGAACCGACGGCGACGTCGGCGCCTTCATCGCGGCACTTGGCCAGCAGACGCGGTAAATCCCGGGGGTTATGCGAAAAATCGGCATCCATCTCGATCAGGTAGTCGTAGTCATGCTCCAGGCCCCAGCGAAAACCGGCGATATAGGCCGTCCCCAGGCCGAGTTTGCCCCGGCGTTCGTGCAGGTGTAAGCGCCCGCCGAATTCGCCGGCTTGCAGCGTCCGGATGATCTGGGCGGTGCCGTCGGGCGACCCATCGTCTACAATAAGCACATGAAAAGGTTCGGGCAGGCCGAACACGGCGCGCACGATGGCTTCGATATTTTCCCGTTCGTTGTAGGTGGGTATGATGACAAGTACGGACACTTAAATTTTATTTTACAAGGCGAACGCTATACCAAACGCCAGCACGGATGTGATCAGTCCGTACATAAACAGGTTGTAACAAATACTCAGGTAACGATATTTTTTGGCCAAAACGATACCTAGGAAATACAAATCGCGGCTCATGGAACTATACAGAAACTCATGGTCTTTCAACATTTCATTGACGCCCCACTGAAAATCTTCCAGCGCCATATTATAGAAGTTTCCAAAGAATAACAAATTGGCTTTCCGTTGTTTGATCGCTTCTTTCGTCACTTTGCCTTCGGTCACTTTAGGCCGGGTGCTTAGCGTGGCGAACACCATGGAACCCAGGCAGGTAAAAGTCAGTAGAATACTCGGTACAATGAGTTTTTGGTTGTCGTGGAGTTTAGGCAGCAAATTAGACACCAGGATAGAAATCACGATCGCATTCACCGAAAGCATCAGGTTGGCTTTGCTATCGGCCATCGAACTGAGGTTGGTATGGGTGCGGTAAGTCGTGCGGTACATCGTTTCCACGCCGCGCCCCATCCGCGAGCTGCTCAATTCCTTCTCGCTTTCCTGCAATATTTTATCCAGATCTTTCCCTTTGCCGTTCTTCTTTTTGTCGTCCAGCAGCGCCAGTTCTTCCACTGTCGGCGCCTTGTCGGGGTTGAGGCGGTGTTTCTGTTTTACGAGTTGCTGCACATGTTTGCCTTTGCGTTTGTTAAACAACTGCTGCGCTACCGAGGTGTGGTAGTCATGCGACAACAGAAAATTCAACTCAAAATCCACCCAGTCCTGCTCGCTCATCACCGTTTTACGGGCCAGAATAAATTCCTGGCGCAGTTTGCCGGTGCGGTCCCAGTAGCTTTCCATCCCCAGGTGGCTCAGATCGGCGTCGCAAATGATCTCTTCCAGCCGGTTTTGCGGTTGCTGCGGCACCTTGGTGGACCGGATACAGGCGATAACGGTTTCCAACTCCGATTCGCTGATCTTGTTCTGCAAATATTGTCGCGCATTGACCACACTGCGTTCCTCATGGTCCTGCGGACCTTCGGCATAACCCGTATCGTGGAACCAGGTGGCCAGCTGTAAAAGCATCATAGAGCGGTCGTCCAACTGAAAACCCTCCCCAATAATCCGGGCTGCCGCCACCGTCTGTACCGTATGGTCCAGATCATGAAAGACGTATTCCGGAGATATTAACCGGGTGAAATAGTCGGTAATGTATGATTCCGTTTCGTGCAAAAGTTGCTCAGGTGGCGTCATGGATGGGAGTTAAAGGTGAGCGTGGCGGGCCAAAGGTAATTAGTTTTAGGTTGGTAGCAGACAGCCGCACAAGCGGGTAAATGGTTTGTTCCCGGTGTACAGGAAATGGATGGTTAAGCCCTGCTTACGGTTATAACCAGTCGTATTTTACTGCACGACGCCCATATCGCGCCAGTCAGCGGCCGACAGTTGCAGCCCGGCCGGTTTTATTTCCGCAATTAAATCCCGCATACGGGGCCATTCGATACCGGCCTGGTGCAGATCGCGGAAATCTTTTTGCAGCAACTCCCAGGCATCATACGCGCCCTCGTGGGTCGCCAGAAAATCGCGGTAAATGACCACCGCTTTAGCACGATCGCCGGGCCCATCCCGCAGCGCTAAGGCATGGGCATGGTTGGTTTTCAGCAGGGAAAGATAGGAATAGCCCGGAAATGAATCCCGCGCATAGGTTTCCGCACGTTCGGCATAGAGAATGGAGCGCGAAAGCGCCGCTGGATTCTGTTTACTCACAAATAACTGAGCATACGACTCCTGCAACTGGGCATCCAGCCATTTTTGCACGGTGGAATTCCATTCATAACCAGCCTGCATGGCGCGTTCCGTGTAACGTAGGGCTTGTTGATTTTCGTGAACCACCGCTGACCACTGTTTCAGTGCACTAATATGAGTCATCCGTAACTGCACCAGATTATAGTTGCTGAGCAGCGTATCCAGGGTGGAATATTTGACTCTTACCCGCCGGACCACCGCGGAATCCAGCGTGGCCATACCCATCCGAAGGTCGGGGCGTAACTCCGCCAGCCGCTGAATATTAAACCGGGCCAGCGCCAGCATCGACTCATCGGTGATGGCATCGTACTGGGTGAGGGCTTCTGTCGTTTGACCTTCCAGCCAGAGCAGCGGTCCGAAGTATAGCGGGTTCAGCTGATCACTAAATTGCGCGGAAGCTGCTTCTACATCGGATCGGGCCGCATCCAGCTTATTCAGGCCTAAGTCAACCTGGCCGCGTTGCAGGTATAAGTTACTCAGTACATTGACGTTCAACATAGCCTTCTGCGCGGCGCCGGTTTCAGCAGCCAGTTTAATCCCGCTTGAATAGGTGGCCAGTGCCGCATCCAACTGGTTGGTAGTCAATTGATAATCCCCTAAGGCCAGGTAGCTGCGCAGCAATAGATCCTGCCGGTTCCAATCTTCGAGAAATGTACCGGTTGAACCCAGCAACTGGATGACCTGACGGAAATGATCGGCAGCGCGGCTGGAATTCTGTTCAAAATTACCCATGGCAAAATAGCTGTTGGCCAAAGCCAGGGCCGTTTTTTCCAACTCCAGGCGACTATCGGGATGACGGCGCAGGAGGGTTTGCGCCTGGGCATACGCGGCTTGCAACAGTTGGACCTTTCGCAGGTAACTGTTGGTCAGACCGGCCTGATGCAGGGCAACCAGTATTTTCCAGCGTAACTCCGTATCGGCATCAAAAGGAATGACCATCGGCTGGGCATTGGGTGGACACATCTTATCATCCACATTGGTCAGCTCGCCGAATAACGCGCATAAATAGTTCAACTGCACGGCATCCAGCAGATCATAATCGGTCAGTTGCCGCAGTTTTTTAATCATTCCTTCCTGATCGCCCGACAAGTATTCCTCACTGGCTTCCATCATCCAGTTGACGAAAAACCGGGTGGCTGCCCCTAAGTCATTACTCAGCAGCGATGTAAAGGCGCCGGCCCGTACGGCTTCCCGGGAGTGGCCAAAATTGCGGTTCATCTCCGCCACCACCCGCACCGACTGCGGGATTTTATTACGCAACAACCACTTCCAGCTCAAATCCTCGTACAGTTCGAGCATGGTCTGCCGCTGGCTTTTCTGAAAATCCAGATCGAGGTGTTTGTACAGCTCAAAAGCGCGGTTGCAGTAAATACCAACCTGCTCAATATTATTACTGCTGAGCGCCTGTTGTTGATAAAATTCAAAAAAGGAGCGAATCAGCGGCCCGTCATCGGAGTTGGCCAGCAGCTCGAAATTCTCGTCGTAACTCAGGGCTGGTTCGAGGTTAAACTTTAGTATTTGTTCCGAATTAAAAGCGGTCAGTTGTTTGTAGGTGGTTTGCGCCAGGGCCCGGATATTGTCCGGATTGAGTTCCCGTTCAAAAAGGTGATTATTATAATCCAGGTAACGCAGGCGGTTACCATCCGGGGTAAAAGCCATCTGGTAAATGGCACTGGCCCAGGATTCATAGCTGTTTTTAAATTCAAAAACGAACTGTGCGGTTTCGGCATTCCAGAAAATGATCGAGCCATTATTATAGCCCGCCACCAGTGACTGACTATTCGGCTGAAAGACCAGGCTATTGATCGTCAGTCCATTGATGGCGCGTATACTGGCCTGCTCATCGTCCAGCCGATCCAGGTCGAATACCCGAATGGTGCTGCCGTTAGAAAAAGCCACATGATCACCCAAAGGGGATACTGCCACCATTTGGATGTCATAACCGTGCAAACGAACGGTGGACAGGGCAGCCGGGGGGCCCGCAAAATCCCAGATCTTGATCACGTTCTGTTGCTGCTGATAATCGTTGATATTTTGTAGGACGATCACCAGTGCGTGCCGGCCGGGGATGAAAACCAGGGATCGGAGTGAACCGGAAAATGCGCGTTTAGCCACCACCTGCCCATCGGGTAGGCGACAGACGATGACCGAATCGGGACCGGCCGCGTAGGCCACGTATTTTTCATCCCGGTCAAAAGCGACCAACGGATTACCCATCATACGATTACTGTCCACGGCAAAAACCAGGGCCGGGCTGTTCCGGCTGATTACCAGCAGGGAATCGGTACCGGCGTAATACGCCTGCCAGCCATTGGCCACCACCAGTTCCCCCAGGTTTTTATCAGGTATTTCCAGGCTCCAGGCCACAGCCGGTTGCGGAATGGTATAACCGTCGATTTTCCCTTCCGTTTCCATGATGGTTTCCCGTCCATCGGGACTCAAGCGGGCCAGTCCGTTCAATTCACCATACGTCATCAAACGTTCACTCTGCCGGTCAGCCAGCGACCATAATTTAACCAGCCCTACCTGGTTTGTGGCAGCGAACCAACGTCCATCGGGCGAAAAAGCACCCTGCCCAGGCTTGAAATAGTCGTCCATCGGGGTCAGCGCCCCGAAGTAGAAGGTGATCGTAGTCGGGTCGAGGATATAGAGCGACTCCCCGCGGCCACTTTTGATTTTCGCAATCAAGCTGGCGTCCGGCATAATGCCAAGCATTGGTTCGTCCAGACTTGTGCTGGGCTCCAGGTCAGCATAGCGACCCGGTTCTACCGGAATTTGATAAAATTTGGTGGTGTCGGTAGTCGACCTGACCACCATTTCCTGCTCCGGAAAAAGCAAAATGGAAGTTGAAAAATCATTTTCCAGCTCATTATCAGAAATGCTGAAATGGATGATGCGCGAACGCTGCCAGGGGCGACCATCGCCTTTTTTGGTACAAATGATCAAACTATCCTGATAACCCAGCCAAAGCATAGTGGGCCGTATGGCGAAAGCCGCCGGCGCTGTCGCCATACCCGAAACCACCGGCACAGGAACGGGCGGCTTGATGATGGTGGCGTTACTTTTACGCGACTGGGTCAGATATTTGGGCTGTAGGTCGAGCGATAAAATCTTGCTGGTTTCCGAATCGTAATAATAGAACTGCTCACTGTCCGGTGCAAAGGAAAATGTGCCGACCTGGCTTACTTTCTGACGGAAAATTTCGCGCCCGTGCTGCCAGAAGGCAAAAAAGCCTTTTCCATAAAACAGGAGGGTGCGGCCATTGGGACTTGCCTGAAAACCGGTGAATGCGGTATCGACCGGCAGGGTACTTTCCAGCCGCAGCGTATGGGCATCCCAAATGTAAAACAAGTGTTTCGAGGGCGCGAGTTTGTACAGTTTTACAGCAGTACGCTGTCCGCCAAACTGGATGATCCCGTCCTGAATACCGTCGTCCGGCAACTGGTAACAAAACGGAATGCGCAGCGAATCGTAGCCGGCCTCCAGTTTACTGTGCACCTTTGGAATATAGTACCAGGAGTCATACATCGCCTGCAGGCAATCTGAATTATACTCGCCTTCCGGCGCAATATACTGGTTGGCAAAATCGGCCAAACGGTAGGCCAGGCTGCGGTCAAATGTTTTCAGCAACTCCTGGGCATCATCGGCGCGGTTGGAGGCAATGGCCTGCCGGGCCTGCCGCCGCGCCGCACTTTCTTTATCCAGCAGTTCCTGTTCGGCCGCGTCCCGGCAGGCGCGAATACGGAGGCTCATATCACTGCGGCCGGCCTGATCGGCATCGGCGCAGCTTTTGGCCGCCCGATATAAGGCCGCCGCATCGTCCCAGCTGCGTTCCCGAAAAGCCATGTCAGCTTCCAGGCGGGTAATCTGAAAGCAGTTCTCACCGGTAAATTCCATAAAGGAACGGCTCATAAGGTGCTTCCGACGGCCAGTCAGCGCCTGCTGCGCTTCGGTGGGCAGGGTAAAAAACAAGGCAAGACAGACGATCAGGTAACGCATAGGCGGCAAAAGGTTGACCGGGTCAATGGTTTTTATAAAAAGTCCACGTCGATCGCGTATGGATAGGACATGAGGTATTCCAGCGCTTTTTCAATGGGGAAATTTTCAAACACGACGGCATACATCATATCCGTAATCGGTACGTGCAACTTGTACTGCCGGGCCAGTTGGTGGGCAATCCGCAGCGTACGGACGCCTTCCGCCAGTTCAGGCATGGAATCGCGAATCTGCTGGGTGGTTTCTCCCTTGGCCAGGCGTACGCCGAAACTATAGTTGCGGCTGTTAATACTGGTCGCCGTAGCCACCAGGTCGCCAATACCGGCTACTCCGATGAAAGCCTGACTGGAGGCGCCGAGTGATTTACCGAAATACACCATTTCGGCCATCCCGCGGGCAATCAGCAGGCCCTGAATATTGCGGCCCAGACCCAGCCCGCCGAGCACGCCGGAACCCAGGGCGACGATGTTTTTTAAAGCGCCGGCCAGTTCCGCTCCCAGAATATCATAAGAACCGAATACGTGGAATTTCGGGCTGTTCAATGCCAGCTGCCCCGCCTGAATGACTTCGCGGAAACGGCTGCCGACAAGGGTAGCCGCCGGTTGACCGGCCATGATCTCGGCGCTTAAGTTGGGACCGGATAAACACCCCACGCGGACAACGCTGCTTTCTTCCCGCACGACTTCGCTCATGGTGCGCACGTTGGCGCGGGAAAGCTGCAGGCCCGGCTTTTCCAGTTCATCTTCTTCAATATCCTTCAAATCCAGCCCTTTCGTACCATGGATGATCAGGTGATGCGGCCGCAAATACGGCGCCAGCGAACGGATCATGATCCGGAAACTATTGGACGGCACAATAGGCATAATGAGCGTACAATGCCGGGCAAGTTCCTCCAGATCGCTGGTCGCCCGTACGCGGGGCGAAATAGCGACGTCGAGGTGAACATGGTTGCGGTTAATACTTTCCACGACTTCCGGCTTACGGCTGAAAAGCAGCACATCGGTATTGTAAGCCAGCAGGTTGGCAATGGCGGTGCCAAAACTGCCTGCGCCCAGTACCCCGACCGGATTAAAAGGAGAAGTCATTGAATGTTTGTTTTGTTGATGGTGTGATTGGAAGGGGGTTTGGAAGGGTTTGTTGGTTTGTTGGTTTGGGACCAAATATGCTTCTTACTTCATGTCGCCGTTGCTGCCGATGGTTTTATTCCAGAGTGGTTTGCCGTCGGTATTGAACACGTTTATTTCCAGTTGACGCGCTGTTCGCGGACCGCTGAAGCGCAGTAATGAAAAATTATGTTCGCCCACGACCGTGCCGGCCACCCGCAGTTCATTGCTGGTTTTGGTAGCGGCTTCGGCAAACGGGCCGGCGGTGAAGGGCGAGGTCGTCAGGTCGTACACCCAGTTACCCGCTTTGTTTTTCATGGCGCTCAATTCCGTAAAGTGGCGATCACCGGTCAAAAAAACCACGCCTTTAATATTTTCCCGCTCAATACGCGCCAGGATGGTATCGCGTTCGGCCGGGAAATAATGAAAACAGGTTTCGTCGGCGTCATTGGTGGTGATCACCTGGCCACCGATCGCCACCAGTTTGAAGGGCGCTTTACTGGCCGCCAGACTGGCCAAAAACCATTCCAACTGCTCCTTGCCGAGCAGGCTCCGGTTGGGGCAGGTTACGCATTTGTCCGGCGAGCGGAAATAACGGTCGTCCAGCAAAAAGAAATCCACGTCGGCGTATTGGAAGCGGGTCGTGCAGCCTTTTTGGCCGTTCACCCCGTAGGTCGGGTTGCCCCAGAAAGCACTGAACACCTCCCAGCTTTCTTCTTTGTGCACCCAGGTACCGTCCGAGTCATCGGGTCCGTAGTCATGATCGTCCCAGATGGCATAGTTCGGGGCGACGGCCAGGAGGGGCTGCAGTTCGGGCAGCGAGCGGCTATGGGTGTAGCGGTGCAGCATCCCCGTTCGGGTGTTCCAGTCCGGTTCGCGGTAATAGGTGTTGTCGCCGAGCCATAACATAACGTCCGGTTTTTGCTGCGCTATACTGGTAAATATCTGGTATTCACTGCCATAAGGTTTGCCCGGCCGGTCATAAGCTGTTTCGTTGATGTAAGCGCAACTGCCGGTGGCCAGCGTAAAGGCCGGCGGATCGCTGCGGTACTGCCAGAGGGGCTGGCTTTTGAAAGTCGTCGCGTAGGGCAGCGTCAGGGCAACGCCGTTGAGCAGCAGGCGGTAACCGTAGGTCTTGCCGGGTTGCAGCTGGTTGGCGATCAGTTTAGCGGTAAAGCCGTTTTCGCTGCCGGTACGCAGGGTGGAGGTGTTGTAGGTCAGCGCCGGATTATCGAGGTCCCAGTACACAACCTGCGCGTCCGCTGCGCCCTTGCTTTGCACCCAGATCAGGCCCTCGAACATATCCATATAACCCAGCATGGGCCCGCTTTGCAGGGCGGCATTACCGCGAAGTGACGTGGCCGGAAGTGAAACACCGGGTTTGGGGGCACAGGCCGTCAGCAGGGCCAGAACAGCAAGCAACAGCGATGGTACCGTTTTTTTCATAGTTGCTACATTGATTGATACCGGCGAAGGTACGGCAAAGGCCCATGTGCGGCAGCCGGCATTTTTAAGGCGCGATAAAAAAACAGCACTTGGGCCAACGCTTGGCAGTTCTGTCGCGTTTATACAAATGAAACAAAATTTCTACGGCCTGCCTTGCTTTTAGCAAAATAAAAATTTAACTTTGAACCATCAAAACAGAAGTATACCATGACTACACGTTCCACTATCCTGATCGTACTGCTGGCCGCCACTTCTTCCCTTCACGCCCAAACTGCGGCCAAAACATTCAACAAAACTTTCAATACGGAGAGTAAAGGCACGGTTGTCCTCGACCTGCCCGGCGCCGTTGACGTAAAAACATGGGACAGTCCCACCATTCGTATTGAGATCAGCGTGAGCCTGCCTTCCGGCAACAACGCCATGCTCAACGAACTGGCCACTGTCGGACGCTACAACCTGGTGGCCAAACCAAACGGCGATCAACTCCTCGTGAATGCACCCAATATGGCCAAACAGGTCCGGGTGAAAGGCGAAACGATCCACGAAACCCTGAGTTTTGTCGTGTTTGTTCCCAAAGATATGAAGGTTGAAATGCGTACCCCGGAAGTCCTCGCGGAAGCCAAAAAGGAATGATATAAACCAATGGAAGTACATACATACAGGGTCGCCCGGACTGCTTTTTGCAGCCGGGCGATTTTTTATATGCCATGAACTACGCCGGCGCAAAGTGACGTTGATAAAACCTGCCGTCCCTAACCTGCGGCGGTGTCGTAGGTTTGCCGCCAATTATTACTGTTTAGGTCCATTCCTGCGATGGACGCGCTCAAAAAAAGATCATGAAACATCGTTTGCTATTTCTTTCTGCCGGCCTGCTGCTGGCTACTCTGGCCCAGGCCCAGATGGAACGTACCATGTACAAGATCTTCGAAGTGGACTCTATAAAAAGTGCGCAATTCGAGATCCTCGACCTATATGAACTGCATTACTGGGCCGGGAATACCATCCTGGTGGAAACCAATATCCAGATTTCCAACGCCTCGCCGGAAATCCTGGACTACCTCATTAAACACGGCCGCTATGATGTGCAAATGGACACCGTCGGCCTGAATCAGGTGAAAATTTACACGAAACAAAAAGAACGGAAGACCGTAAAAACACCCGCCGGGGAGTGTACGGAGCTACCGACCGCCAAAATATTTATCCCGGATACCTTTATCTGGGCGGAGGATAAGAAGAGTATTAGAAGGAAGGAGGAAGGGGGAGGTTAGGGGCAGGAGTCAACGTAAAGTGGTTTTGAATAAAGTCAAATGCTATGTACATGACAATTAAAATTATTCAAACCGGCAAACCTTTTCAAACCACTCAAACCTGCCTATAGTATTCCACTGGCGTCTTTGGATGCAGTAGGGTCAAATAATTTATTAATACGCGGTTGAATAAAACAGATGCCGCAAAACAAACAAAAAGGCCGCCCTGCCAGATAATCTGACAAGACGGCCTTTTGTGTTATGATCCAACAAGTGCCGGCAAACGGGAGTCCCTGACTCCTGCCCCCTAACCCCTGTCTCCTAAAATCACTTATTCACCACCAGTTTCTGTGTGCTGGACAACTCCCCGTTGCGCACTTGTACGAAGTACACGCCGTTCGGCAGGTTATGCACGTCGAACAGCATCTGGTTGTCGCCTTTCGACAGGGTACGGTGCTGTTGTATGGCCGCACGGCCGGCCGGATCGATGATCGAAACCTGTACGTCGGCTTCGGCTTCCATCGGCACTTCTACGGTGAGCTGGCTATTTGCCGGGTTCGGGAACATACCAAAACCGGCATTTTCAAACTGTACCGGAATTTCTATTTCTTCTACCTGCCCGTCGGTGCTACCGTCGGTCCGCCAGTTGCCGGCACTCAGACTAGCCTTCAGGGTGTAACACTGGCTGCTGCTGAAAGCGCCGTTATAACCATATACGTAAGCGATGTAGTTGGTTGCCACCGTGGTGGTGTTATAGATCACCTGTTCGCTGGACGTGCCGCCTAATTCAGACGTCCGGAGCAGCGAGGTGCCGCGATACAGTTTTAAGTCGTAATCGAAAGGCAGGGTGGTCAGGTCTACTTTAATATTCCTGGTGGTGGACGTGTTGGAGAACTTATAATAGTCCTTATCCGTCGATGTAGCGATCTGCGCGGTGAAAGCGGTATTTACCGGGATCACTTTGGCCGTCGCATTTGTGTTGTTGGTTTCGTACTGATCAGCGCAACCACCACCGCCGGAAGCCTGTGTAGTAAAAGATGCCGCCGCCGAGTAAGACCCGGAAACGCCGCTGCAAACGGCCTGCACCTGGTAATTATAGGTCGTGCTGGCTGTTAACCCGCTCAGGTTATAGGCAGTACCCGTCAACCCGGACACGGTAATAAAGGTGCCGGAAGTGGAGGCTTTCCACTGCAAGTTATATGAGGTAGCCCCGCTCACCGCGCCCCAGTTGACGGTCGCGCTGGTTTGGGTAATATTGGTAGCACTCAGGCTGGCCGTCGTGCCGCAGCTGCCGCCGCCCGAAGGTGGTACGCAACCCAGCGAAGTCGTGAGACCCGCCCGCGAACCACCGCTGTTGAATAAAGCCTGCATCCGGGCTTTCTGGCCGGTGGTAAACATAAACATGCAGGCATCGTCGGTATAGTCCATGTAGTTCATAAACATGTCGCCATTCGGGCCGTTACTACAGCTCACGGCCGGAAAAGCCGGGCAGCCATAGTTTTCATCGGCCTGGTTCGGGGTGTCTGCGCATTGGTCGCTGCCCGTGCAACTGGTACCGTCATCGCCCCATATATGATACAGGTTGACCCAGTGCCCAACTTCGTGGGTGCCCGTGCGGCCGAGGTTGAACGGCGCGGTTGCGGTGCCGTTCGTACCAAAACCCGTGTAGGTGATCACCACCCCGTCGGTCGCCGCCGGACCGCCCGGAAACTGGGCATAGCCGAGTACGCCGCCGCTCAGATTACAGACCCAAATGTTCAGGTATTTGGTGGCATCCCAGGCATCCAGACCGCCGGTGCTGGCATATTTCACATTATCATTCGTGCTGAACGAGGTCACCGAAGTTTGCTTACGCTCAATACCGGTGGTCGCTGCGCCACTGGGCGTACGGGCAGCCAGGCAGAAATTCAGTTCGCAGTCGGCCGCCAGGCCGGCAAAAGCAGCCGGGGTATTGGCGACATCGGCGTTCAATTTGCGGAAGTCGGCGTTGAGCACGTCCAGTTGCGACTGGATCTGCGCTTCACTGACATTTTGTGCGGTCGTGTTCCACACCACGTGCACCACCACCGGAATGGTCACGACCACCCGGTCCTGCAAACCGCCGGATTGGATGAATTGATTGGTATGGGCTTCGATTTCGTCCAGGCGCTGGCGCAGGGCAGGATCTTCCTGTAATTGACGCAGCAGAACCTCATTGGCGCCGCAAATGCGGACTTGTTGGGCTTGGACCCGGCCCGCCAGTAACATAAAGGCGGCGAGTAAAATGGTAAGACTTTTACGCATGATAAGAGTGATTAGGTTGAAAATGAATAGCTTAGGCTAAAAAACACTGGTCATTTCCTTATCACCAAGGGATATATTGGAGATGTGCATAATGACCAGAGAAAATTCGCCGGGGCAAAAATATTTTTTCTGCGCATAGAAATGGAATATTTTCTTCTTTTCTGCTGGCGGAAGGCTGCTATTAACCTTTGCCCATACGAGATTTTGCCAAACAGGGTTGCATCATTTTTTCAAGGCACCTAAAACTACGGCCTGATCTGTACATACAGATCAGGCCGCACCTGCATATGTAAACTACCTCAGCGCTTCGGGCGATAAACCAGTCCGACCGTCAGTTGCCCGTCGTCCTGCCGGAAATCGGAGTTGGTCAGGTTAAAACTGTGACTCACCTGAATTTGCAGTTTTAGAAAATCCGTACCGCCACGCAGGGTCAGCGCCGGTTCCAGCAACCACAGGCTTTTGTTGTTTTCCAGATAATCAGCCTGCCTGAGCTGCTCAAAAACCAGACTGCCATCGGCATCGCCATAGTTCAGATTGGCCAGCCGCGACGAAACGGCGGACACCACGTATCTTCGCCAGCTACATTTAACCATTTCACTTTTCAGCTACATGCCTCGTTTCCTTTTTAGTCTGCTGCTCCTGCTGGTCGTCATGCAAAGCGGCCTGGCCCAGACCACCCTCTTTTTTCCCCGTAACCTGCAAAAAGCCTACGATAAAGGCACTCGCAGCTGGGACGGCAAACCCGGCCCCAACTACTGGCAAAACCGCGCGAACTACGTGATCAAAGCCGCGCTGGAGCCCAAAACCCGCCTGGTCAGCGGCGAAGAAACCATCACGTATATTAATAACAGCCCCGATACCCTCAAACAGATCCGCTTCAAACTCCAGCATGACCGGTATAAAAAAGGGGGCCTGCGTTCCGGCGATGTCACGCCGTCCGATGTGGATGAAGGCGTGAACATCGAAGCGCTCACCTACAACGGCCAGGCGATCGAGGCCAAAAACCGCCGCAGCGCCAGCACTTTTATGAATGTAGACCTCGGCGCTACGCCTTTAGCGCCAAAGTCGACGGCTACCCTGACCGTGCGCTGGTCCTACACCCTGCCCGCCGGCGAAGATGCGGCCCGTGAATGCGTTTGCGATTCGAGCAGTTTTTTCATCGCTTACTGGTATCCGCAAATCGCCGTGTACGACGATCTCAACGGCTGGGCCTCGGCGCCCTACACCGGTTTGCAGGAGTTTTACCATGAATTCGGCGACTACGACGTGCGGTTTAGCCTGCCGGCCGGTTACCAACTATGGGCGACCGGCGAATGGCAGGACGCGGCGGAATTTTTTAACAAAAACATCCTGGATCGCTGGAACCGCGCGCATACCAGTGCGGATGTGGTGTCCATTTTCAGTGAAAGCGAACTCAAAACGGGCAAAGTCTATCGGAAGAATGCCGCCCACACCTTTCATTTCGTGGCCAAAGACGTACCCGACTTCGCCCTGGCCGCCAGCGACCACTATAATTGGGACGCCACTTCGGTGGTCGTGGATGATAAAACCAGCCGCCGCACGTTCGTCAGCGCCGTGTACAACACCGCCTCCACCGATTACAAGGAAGTGGCGCGCATTGCCGCTGACGGTATTCGCCTGATGAGCACCTGGCTGCCCGGTTACCCCTTCCCCTACCCTTCCGAAACGGTGTTCAACGGCAACGACGGCATGGAATACCCGATGATGTGTAACGACGCCAGTACGGGTACGAACTCGCCCATGACCCTGACGGTGCACGAGATCAGCCACACCTATTTCCCGTTTATGATGGGAATTAATGAGCAGGACTACGCCTGGATGGACGAAGGCTGGGCCGCTTTTTTCGACTATATGCTGTCCGATTCCCTGAGTAAACATACGCTGGGCCGGGTGCGCGATTACTCGTCGATTGCCGGTTCAGAGAACGACGTGCCGCCCATGGTGCGTTCCCGGAACCTGACGACCGCCTACCGGAATGCCTCTTACCAGCGTCCGCAGCAGGCTTATTTCACGCTGTACAACCTGCTGGGCTATGAAAAATTCCACAGCACTATGACCGAATACATGAATCGCTGGAAAGGTAAACACCCGGCGCCCTTCGATTTCTTTACCACCTGGAATGATGCCAGTGGCCAGAACCTCGACTGGTTCTGGAAACCCTGGTTCTTCGACTGGGGCTACCCCGACCTGAGCATCCATGAAGTGATTCGCGACGAAGCGGGTGACCGCCCGGTCGTGGTGATCGATCGCCTGGGCACCCAGCCGGTGCCGGTGCTGCTGGAGGTGGAGTACAGTGACGGAACGAAGGAAACTTTTCAGCAGACGGCCGCCGTTTGGAAGACGGGCGAGCAGCAACTGCGCATTCCGGTGGCGGTGCAGAAGCGGGTCAGCAGGGCCACCTTAGGCAGTAGAACCATTCCCGATGTGGACCGGAAAAATAATAGCTGGCCACGGTAAGTAATTGATTATCATATTTTTATTCGCACCTCCGCAGATGTTCATTCATTTGCGGAGGGGTTTTTTTTTCGATAAAACACGCCGCCGGCAAACACCTTATTCCCAAACTTAACATTAACTTAAACTCCCACAGACCGGCGATGAATACAGGTGAAAGACCTTTGCGGCGTTGCAACTGACGATGTGCAGGACAACTTTCTCAAACCCATTCATCGCTTTTATGAAAAAGGCTCTCTGTTTCCTAATTTTTCTTTGTTCCGCTTTTTACGGTTCCACCCAACTGGCCGCTCAGGATGCCAAAGGAAAAATTGCGGGAAAACTGATCGATCACTCCACCGGCGAAGGCCTGATCGGCGCTACGGTGCAGATCGAAGGTGGCGTTGGTGGCGCCGTAACCGATCTGGACGGCAAATTCCTGCTTTCCCTGCCGGTCGCTACCTATAACCTTGTTTTCAGCTACACTGGCTACCAGTCGCAAAAGATGGAAGTCGAAGTCAAGGCCAACGAGGTGAGCTACGTCAACTTCGTGATGAAAGAAAGCGAAAATGCGCTGACGGAAGTCGTGATCAGTTATACCATTGAAAAATCGAGTGCCCTGGCGCTGCTGACCGAACGCAAAAACTCGGCGGCCGTGTCGGATGGCGTATCGGCCGATCTGATCCGCCGCACGCCCGACCGCACCACTTCCGATGTGCTGAAACGGGTAACCGGCGCTTCCATCCAGGAAGGAAAATTCGCCATTATCCGCGGCATGAACGACCGCTACAACGCCGGTTATCTCGACGGCGCCCTGTTGCCTTCTACGGAAAGCGACCGCAAAGCCTTCGCTTTCGACGTGGTGCCCGCCAGCTTGCTCGATAACCTGCAGATCATCAAAGCCGGTACGCCCGATATCGTCGGCGACTTTGGCGGCGGTGTAATTAAAATCAATACGAAGGCCATCCCGGAACAATTTACCCAAAACCTGACCATCGGCGCGCAGACCCATTCGCTGACCACGTTCAATGGTTTTACCCAGTTCAAACGGTATAAAGGGGAAGGCATTAACTTTCTCGGCAACCAGCGCGACCTGCCCGCATTTGCCGACGGCGGTCTGAAGTCTACTTCCCAGTTCCCGACGGCCGAAGAGAAACGTGCTTTTGCCGACATTTCCCAGAAATTCAACAACGACTGGTCCAACAGCGCAATCAATGCGCAGCCGAACCCGCGTCTGGCCTACTCGCTGGGTTTCCCGATCCGTATTTCCGATACCCGTCGCGTGGGCGTTATTCTGGCGTTGAACTATGCCAACACCCGTCGTTTTTCGGCCGGCCAGGTCAACACCTTCGACGGCGCCGGCCAGGTGGCTGCCTTCAAAGACGAAGCGTATTTACAGAACACCAGCAGCGGCGGCATTTTCAACCTCAGCTATGTGGGCGAAAAGACCCAGATCAGCCTGCGTAACCTGTTGAATGCCAACACCGACAACAATACTTACCTGCGGACCGGCATCGGTAATATCAACGACGCCCTGGAAGTAGATAACAAGGCCAACCTGATCAACTACAACCGACTGTACAACACCATCGGTTCGTGGAAACAAGTGGTCGGCAAAAATTTATTCACCTTCAACCTGACCGGTAACTATGCCAACGTGCGTCGCCGCGTGCCTGATTACCGGATCGTAAACTACACCAAAACGCCTGATTTCGAGCAGTTCGCGTTGAACCTGGGTGACTATTTCAATACCAGCACCGGCCGTTTCAGCTCCGATCTGAAAGAAAGCCTGTACGGCGGCACGGCGGAAATCGCCAAACAACTCAATTCCCGCAAGGTGAAAACGGACCTGAAAGCCGGCGCCTTTTACCAGATGCGCGATCGTTCTTTCGGTGGCCGCAGCTTCGTATACAATGGTTCCGCCTCGGCCTCCACCCTCGATCCGGCAACGGACCTGGGCAGCGGGAGCATCAATCCGACCCACTTGTATTTGATTGAAAAAACGGCCGACGACGTGGATTACTACGACGGTAAATCGCAGGTGGCTGCCGTGTATGGCATGGCCGACCAGCGTTTTTTCGAGAAATTACGGGCGGTTTACGGCGTACGTTATGAAAATGCCGACATCCGGGTGACGAATTTTAAAACCGTCAACGACGTGGCCCATATTAAACAGGGCGCTGTGTTGCCGTCGGTCAATCTGGCCTACTCGCTTTCGCAAAAAGTGAACCTGCGCGCGGCTTATTTCGCTTCGGTGAACCGTCCGGAGTTCCGGGAACTGGCGCCTTTCGCCTTTTTTGCTTTCGATAAAAATGCCCAGATCAAGGGGAATAAAGACCTGAAGATCGCCGAGTTGAATAACTACGACCTTCGTCTGGAATTTTATCCTTCCGGTAGCCAGGTGCTTTCCGTCGGCGCTTTTTACAAGACGATCACCAATCCGGTGGAGTTCAACATCGATATTACCCAGCCGTTTACCACCTTCACTTTCGGCAACGAAAAATCGGCCATGATCTACGGCCTGGAGTTTGAAGTGCGCAAAAACTTCGATTTCCTGGGTAAAGCGCCCATCTTCCACGACATATCCATCTTCTCCAACCTGGCGCTGATCAAATCCACCCTGGATTTCGAAGCCGGTACCCAGGCTAAAACTGATCGTCCACTGCAGGGCCAGTCGCCTTATGTCGTCAATGGCGGTATTCAATATGAAAGCCTGGAAAACGGCTGGTTTGGCAGTGCCGTGATCAACCGCGTTGGCCGCCGCATCGCATTCGTCGGGGTGGATCCAAAATTCGGCGATACGCGTCAGGATATTTTCGAAGCCCCCCGCACGGTGCTGGACCTGCAAGTCGGTAAAAACCTAGGCAATTTTAATTTGAAACTGACGGTGGGTGATCTGCTACGCCAGGACCAGATCTTCTACCAGGATACGGACCAGAACGGCAAATTTGAAGGGAAAGTGGACGGTGATCGCCAGATGTTCCGTTACACGAATGGCTTTACGACGAGTTTGACAGTGGGGTATACGTTTAAATGAGGGGGCAGGGGGCAGGTGACAGGAGGCAGGAGGCAGGAGGCAGGAGACAGGGGGCGCGCTTCCTGATTTGGTTTGATAGAAAAACCTATGAATAAACAGTGGCTTGTCTGAAAAGGCAGGCCATTCTTCTTTTAAGCAAAAAAAGAAAAGTGGTTTTGAAAAAACTGGATTTACAATAACTGATAACCAAATATTCAAACCAACAAACCTATTCAAACCAACAAACTTGCTTACTACTTAATCCTTTGATAATACCCACTTAACATCCACTTAATACTGAACTCGGAATTTTGCGGAGCAAACAAAAAAAACATCACTGCTTTCACACGAACTAAAATTTCCTGTTTATGAAACACCAATTACTCCTCATTTGCAGCCTGCTGTCCGTACTCTTTATGACGACTGCATCGGCACAAACGAATTTCAAATTTACCAAAACGACCTATTCCGGTGCTTTAAGCGCGGATGCAGCGGCTGACTGGACCAAGACCTGGACCAACTGGGATCCAAAAACAACGGCTTATGCGGCCCCTACCGATCTGACGACCCTCGATGCTACTTTGGGTTCGCTGCCGGTACCGGGTGTGAAAGATATTACCGGTACAGTAACGCTGGACGCCAGCAAAACCTACCTGCTGAAAGGTCTGGTGGTGGTGCGTGCGGGTGGCAAACTGGTTATTCCTGCCGGTACGGTTATCCGCGCGCAGGCCGACCTGAGCGTGACGCCGAAAAACTACGCTTCCATCGTAGTGGAACGCGGCGCTCAAATTGAGATCAACGGTACGCAAGCCAATCCGGTCGTTATTACCTCGGCCAAAATCGTGGGCTCCCGCGATCGCGGTGACTGGGGCGGTCTGGTCCTGTGCGGCCGTTCTTTCCACAACCTGCTCAACGGTACGACCAACGACAACGTACAGATCGAGGGTTTCAACGGTGTTTCTTTCGATGCCAACATCGCTAAAATCGGCGGTACCATCGCTGACGACAACTCCGGTAAAATCTCTTTCCTGCGCGTCGAGTTCGGCGGTCTGGCTTTCGAAGCCAACAAAGAGATCAACGGCGTAACTTTAGGCGCCGTGGGTTCGGCAACCGTGGTCAACCACGTACAGGTTTCCTACAGCGGCGATGATTCCTTCGAATGGTTCGGTGGTAAAGTAAACTCCTCCTACCTGATCGCCTACAAAGGCACGGACGATGACTTCGATACCGATAATGGTTACAGTGGTCTGAGCCAGTTCGGTCTGGCCGTGCGCGACACCGCTTATTATGACCTGACGTACGCAGCGCCTTCCGGCGGTTCGACTTCCGAGGGTTTTGAAAGTGATAATGAAGCAACTGGTACAGCCTCGGTGAAACCTTACACCAACGCTATTTTCTCCAACTACACGATGGTCGGACCAACCCCGGTCGGTTCTACCTACAGCAGCATGAATTCGACTACCCGCGCGGCTTTCCGTCGTGGCGCCCGTATTCGTCGTAACTCCAGCCTGCGCGTAGTGAACAGCATTTTCCTGGGCTACCGGAACTTCCTGATGATCGACGGCGACAGCAGCATCCGCAACACCAATTTCCCGGCGCTGCTGGCTCTGGTGACGCCCAGCACCCCGGTCGATGTACAAACGAAACAGATTTTCTTCACCAACAACGTGATCGTAAACACCACGGCCGCTTTCGCGACCGCCGGCGATACGACGGCCAATGGCCTGGTAGAAGTGACCCGCGCCAAAGGTTCGCTGCTGAAACTGGTTGCCCTGGACGCCTGGGTGAAACTGGGTGGCCCATTGGCCAACGTTATCAACCCAGTGCCTTTCACGACCGGCACGCTGCTGGTGAACCCGCTGGCTTCTTCTACGACGCCTGATTTCCGTCCGGTGGCTGGTTCGCCGGCGTTGAACAGCGCAAATTTTGACCAGAACCCGCTTTTATCGGCCATCACCCCGATCAAAGACGTAGCGGCCGCCCTGGTTTCGCCAATCTATCCGAACCCGATCTCCAATGGCACGCTGCACTTCGGTCGCGAAGTCGTCGCTTATGGCATTTTCGATCTGAAAGGCCAGTTGGTGCAGTTCGGTACGGATACCGACCACGCCGAAATCAATGGTTTTGCAAAAGGCATGTACTTTATCAAAATGGATGGTCAGATCCAGAAGTTGATCGTGGAATAAGGAGTTACTGTTTAGATTAAAGCGCCATTTCGGGTTCTACCGGAATGGCGCTTTTTTTTTACCACATAAGAGCACAGAGTACAAAAAGAAATGCCGATTTCGATTACACCAACGTACACCTTGTGTCCTCTACGAACTCTGTGCTCTCTGTGCCCTTTGTGTTTAAAATTCTTCCTGGTGTCCTCTACGCCAAATTGCAGCGTAGTTTAATCTTTACATTGCATCCACAGCCCGCCTAAATCCGCCGGTGCCGTAGCGGCCAGAATACGCGCTGTTGTATACTGCTTAGCTTGTTTCTTGGATAGTAAATGGCTCCACGGGACCCGGACCGCCCGGTCTGCTCCCGGCCCCATGTTACCGAACTCCGCGTAAAAAGCCGTTTTAAAACGCTGCGTATCCGCCCAGTTCTGCCAGCCAGCCGGCAAAATATGGGCGCCCATTTCGCATTTTATAAATACGGTGCGCGCAAAATCACGCCAGGGGCGGCCCAAATACACCGAATCCACGCCGGGATCAGCATGCAGGCGGCAATAACGGAACACGTACCCGAACGATTTACCCGGCGGCGTGCTGGCGGCCGTGATATAGGAATTGCTCTTGCTGTGCAGGGTGCAAGAGTCAAACAAAACGGTGGCCGGCCCGAATATGAAATCGGTGGTTCCCTCGATGTAACAGTTTTTGAAATACTGGCGGCTGTTCGATCCGGCCGTGTACAGCGTATCCTGGTGGCCCCGTATGCGGCAATTCCGGAATACGCAGCGATCGGCTTCCACGGCTAGCGCAACCGCCTGCCCGATGGGTCCGGCCGTGTTTTCGATGGTCAGGTTTTCCGCCTGGAAGTCGTCGCCCTGCACCAGCAGCGTGTGGGTATGGAAAGTACTGTTTCGTCCGCGGGCGATCTGATCGAAAAAGTCGCCGCCGGTGATGATGGTGGTGGCGGCATTTTCGCCTTGCAGGGTGATCATGGTGTTCCAGGCGTAGACAACGAGTTTTTCCCGGTAAATGCCCGCTTTAATGAAGATCGTGATCCGCTGATCCGGAAAAGCTTTGGCCTGATCGATGGCATCCTGAATGCGGGTGTACTCCCCGCTGCCGTCCTGCGCGACCGTCATACGGGTGGCATATTGCGCCCGGACCGACATGCCCAGGCAACAGCCGATCAGCAGGCAACAGGCTTTCAGCCCAAACTGGCGGATAACTGCGGGTAGTGTAAACTTCATAATTGTAATGGATGCAAACCAAACGAATGGTCAAATGTAGCGGCTACGCATAGGCGCCGTCTATGCAGAATTCATCATTTTACCTGCAAATTTTCACTTGATCTGCAAAAAGGACAGCATGTGATTGTTAGGTGCAGTCTAAATCTGTCAACACGATGTTTTGCAATTTTCTTTCGGACAAGCGGTCACGAACCGAATGTTAAATCATGCTCATCATTTGTTAAATCAGGAATATCCTGTTTTGAAATGTCGCCTGACTTTTGTCTTCTGGAATTTTAACCTAAACTTTTTCAACGTATGAGCGCCTTGTTACATTTGAAATCCTTTTTTAAACCAAGGGTCTTTGGCCTGATCGGGCTGGCTTTACTGCTGTCCGCCACGATCGCCAGTGCCCAGAATATTGTGACCGGTATTGTTACCGGCGATGAAGGCGACGTCCTGCCGGGCGTAACCATTCAGGTAAAAGGCACCACCACCGGTACGACGACGAAGGGCGACGGATCCTATACGGTGAATGTTTCCGACAACTCGTCGGTACTGGTGTTCAGCTACACCGGTTTTAAACAACAGGAAGTAGCGGTGGCCGGTCAAAAAGTCATCGATTTGCAAATGCAGCCCGACGTGGCGCTGCTGGATCAGGTGGTCGTTATCGGCTACGGTACGGTCAAAAAACGCGACCTCACCGGTTCTATCTCGCAGATGAGCTCGAAAGAAGTGGCCGAAACGCCTGCGAGCAACATCCTGGAATCCCTGCAAGGCCGTATTGCCGGTCTGGACCTGGTGGAATCCGACGGACAAGCGGGTTCGAGCCTGAGCTTTACCCTGCGTGGTAACCGCTCGCTGAACGCATCCAACGAGCCGCTGATCCTGGTCGACGGTATTACCTACGGCTCGGCACTGGAGATCAACCCGGCCGATATCGAGTCCGTAGAAGTACTGAAAGACGCCTCGGCAACCGCTATTTACGGTACGCGCGGCGCAAACGGTGTCATCCTGGTGACGACGAAAAAAGGCAAAGCCGGTAAAGTGCAGGTGAGCCTGAACTCTTACTACGGTTCGCAAAGCAACTCGGGACTGGCCAATATTCAGACCGGTAGCGAATATGCCGCTTTCAAAAGAGAGGCGTTCCGGACCCAGGGCATTACCGATGACGCCGCTATTTTCAACCCGGAAGAACTCGCCGCCATTAACAGCGGTAAGTTTGTGGACTGGATGGGCCTGGCGATCAAAGACGGCTCGGTCCAGAACCACGAAATCAACATCAATGGCGGCACGGACCGCACGACCGTCAGCCTGACGGCGGGCGTTTACGACGAACAGGGTCTGTTCCTGAACGACAATCTGCGCCGCTACAATGGCTCGCTGAGCCTGGGTTACCGCCTGCTGGACAACCTGAAAGTGGGTTCCAAACTGTTTTACACCCTGCGCGACAACAACCGCCGGCAGGATCCGCTGAACCAGGCCAACAAGATCAATCCTTATGGAACGGCCTATGACGCCAATGGCGAAATCATTTTGTACCCGGTAGCCGGACAAAGTTTCAACATCAGCCCACTGGCCGATGAAGTGCCGGGCGCTTCGGTGAACAACCTGAAAGGCAACCGGATCTTCAACTCCAGCTTCCTGGAATGGGATGTTTTGAAAAACCTGCAGTTCCGCAGCAATTTTGGTTTCGACGTGCAGAGTGATCGCGCCGGTTACTATTCCGGTCAATATACCATTAAACAGGCCGGCAACGGTTCGCAGTCGGGTATCGAAACGTTCCGCAGCAACAACCTGACCTGGGAAAATACCCTCAACTACTCGAAAGAAGTGGGCGTCAACGCTTTTAACTTCCTGCTGGGTACTTCGCTGATCACCAACTCGGCAGAAACGTTCAGCGGATTCGGTAAAAACCAGGTGTCGGAAACGACGACCTTCAACGACCTGTCCGCCAACTCCGCCGAGCTCAAAATCGCCAGCGGACTGGTTGAAAGTGCCCTGTCGTCTTATTTCGGCCGGGTCAATTACAAGTTAATGGACCGCTACCTGCTGACCGCATCGCTGCGGGCCGACGGTTCTTCGGTGTTTGCCGAAGGCCATAAATGGGGTTATTTCCCATCGGTCGCTTTGGGCTGGCGCCTGAGTGACGAAGGATTTTTGAAAAACAGCAGCTTGTTTTCCAACCTGATGCTGCGCGCCAGCTACGGCCTGTCGGGCAACAGCGCCATCCGTCCTTACCAGACTTTGGGCGGCCTGGGTCGTTCGACGTATTCCTTCGGTGAAACGGTGGCCTACGGTTATTTCCCGAAAGTTGTTTCCAACCCGGACCTGACCTGGGAAAAAACGGCTACGGCCAACCTGGGTCTGGACTTCGGTTTGTTCAAAGACCGCATTTACGGTAGCGTCAACGCCTACATCAGCAA
This sequence comes from Saprospirales bacterium, assembly GCA_031425035.1. Taxonomy (GTDB): domain Bacteria; phylum Bacteroidota; class Bacteroidia; order Chitinophagales; family Saprospiraceae; genus M3007. Next base: position 27,959 of record JANPIN010000055.1, on the reverse strand, counting down.
CACCAGCGACCTGCTGCTGGAGCGCCTGCTGCCCGGTTCTTCGGGTTTCCAGAGCGTGATCCAGAACGTGGGTAAAACCCGCAACAAAGGTTTTGAAGTCGAACTGACCTCGGTCAACATCACGCCAAAATCCAATAACGGCTTTAAATGGACCTCCGACGTGACCTTCTCGCTGAACCGCGAGGAAATCGTGCAACTCACCGGCGGCGCTGACCGCGATCTGGGTAACGGCTGGATCGTCGGCGAACCTACGCAGGTGTTTTATGACTACAACAAAATCGGTATCTGGCAATCGAATGAAGCCGACGCAGCCGCTACGTATGGCCAGTTGCCCGGCGATATCAAAGTACAGGACGTGAACAATGACGGCAAAATCACCGCTGCCGACGACCGCGTGGTGGTGGGTACGCTGCGTCCGAAATTCTCCTTCGGTCTGAACAACACGGTTTCCTTTATGCACTTCGACCTGTCCGCTTTCCTCTACGGCCGGATCGGCACGACCATCCGGAGCGAAGCCAGTGGCAACTACAAAATCGACGGTCGTGAAAACGGTCCGCTGGTCGATTACTGGACCCCGGAAAACCCAACCAACGATCACCCGCGTCCGGACAAGAACAAAAACCAGAACAGCACGTACATGAGCACGCTGTACTACGCGGAAGGTTCTTTTGTGAAAATCAAAAACATCACTTTGGGTTATACGCTGCCTACGGCGTTCACCGGCCGCTTCGGTATCGGTTCGCTGCGCCTCTATGGCACACTGCGTAACTATTTCACTTTCAGCGGTATGCATCCGTATGATCCGGAACGCGGCGGCAGTTTGGCTTTCCCTATGACCCGGCAGGCGATTGTCGGTCTGAATGCCAATTTCTAAACCCGTTCCTCATTTTAAACATGCTTTCATCATGAAGAAAATATCAGCATTCCTCTTACTTTTTCTGGCTTTTGGCCTGCCTTCCTGCAAAGACCTGCTGGATGAAGTGAACCCCAGCGGTCTGACCGCCGACACCTTTTATTCCACGGCTACCGGCGTGGAAGCGCTGGTCAACAGCTGTTACATGCCGCTACGCATGTGGTACGGTAAAGAAGGGGGCGCTTCGCTGACCGAACTGGCGACCGATCTGTTCGTAAAAGGCGGCGACAATCACCACCCGGAAATAGCCGATCAAAACGCCAGTTTCAATAGCCAGGACCCGGTGCTGGAAGTGTACTGGAGCCGTTTTTACGCCGCTGTTAACTACTGCAACACGGCGATTGTGAAACTGCCGGATTCGCCTTTAGACGAAGACAAGAAGAAACTCCGCCTCGGTGAAGTGCACTTCCTGCGTGCTATGTACAACTGGCTGCTGGTGGAAACCTGGGGCGGCGTACAATTGAATACCGAACCGACCGAAGGCGTAGTGACCACGGCTTTCCGCTCATCGCCGGAAGCGTTTTACGACGTTATTTTCAGTGATCTGGACATTGCGATTGCCAATCTGGACGGTCGCATCAATCCGGAAGGTGGCCGGGTGACTAAACCTGCCGCCGAAGCTTTCAAAGCACGTATGCTGCTCACCCGTGGTAAATATGCCGAAGCAGCTACCCTGGCCAAAAAAGTGATCGCCGATTATAATTTCAAACTGTTTACCGACTATACAGCGCTGTGGGACATTGCCAACAGCGAGGGCGCTACGAATTCGGAAGTTATTTTTTACGTTAACTACTCGGCCAATAACCAGTTTAATCCGGCTGATGAAACCTACGACGGCAACAGCAAGGCCAACGCGTTTCGCCCGGAAGGCGGCAACCAGTTGCACCTGATGTTCACCCCGCGTTATGATTTCCACGCCGGCATGAAACTGGATATTCCGAACAGCATCGGTTTCCAGCGCTACAGCACCACCCGCCACTACCTGGAGCTGTTCAACAGCGACATCGATCAACGGTATGAAGGTACGTTCAAGGAAGTCTGGTACGCGAATGGTGGCAACATCGGGACCTACACGGATATGGTGCAGGGCGACACGGCTATTTTCTGGAGCCACAAACCTTTGTCGGCCGAATTTAAAGCCCGCGTAGCCACCAAATACGAAGCAAAGGACATTAACGACCTGTTCAATGCCGACGGTTCCTACAAAGACAACCGGAATTTCATTGAAATGCACAAGCATAACAGTACGACTGACCGCGCCGCCATCTTCGAATTCCGCAGTAAACGCGATGCTTTCGTGATCCGTATTGCCGAAATGTACCTCATTGTGGCCGAAGCCGATATGCAGGCCGGTAACCCTGGCGAAGCGGTGGATTATCTGAATCAACTGCGTACGGTACGCGCCAAAGCCGGTCACGAAGCCGAGATGCAAGTCACCGCTGCCGATCTGAACATCGACTTTATCCTGGCCGAACGCGCCCGCGAACTGGGCGGCGAACTGCTGCGCTGGTTCGATCTGAAGCGTACCAATAAACTGGTCGATTACGTGCGCCTGTACAACACGGATGCAAAAAACAACATCCAGGACTACCATACCCTGCGGCCAATCCCGCAATCTCAACTCGACGTTATTACCAACCCCGGCGATTTCCGCCAAAACCCGGGTTGGAACTAAAATACTTCATACAAGAATGGTCATTTAAAATGAGTCACCCTGAATGCAGGGTGGCTCATTTTTTTATGCCCACTCCGTACCGCGGACTTCCAGGTCCGCGAACTTTTGGAGCAAAGCAACTGAAAAAAAATACAGGAAAAGCAAATTACACCTGCGAGTCGACGCACTAAAAGTCCGGCGTAGCGGAAGGGTCCCAGTCCCCAAAAATCTTTTCCAACGTGTAGCTTTCCGCTTCTACAGGAGAGAGCGTATGCGCCCAGGGAACCCGGCTACCGGGTGCCGCACCGGGACCAACGCTGCCATGCTCCGCAAAATAGGCGGTGCGTTCATTGTCCGCTTTTTCCCAGTTATCCCAGCCGGCCGGCGCGATCACCGGGCCCAATGCACAGTTCAGATAAACGACTTTGGCAAAAGGCCGCCAAGGCCGACCCAGGTACACGGACTGCACCGGCGCAGAACCGGAAATGGTACAGGCACGAAAGACAAACCCAACCTGCGTCTGTTCTTCGGTCGAAGCGGCCGTAACGAAACCAGGCGCTTTACAGAAGATTTGGCAGCTGTCGAACACGGCCGTCGACCAGCCGAATATGAAATCGACCGTCCCTTCGATATAGCAGTTTTTATAGTACTGTCGACTGGTTTTACCATGCGGATAGAGCGTATCCTGATATCCGAGAAAGCGACAGTTCTCAAATTTCACCCGGTCGCCGTCCACGCGCACGGCAACGGCTTGTCCAACCGGACCGGCGGTATTTTCAAAAGTGATGTTCCGGGCGATGAACCCATCGCCATACACGAAAAACGAAGAGGAAGACGACGTACCCATTTCTTCGCCAAAGCGGTTTTTCCGGCTGGAAAAATCATCGAAGGTGAGAATGGTGTGCTGCACATCTTCCCCGATCATCGTAACGTCCGTGGCAGTCGGTGGGAGCAGCAGTTTTTCTTTATAAATGCCGTTTTTGATAAAAATCGTGGTGCGCTTTTTACGCAGTGGCGGAACGGCATCGATGGCCGCCTGCACGCTGCGGAAATCGCCACTGCCATCGAGGGCAACCACGAAATCGTAGGTAATAATTGGGGTTGGGGCTAGTGTTTGTGCAAACAGGGTGGTGCAGCTAAACAAGCCTAAAAGGCAAAGAAATTTCATAGGAAAGTGGGTTGAAAGTGGTGCAGGCCGTGCTACCGACCTAGCCGAAACCAATCGAAATCGGCATAACCCCCGCGTTTGGGATTCGTACTGCTACAGAACAGGCCCACTTTAGCACCGATCCAGGTGTCGGGCTGGGCTGGAAAAACATCGCCGATGGGCTGGAAGAGCTGGCCGTCCAGACTGAAACGAAACTGGCAGTGCGCATCCGGACCATTGATCTGCACCTGTAAATAAACGGTATTGACCCGCAGACGCTGTTCCGCTACAACGGTTTCCGGGCTGCCGGCGGGTGCATTTTTACATATAAACTGACGCAAAATATAGCCATTCGCATCCCAGTAAATAGCCAGGCCGGCGTAGTCGTTACCCATGATCAGCAGGCCCGCGCGTTTACCCAATCCGGTAAGGGAGTCGGCCGTCCAGGTAACTTTAGTGGTAGCGATGAAATCGGGCGCCGGAAATTTTTGCAGCAGCAAATTCGGCGTCATCCAAAGATTCGTGGTGGTGGCCGGCTGGGCAATCGGAAACAAGCGCAGAAAATCCCGGCCGCGCAGTAAAGCGCTCCAGGTCACTTCCGGATTGGCATGCCACTGCCATTGCAGCCCGAGCGAATCGGTATTAAATTCATCCGTTTCTACCGGCGTACAAATGGGCGAAAGCACGCGACTTTTCGGTTTGGCATGCGCCATAACTGGTTCGCCAATGCCGTCGCCGTCCTGATCCATACCGATTACCGGCCAGTTATCCTGCCAGTTTAAAGGTTGCAAATGCAGAATGCGCCCGTAAACGCCCCGATCCTGAAAATGCAGGAACCAGTGTTGGCCGCTCGGATCATCCACCCAGGCGCCCTGATGCGGGCCATTCACCGGGGAAAGACCCTGCTCCAGCACGATTTTCTCTTCATAAGGCCCGTAAATATTTTTCGACCGCAAAGCCAGTTGCCAGCCCGTCGCTACCCCACCCGCCGGGGCCAGAATATAGTAGTACCCGTTGCGCTGATAAAACTTCGGACCTTCCACGGTCGGATGGGCATCGTGGCCATCAAAAACATGTTTGCCGGCATCCAGCACTTTTGTGCCGTCCGCACGCAATCGATTGACCGTCAGCAGGCTATTGACCCCCGCGCGACTACCCGCCCAGCCATGCACCAGCCAGGCATTCCCGGCAGCATCCCACAGCGGACTTGGATCGATCAGCCCTTTGCCTTCCAGGACCAGCACCGGCGAGGTCCAGGGGCCGGCCGGATTTTTGGTTTGCACCATGTAAATCCCAAAATCGGGGTCGCCCCAGTAAATATAATAACGGCCCTGATGATAACGCAGGCAAGGCGCCCAGCAACCATCGCCATGCCGGGGAAGGGCGTAATGCGCTAGCGGAAACTGTTTTTGTAAAGCATGGCCAATGAGGGTCCAGTTCACGAGATCGGTCGAATGCAAAATGGGCAGACCAGGCGTACAGTTGAAACTGGAAGCCGTCAGGTAGTAGTCCGAACCTACGCGAATGACGTCGGGATCGGAGTAGTCGGCGTATAACACCGGGTTTTTATACGTTCCGTCGCCCTGATCAGATTTCCAAACAGAAGAAACGTAAGGCACGACCGGAGCCGGTTTTGCCGTCTGTGCAAAAAGCGAAACCTGACCAAAAATCGTCAGCATAGCTGCCGAACCAATTGACTTTAATGTCATTGAATAATTTTAAGTGCTCAGTAAAATGAAGCCCCCTATTATCAACCTTATCAACCCTTTCTATCAACCTCATAAACCCCTTTTCACACCTCCACCTGCTCCATTTTCGGAGCAAACAAATGCATAATTACCCAGGCCAGTAAATAGGCGCCCCCACAAATGAGAAACAGGATGTTATACCCGCCACTAATATTCCCGGCGGCCTTGTATACGTCCAGCAACTGGCCGACCAGCATGGGAAAAAGGATGCCGCCGACCGCTCCGGCCATGCCGCCAATACCGACGATGGAACTGACCGCTTTTTTGGGAAACATATCCGAGGCCGTGGTGAAAATGTTGGCACTCCAGGCCTGGTGAGCCGCCGCCGCCAGACTAATGAGTCCGACCGCCGTCCAGACATTGGTGGCATAACGGGCCAGCACGATGGGTACTACGCAGAGGGCGAAAATGAGCATGGCCGTCTTACGGGCACGGAAAACCGGCCAGCCTAATTTGATAAAATATCCGCTCAGATAACCGCCGCCAATACTGCCGATAGTCGTCGCCGTGTACACCAAAACCAGTTCCAGACTCGGTTTCTTCAGGTCGATCTGGAAGGTGGAAGCGAAGTAGGAGGGCAGCCAGAACAGGAAGAACCACCAGATGGGGTCGGTGAGCATTTTACCGAAAATGAAGGCCCAGGTCTGGCGGATACGGAACAGTTTCAACCAGTTAACAGGCTGCGCGTCGCCGTCGCCGGGTTCCGCCGTATCGCTGTGGATGTAATCGAATTCCGCCTGCGTGAGTTTCTTATGCCGGCTCGGAATTTCATACAATATCCACCAGAAGATCAGCCAGATAAAACCGATGGCGCCAGTAATAATAAACGCTTCCTGCCAGCCCCACATGCCCAGGATCCAGGGCACCATGATGGGGGCTACCACCGCGCCGATATTAGCGCCGGAGTTAAAAATACCCGTCGCCAGGGCGCGTTCTTTTTTCGGGAACCATTCTGCAACCGCTTTGATGGCGGCCGGAAAATTGCCCGATTCCCCCAAACCCAGCGCCGCCCGGGCCACGCCGAAACCGAAAGTACTGCGCGCCAGGGCATGTCCGATCGCCGCGAAACTCCACATGATAATGGAGATCACGTAGCCCATCTTCGTCCCGATCCGATCGATGATCCGGCCAAATGCCAGCAGACCCAGCGCATAAGCCGCCGAAAAGGCCATGACCACGTGACCGTAGTCGGTTTCAGTCCAGGAAAAAGCCTTTTCCAGGGTGGGCTTCAGCAGTCCGATGACCTGGCGGTCGAGGTAGTTAATGGTGGTGGCGAAAAAAAGTAAAGCCACTACCGCCCAGCGGTATTTACCGATTGTAGGTTCCATGTTGATAAAATTTAAAGACTGTTTAGGCTACTGCCGGTCCGTGTACAGCCGTCAGCAAGTCCGAAATACGCCGGGCAAGCGCCGGGAAATTTCCCGAAAAATCACCTTTGAATAATTGAGAACCTACTCCGACCGCCTGGACGCCAGCCCCCAGCCACTCCCGGATGCTCTCCGGCGTCGGCTCTACCCCACCCGTCACCATCAGCGGCACATCGGGCATGGGACCGCGTATAGCCCGGATATAGTCGGGGGCGACCAGGTTGCCGGGAAAAATCTTAACCGCCGTGGCGCCCAGTTGCCAGGCCGACCAGACTTCGTTCAACGTCAGCGCACCGGGGATCCAGGGTTTACCATGTATTTGACAAACAGCGCCGACTTCCGCTGTGGTGACCGGTTGCACCAGGAAATCAGCGCCGGCCGCCAGAAAACGTTCGGCCTCTGCGGGCGTATAAATCGTACCAATTCCCAGCGACATACCCGGACATTCCGACCGAACATAGGCCGCCAAAGCCGCGAACACCTCGAAAGCCTCTTTCCCGCGGTTGGTAAATTCAAAAAAACGCAGTCCCCCGGCATAACAGGCGCCGACGATTTGTTGGGCATATTCCAGGTCGGCGTGAAAAAAAACCGGGACGACGGGCGATAATTTCAGTTGTTCAAGCACAGATTGAATGTTTAATCAATAAAAGCACGCGGTTTGCAGGGTATAATATCAACCTCATAAACCTTATAAACCTTTTTCATCAACGCAGCAGCCGGCCCGACACATCCCCCTGCACGACCTGCTCCACTTCGGCGGCGGTTACCAGATTAAAATCGCCCTCGATGGTATGTTTTAAGGCCGATGCCGCCGTAGCGAAGGAGAGTGCTTTTGCGGCATCTTCATAGTGCAGCGAACCATAAATATAACCGGCCATAAATGCATCGCCGCCGCCAATACGGTCCACGATCGGGTTCATGTCGAAAGTGGGCGATTCATGGCAGCCTTCGCCGTCAAAACAGAGTCCGGTCAGCCGGTTATGGTTGGCGCTCAGCGTATCGCGCCGGGTGGCGATGATCTGTTTTAAATTCGGGAAACGCGCTTTCATTTGCCGCGCCATGTCCTGAAAATCAGTGGATTGAATACCAAAAATGTCTTCGGCATCGCCCTGGGTACATACGGCCACGTCGCAGAGTTCCACCAAAGCCGGCATCACGTCGGCCGCCGTTTTGCCGTACTGCCAGAGCACCCGGCGGTAATTAACGTCGGCACTCACCGTAATGCCCAGGCGGCGGGCCGTCCGCAAAGCATCGGTACAAGCCTGGGCGGCGGCAGCGGAAACGGCGGGCGTAATACCCGTCCAGTGGAACCAGCGGGCATCGGATAAAATGGCCTTCCAGTCAAAAGCGGCGGGTTCCAGCTTGGCGAAAGCGGATTCGTAGCGGTCATACACAATGCGGCTGGGCCGAATACCCGCTCCGACTTCCATGAAGTAGAGTCCCAGGCGACCGGGGCCGAAAGAAATATGGGCGGTACTGATCCCTGATTTTTGGAAAAATGCCGCCGCTGCCCGTCCCAGGTCATTGTCCGGAAAAACCGTGACGTGGGCGGCGGAAACCCCCATTTGCGCCAGTGCGGCGGCCGTATTGGCTTCACCGCCGCCGTAGGTAATGCCCAGACTGCTCGCCTGCGCAAAACGCTGTTGACCGGGGGCGGTCAGGCGCATCATTATTTCACCGAAAGTGACGACGTTGGCCATGGGTTTGTCTGGTGCTGGGGACTGAAGTTTGAAAATCCAAAATAAGTCGCGGCATTGCGGTAACAAATATCGCCGACAATCTCGCCGATCCACCCGAACTGGTCGGGTAACTCGCCATTCTCCATTTCGCGGCCCAGCAAATTGCAGAGCGTACGGCGGAAGTACTCATGGCGCGGATAGGATAAAAACGAACGCGAATCGGTGAGCATACCGACAAAATGGCTCACTAAGCCCATGTTCGACAAGGCATTCAGTTGTTTTTCCATGCCGTCTTTCTGGTCCAGGAACCACCAGGCCGAGCCGTACTGTACTTTGCCCGCCACGGAACCGTCGTTGAAATTGCCGATCATGGTGGCCATCAGTTCGTTATCGGCCGGATTGAGGTTGTAAAGAATGGTTTTTGCCAGCCGGTTGTCCGTATCCAGACGATCCAAAAAACGCGACAGCGACTGTCCCTGCCGGAAATCGCCGATGCTGTCCCAGCCGGTATCGGGACCGTTTTGGCGCAGGGCGCGGGCATTGTTGTTTCGTAAAGCGCCGAGGTGAAACTGCTGCACCCAGCATTTTTCGTGGTCCCAGAGCGCAAATTCAAAGAGCAGGGCACTTTTTATTTTCAAAACTTCTACCACCTCTAGGGCCTGACCACTACGTATTTTCTTGAAAATAGTCTCTATTTCCGCCGTCGTATAGGGCTCGGCATACATTTCTTCCAGACCGTGATCGCTCAGGCGGCTGCCGTTTTCGGCAAAAAAATCGTGGCGAAATTTGAGCGCCTGCAAAAAATCCGTGTATGCAGTGATCTCCACCCCGGTGAGGTCAGCGAGTTTATCCGTCCAGGCATTGAAGGCGCCGGGATCTTCCACAGCCATGGCTTTATCGGGCCGAAAAGCCGGCAGCACCTGAAAATCCATGCCGGGATCGGCGGCCATCTGGCGGTGCCATTCAAGCGAATCCGTCGGATCATCGGTGGTGCAAAGGACCCGCACGTTCATTTTCCGCAGCAGGTTACGCACGGAATATTCGGGCGTACGCAGCAGGGCCGAAGCGCGCTCATAGATGCTGCGGGCGGTCTGCGGATTCAACAGTTCGGTAATACCGAAATAACGCTGCAGTTCGAGATGGGTCCAGTGATACAGGGGATTACGAATCGTGTAGGGCACCGTTTCGGCCCATTTTTCAAACTTTTCCCAATCGCTGGCATCGCCGGTGCAGTATTTTTCGGGAATACCGTGGGTACGCATGGCCCGCCATTTATAGTGATCGCCGTATAGCCAGACCTGGGTCAGGTTGTCGAAGCAGTGATCTTCCGCAATCTGTTGGGGCGGTAAATGGTTGTGATAATCGATGATTGGCATGGGCGCAGCGCACTCGTGATAGAGGCGCTGCGCTGCCGTCGTATGAAGTAAAAAATTCTCGTCGAGGAAAGGTTTCATCATGCAAATGCTTAAGGATCAGGCAGATCAGAGGCTCACGCCGCGTTTCCAGGGAATAAAATCATCTTGTCCGAGGCGGACCGCAGCCACGTCGGTTTCGCCGCTGGCCACGGCGACCACGTAGTCCAGCAGCCGTTCGGCGCTTTGCGCAATGCTGCTTTCCCCGCGGATAATATCGCCCGCGTCAAAATCGATGATGTCGGGCATTCGCTGGGCCAGCGCGGTGTTGCTCGCCACCTTGATCACCGGCGCAATGGGGTTGCCGGTGGGGGTACCCAGACCGGTCGTGAACAGCACCACCGTGGCCCCGGAACCGACTTCGGCCGTGGTACTTTCCACGTCGTTGCCGGGCGTACACAGCAAATTCAGGCCGGGCAGCGTCACTTTTTCCGGGTAGTCCAGCACGGCCACCACCGGGGAGGTACCGCCTTTTTTGGCCGCGCCTGCCGATTTAATGGCGTCGGTGATCAGGCCGTCCCGAATGTTGCCGGGCGAGGGATTCATATCGAAACCACTGCCGGCCGCCTGGGCGCGCTGGTTATAGGTGGTCATTAATTCGGCAAAACGTTGGGCTGCCAGCGGATCGGCGCAGCGGTCACAGAGTTCCTGCTCCACCCCGCAGAGTTCGGGAAATTCGGACAGGATCACCGAGCCGCCGAGGGCCACCAGCAGATCGGATAAATGCCCCAGCGCAGGGTTGGCGGAAAGCCCCGAAAAGCCGTCCGAGCCGCCGCATTCCAGGCCGACGCAGAGTTTGGAAAGGGGCGCCGGTTGACGTTGCAGGCGGTTGGCTTCCACCAGGCCGGCGAAAGTTTGTTTCAACGCCGTGGCGATCAAGTCGGTTTCCAGACCGATTTTCTGCTGCTCCAGCACCACCAGTGGTTTTTGAAAATGGGCGTCGCGCTGTTTGATCTCGTCCAGCAGCATGCTGACCTGGGCGTTCTGGCAGCCCAGACTCAGCACCGTCGCTCCGGCCACGTTCGGGTGGGTAATGTAGCCGGCCAGTAAGCCGCAGAGCGATTGCGCATCCTGGCGAATACCGCCGCAGCCGCCTTCGTGGGTCAGGAATTTGACGCCGTCGAGGTTGCGGAATAAGCGTTGGGCGGCGGTTCTCGGCTGCGCGATCAGGTCGGCTTCCAGGATTTCATGGACGCTTTTTCCGACGGCGTATAACTGGATCAGTTGCTGGGTTTGGGCCCGGTAAGAGTGTTTTTTCTCGTAGCCAAGGTCGGTGACCAGGGCTTCGCGCAGCACGTCCACGTTACGGTTTTCACAAAAAACCAGCGGGATCACCAGCCAGTAATTGGCCGTACCCACCGAACCGTCGGCGCGGTGATAACCCTGGAAAGTCCGCCCTTGCCAGACGCTCACGTCAGGAGCCGTCCAGGGGGATTTGGCCGCCGATCCCAGGGTATAACCGACGGTGGCGTGGCGCAAATTGGCCGTGGAAAGCAGCCCACCCGCCGGTACTATGCTTTGGGCTTTCCCCACCAGCACGCCGTACATGCGCACTTCGTCGCCGGCCCCCAGATCATGGGCGGCAAATTTATGCTTGGCCGGCACGTCCGTCACCAGGGTCCAGGACTGCCCGTTCAAGTGCACCGTTTCGCCCTGCGGCAGGTTTTCCAGCGCCACAATGGCGTTGTCAAACGGGTGTATTTGCAAGATTCGTGGTCTCATTTTTCAGTAAAAATTCTTGTAAAACCGAAGGGGCGCCATGTTCCAAAATCTCGCTGACGAAGGTTTGGACCTGTTCCAAAAAGCCGGGTAAAACGCTTAAATTGGCGCCCCATAAATGAAGGTCGGACAGTACCGTGTACGTCAGTTCCTGCGGCGTTTGCGTTTGCCATTTTTTAAAAAAATAGTCGGCCAGCTCGTCCTGAACGGGATAGTCCGGCTGGTGATAAAAGCATAAAAAAGCGGCAAAACCCAGGGCAATACCGCTGGGGACCGTGCTTGTACGCCGGTAATGTTCCAGCAGCACCGGAATAAGACGCATCCGCATTTTGGTGGCATACTGGGCCGTAATGCTCAGCCAGCGGTGTTCGACCGCCGGGTTACGAAAGCGTTCCAGCACCTGGCGGCCGAAGTGTTCGGCGTCGCCAGGCGGTAAGGAATAAGGAATAGCCAGGGCGATTTCGCCCAGTAGAACATGTTCGATGAAGGCCGACATGGCCGGGTTTTCCATGGCGGCGCTGACGGTCGCGAAACCGGCCAGATGGGCCAGACCGCAGCTGAGGGTATGGGTGCCGTTGAGCAGCCGGAGTTTACGCTCGCGGAATGCACTAATATCCGGCCGGATGATGACCGCCCCGGGGTTGGTTTGCTGGAACGACAGGACCGCCGCCACCTGATCATCCCCTTCGATGGCCCACAGACTATAGGGTTCGGCGACGGTGAGCAGCTGGTCGCTGTAACCCAGTTCCGTTTGCAGGGCCGCCAGTTTGCCGGAGGCGGGTGTGCCGGGTACAATCCTGTCTACCAGGGAGTTACAAAACCGGCAACTAACTTCCAGCCATTCGAGGAAGCCATATTCCAGCTGGTTTAAATGCGCCAGTTCCAGAACGATCGACTCCAGCTGGTCGCCGTTATCGGGCAGTAATTCGCAGGGTAGGATGATCAGGCCCTTCGCCGGATCGCCGTGAAAAGCCTGGTAGCGGGCGAATAAAAAAGCCAGCAATTTACCCGGAAAAGAAGCCGGCGTTCCCTGACGCACGTCCTCGGCCAGCAGTTGAATACCGGCTTCCGTGGTGTTGGAAATCACGACTTCCAACTGCGGATTAGCGGCGCAGGCCAGCACTTCCGGCCATTGACTGCTGGCGGTCAGCACCCGGCTGATGGCGGTAGAAATGATGTTTTCGGCGACGGGCAGGCCATTTTCCAGGCCCCGGATGCAGAGCGTGTACATATTATCCTGCTGATCGAAATCCTCGGTCGTTCCGCTGCTGGTCGATTTGACCACCACCACCCGGCCGTTGAACACGCCCTGACGATTGGCCTGATCGATGAGATAATCGGGCAGGCCGCGCAGGAAAGCGCCCGTTCCGAACTGCAGCACTTTTTCCGGCAGGGAAAGCAGCGCCGCTTCCGGTCGCCCGGACAAATAGATTTTAGATAGCTGGAGCATGGGCCATCAGTTTTTCTTGACGGCCTGGCGGGCCAATAATTTCCACGCCCCTTTTTCTTTAACCCAGACCAGTAAAATGGTCAGGTGGATATCGGCGGGGGCTTTGCCGAGGTCATGGGTGGCGGCCGATAAAGTATGCCGTACAATGGCCGTATTCCCAACGACGGTGATCGTTTGATCGCTCTGGTTAATTTCCGTAAAATCCGAGCGGCCGGATTCAAATTGATCCAGAAAAACGGCCTGGTTCTCTATTTTTCCGCCGGAATGGCCGTAAGTCAAATTTTTGGACGTTACTTTTTCCAGGTCTTTGCGGTTGCCGGAGAGCATGGCCAGCCGCAGGTTTTCGACCGCCTGGGCCACCTTTTTTTCTTCCGGGCCCATTGGTTTGGCCGGCGTTTGCAGCAGCCAGGCCGACAGGTCGCGGGCAGCCTGGAAATTGCCGAATGTAGCCGGCAGTTTTTTCCCGTCCACGTATTCGTTGTACAACCAGGGGTCGCCGAGGGCAAAAAAGCGGCCTTTCCCGTATGCCGCGGTGGCCATGATCACGTCGCCGCCTTCGCTCAGCAGCTGTTGCGCCGGTGAATGGAGGTTCAGCACGCTCAGTTCTTTGATGTATAATTTCAGCCCGGTCGTGAAAATGGCGTTCCCGGCCGGTATGGTCAGCGCGCCCTGCTCGAACTGGTTGTTTTTCACCATGTTGCGACTTTTATCGGAAAAATGGATCCCAAAAGCCGCCGCCAGCTGGTTGAAATGCGGGAGTTCGCAGTTGCTGGAATCATTGGCCAGTAAAACCAGCGTGCCTCCGTTTTTCACCCATTGTTCAATCGCTTTAATGTGCTGTTTTTCAACAAAATGCGGGCTGGCTGTTTCTTTTCGCGTGTCGGGATCGGTGATGATGTACACACTGGCAGTCTGCAAATTGGCCGCAGTGGGCGCCACGTCGAGGGCGGTGGTTTGTGCGCCAAAATCCCGGAAGATCTGTCCCCACCAGGCGTAGCCCGAATTTTCGGGATCTTCCCAGGTGTAGTGAAAGCGCTCGTTGGCCCGGTATTCATTGTTGAAATAGCGGTCCAGCAGCACGGTTTTGCCCTTGCCTGGTTGTGGGGCGGCCAGCCGTTCCATTTCCAGACTGGCCATAATGAACGGCGCGGCGCCTTTCAGATCGTCGCGGCGAATGGGTTCGGACACGTAGTACTGATAACTGCCGTCGCGGTAAGGTTCACCACCCAGTCCGGCCACCATGCAGACCTTCTCCAGATGCCAGGAACCATCGGCATCCTGCACCATGAACTCCTTTAAGCTGCCGGCGTAGGCCTTTTTACCGGCTTCCAGCGCGCTGGCGTCCAGATAACCGAGCCGGGCGCCTTTCAGCAACGCGTAGGTGAACATGCAGGAAACCGAGGCTTCGCGGTAGTTGCCGGGTTCGTTCGCTTTGTCGAGCACCTGGTACCAGAGGCCGGTTTGCGGGTCCTGCACTTTGATCGCCGCTACGGCCAGGCGTTGCAAAATGGCCTGTAACTGCGGGTATTTAGGATTATCTTTAGGAAATATGTCCAGTACGTCGACCAGGGCCATCGCATACCAGCCCATGGCACGGCCCCAGAAATTGGGCGACTGACCGGTCGTTTTATTGGCCCAGCGTTGCTCGCGGCTTTCATCCCAGGCGTGGTAGAGCAGCCCGGTTTGGGCGTCGCGGGCATGATTTTCCATCCAGATAAACTGGTTGGCGATGTCGTCGAAATTCTGCGGTTCCTTAAAAGCCTGGCTGTATTCGGCGTAAAACGGCTCGCCCATGTACAGGCCGTCGAGCCACATTTGCCAGGGATAGCGTTTTTTATGCCAGAAACCGCCCTCTTTGGTGCGTGGGTGCGTGGTCAGTTGTTGGCGGAGTTGTTGCGCGGCGAGGCGGTATTTTTCCTGCCCGGTTTGTTGCCAGAGCAGTAAAAGTGCCCGGCCCGGCGTGATGTGATCGATGTTGTACACCGCCGGGTCGTAAGTGCGAATGCGACCGTCTTCCTGGACATAGAAGTCCATTTGCCGCCGGATGTAGCTGAAATAAGTGCCGTTGCCGGTCTGCCGCCAGAGTTGTTCCAGGCTTTTAGCGTAGAGGCCGAGTTCGTAATCCCAGCGTGCGGCCTTGCTTTTATCGTAGGTAAAAGAGTCGGGATGGGCCGCCATGAGGGTAGCCGCCATACGTGCCGACCAGTTGGCGGGCGACTGAGCGGAGAGCTGAACTGCCGCAAAAAACAGGATAAGGCCGGTCAATTTGAACGCGTTCATCATCAGTTTTTGGTTAAAATGGAGGATTTCACGTCTTTACCGAACGCTACGCCCAGGGTCTCTACATCGGTTTGCAGCAGCCGAATAGCGCCGGTTTGTTTGCCCTCCACCTGCATGGCTTTGGTCGATTTACCGCTGATTTGCACATGGTCAAACAACAGGTTTCGGCTGTTCAGCACGTAAATAGCCGGCTCGCTGGAAGTCGTTTGCAGCAGCACGTTTTTGAGTTGCACACCATTGCCTTCCACGCAAGTGAAACCATGTTGACTGCGGAAAGTACTGTTCTCAATACGTACGTCCTGCACGTTCATTTCCGGCAGGCCTTGCAGGTGAATAGCAGCTTGTGCGCCCCGGCAGGCTACGTTTTGAATATAGATCCGGCGAAAAACGGGCGTTTCAGCGGTCACCGGCAGTTTTTGCATTTCCGGATTTTTTAGCGCTTCGGCGGCTTCTTTGCCATTGTAATACATATCGAACAGGATGGCCTCGGCGGGTATGTCGGTCATGTTGATATCGGTAATGAAAATGTCTTCCACGACGCCGCCGCGGCCGCGGGTGGTTTTGAAACGCAGCCCGATATCGGAACCTAAAAAGGTGCAGCCGCTGACGAAAATGTTGCGTACGCCGCCCGACATTTCTGAACCGATCACGAAACCACCGTGGGCCTTGTATACCGTGCAGCCCTGAATAATGCCGTCGGACGTGGGGATGCCCCGTTTGCGGCCTTCTTCATTGCGACCCGATTTGAGGCAAATACCGTCGTCGCCGGTGTCGAACACGCAATTTTCCACGCGGAAAAAACGGGTGCTTTCCAGGTCGATGCCATCGCCGTTCTGGGCGAAAGCCGGGTTTTTCACCGTCACATTTTTGACCGTCACGTGGCTGCATAACAAGGGGTGCAGGGTCCAGGCGGGGGAATTCTGGAAGGTCGGGCCGTCGATCAGCACCCGTTTACAGCGTTGCAGACTGAGCATGTTCGGGCGCAGGAACTCCTTCACTTCCATGGCTTTAGCGTCATCATACCCTTCGGCGATCACGCCGGGCCGCGTTCTTTTAGAACCCAGCAGCGCGCGTTCCGTGGGGTACCAGGTGTCTTTTACTTCGTTGAGCACGCCGCCGGAAGCCACGATTTTCTTCCATTCTTCGGCCGTCACTTTGGTGCTTTTCAACGGGCGCCAGGCCAGACCGGCGCCGTCGATGATGCCGGGACCCGTAATAGCCACGTCTTCCAGATCCGTCCCGTAGAGGGGAGATTGATTGCGGATCGCGTCCATGCCCTCCCAGTTGGTATGCACCAGCGGATACTGATCCAGATCGTCGGTAAATTGCAGCAGCGCGCCGCGTTCGAGGTGCAGATTCACGTGGCTGCGCAAGGTAATCGGCCCGGTCAGCCAAAGTCCGGCCGGTATGCGTACGACTCCACCGCCGTGTTGGTTACAGGAGTCGATAGCGGCGTTAATGGCCTGGGTGTTGAGGGTAATCCCGCCGGGTTTTGCCCCGAAATTCAGAATATGGAAAGTGTCTTTTCGAAAAACCGGCAGGTCGATCTGCGGTAATTCGTAGGCATATTTGTCAAAAAATGCCGTTTTTTTCAAAAAACCACGCAAGGGCAAACTGGATTCCTGCACGCCTTCGGCCACTAAACCGGCCATCAAAACCGCCCCGAACGGACTGAAATGGGTGTTGTCTTCTTTGGCCGCCGGGTATTTGGGGTACAGGCCGCCGGCAAAATTCATGAACAGCGGTTTGGAATCATCGGCGCCTATTTTTTCCAGCAGCGCTTTACTTTTTGCCCATAAATCGATCAGCGGCACTTGCTGGGCGGCCGCCACTTCGCGAACCACGCCGGGGTAGTCACCGTGCATGTCCACGAACTGGCCTTTTTCGTCAAATTTTCGGCGTACCACGGGCGTAAGCAGCACCGGCTGGGCGCCTTTGGCCCGGATTTCAGCGATGAAACGGAGCAGATTTTCCCGGTAGACCGTTTTTGCCGGCGCATAGCGCGTGGTGTCTTCCACCTTGGAATCATTATGGCCAAACTGCAGGAATACGTAGTCGCCGGGCTGCACGCGGGCGATCATTTTATCCCAGTGCCCCAGCGTACGGAAGCTTTTGGTCGAGCGGCCATTGACGGCATGGTTTTCAAATTTCACTGCCGTCGTATCGAAGTAGGCGGGAAAAATCATACCCCAGCCCGTTTCCGGCGCATCGCCTGGTAGTTTGGTCGCCATGGTCGAGTCGCCGGCGAGAAACACGCGGGGCAGTTCTTTTTTGCCAAAAGCCAGGGCGAAAAGCGGCAGCATAAGGAAAACGAGTTTTTTCACTTACCAGAGTTTTTTAAGCCAGTTCATTGATCGCTACCTGATCCATATCGGTAAACAGTTGATTTTCACCGGCCATACCCCAGATGAACGAGTAGGCCATGGTGCCGCAGCCGGCGTGAATACTCCAGGGCGGCGAAATAATGGCCTGGTGGTTACTGAGCCATAAATGCCGGGTTTGCTCGGGCTGGCCCATCAAATGCAGTACACGCTGCCCTTCGGGTACGTCGAAGTAGCAGTAGGCTTCCATGCGGCGGTCGTGGGTATGCGGCGGCATGGTGTTCCAGACGCTGCCCGGTTCGAGGATGGTCAGGCCCATTACCAGCTGGCAGCTTTCTATACCGTCCGGGTGGATGTACTTGTAAATAGTGCGGGAATTGGCCGTGGCGGGGGCCCCCAATTGATTTGGATTCGCTGCGGCAGCCGTCATCAGCCGGTTCGGACAAACGCGGTGGGCCGGTGCACTCAGCAGGTAAAAACGAGCGGGATTATCCGGCGACTGGCTGGAAAACACCACGTTTTCCTGGCCCTGGCCGAGGTATAAACAATCTAGTTTATCGAGGGTAAAAACTTCCGACCCGGCACGCACCTGGCCGCTGCCGCCGATATTGATGATGCCCAGTTCGCGGCGTTCCAGGAAAAAACCGGCGCGCAGTTCAGGCGGATTTTCCAGGCTCAGGGCGGTTTTTACGGGTAAAACGCCGCCGATGATCATCCGGTCGTAGTGGCTGTAGTGCAGCCGGATCTGGTCGGCCCCGAACACCTGCTCCAGGAGAAATTCCTGACGGAGGGCGGCGGTAAGCATGGTCGCGGCTTCGCGCGGACTACAGGCGTATAAAATCTGCATGGTTGGGTTCGTCGTTTATCGTCCCATCCAGCCGCCATCGACGGTGAGGATGGTTCCGTGAATATAATTGGCGGCAGCGGAGGCCAGAAAAACGGCCGGTCCTTTGAAATCGTCGGCTTCGCCCCAGCGTCCGGCGGGAATACGCGCCAGGATGGTCTGGCTGCGGTCGGGGTCGTTGCGCAAAGCTTCGGTGTTATCGGTGGCGATGTAGCCAGGTGCGATGGCATTGACGTTCACCCCTTTAGCCGCCCATTCGTTGGCCAGTGCTTTGACCAGACTGGCGACAGCGCCCTTGCTGGCCGCGTAACCCGGCACCAGAATACCACCCTGGAAACTCAGCAGCGAGGCGGTAAAAATGATTTTCCCCTGGCCCCGAGCCACCATGTCGCGACCGAATTCGCGGGCCAGGATAAAGGGCGCATCCAGGTTGATCGACAGCACCCGGTCCCAGTCGGCATCGGGATGTTCGGCGGCGGGGGCGCGGAGAATAGTGCCGGCATTATTGATGAGGATGTCGATCTGCGAAAAATCGGCTTTTACCGCCTCGATGAAAGCGTACAGGTGGTCGCGTTCGGAAAAATCCGCCTGATAAGCATGAAATTTCCGGCCCAGCGCCCTTACATCCCGCTCCACGTCGCTGCCGGCCTGCAGGCTCGCTGAAACGCCGATGATATCCGCCCCCGCTTCGGCCAGCCCGATGGCCATACTGCGGCCAATACCGCGGTTACAGCCGGTGACCAACGCGATTTTACCGGAAAGATCGAAAAGAGGAGAAAACGTCATAAAAGAATTTTACAGGGAAAAAAGGGGTTGATTGACGAATAAAATTTTACAATTAGCTGCTATAACCATGGAAAGGTAGCTTTTGCAGCCGGCGATCAGCAAGTAAAACCTGGATTATTTCTACGCAAACGTTATCGGGAACGTTCCCGGATAAGCTTGCCGATATGGAGTAAGTGGATAATTTCTATCTTTGATGACTATAAATTTGGAGGGACAGCATTCGTGGACAACATCACTATCAAAGACATTGGCAAGGCGCTCAACCTTTCCACCTCGACGGTGTCGCGCGCACTGCGGGACAGTTATGAGATCAATCCGGAGACTAAGCGCCTGGTGCTGGATTATGCGGAAAAAATGCACTACCGGCCCAACCCGATCGCGTTGAGCCTGAAAGAGAACCGCAGCCTTTCCATCGGCGTGATTGTGCCGGAAATTGCCAATAATTACTTTTCGCAGGCCATTAACGGCATTGAAGCCGCGGCGTATGACCGCGGTTACCACGTGGTTATTTTTCAAAGTCAGGAATCGTACGAGCGGGAAGTGGAAAAAGTGGAACACCTGGCTGCGCGCCGGGTCGACGGACTGCTGATGTCGCTTTCGAGTAACACCATCGATATCAGCCACCTGAAAACGCTGGGTGAGCGGGGGCTGCCCCTGGTTTTTTTCGATCGTATACCTGCCGAAATTGAGACCCATAAAGTGGTAGCCGACAATTTTCACGGCGCCTTTCAAGCGACGGCCCATCTGCTCGAGACCGGACGGCGGCGTATTGCCCATATTACCAGTCAGGCCGGCCTGTCGATTACCAAAGAGCGGCTCAGCGGTTACCTGGCCGCTTTGGAGCAGTACGGCGTTGCTTTCGATGAAAATCTGGTGAAATACTGTTCGTACACCCTCGATGAAGTGCAGAGCAACCTGGATGCTTTGTTCGCGCTGCCGAACCCGCCCGACGCTTTCATGACGGCGGCCGATCGCCTGGCGGCATCGTATTATGCGGGCTTGAAAAAACGTCATATCGATATTCCGGAAAAGGTGGCGTTCGTAGGGTTTTCTAATTTAAACGTGGCGGAACTGCTGAGTCCGCCCATGAGTACCGTGGTGCTGCCCGCTTTTCAAATGGGCCACCGCGCGGCGGTTTTACTGCTGGATCTGATTGAAAAAAAGCCGGCTAACCCGGTTTTCCGTACGGAAAGTCTGGCGTCCGAACTCTTTATCCGCGAGTCTTCGCAGCCGCGCAAATAGGTTTTAACCGGCCCCCAAATATTCGGTCGGGCTGATCCCAAATTCTTTTTTGAAGGCCCGGCTGAAGGAGTTGGGCATATCGTAGCCGACTTTATAGGCAATTTCCGCCACTGTCATGTTGTTTTGCCGCAACAGATCCTTGGCCCGTTTCAGGCGGAAGGATTTCAGCAGGTCGATGGGTTTTTTTCCGGTCAACTGTTTGACTTTCCGAATAAAATGCATGTGGCTGAGGTGGACCATGCTGCACATTTTATGCACGTTGAAATCCGTTTCTTCCAGGTTTTCCTCCATGATCCCGATCAGTTTTTGCAGCAGTTCGTCGTCATAAGAAGAGCAGCGCCGGCCCGTCGGGGTCAGCATGGCTGCGCGGGGAATTGGGTCGCTGGCTTCGCTGCTCATCGGCAGCGGCGCGGATTGTCCTGGTCGGGTATCGAGCTGATCCACCAGATCGAGCAGGCGGGAGGTATACAGGCCGATCATTCCGTAGAGGCGTTTGCGTTCGGATTCCGATAAATGGCTGTCGGCGTTTTGCAGGCGTTCCAGCGGTCCGCAGATCTGGGCCAGCGGGGCACGCAGTTCATGGGAGAAATGGGTAAGAAAACTGAGCTTGGCCGTGGCGCTGTCTTCGGAAAATGATTCGCCGCTGCCGCGCAGGTGGTTCGTACGTTGGTCGACCTCCACTTTGGCAAAACCCAGGCTCGTACTGGCGCTACTGACCACGGTCCCGCCTTCCAGCGCATTGGTGGTATATCGATCGGAAAGTGAATAGACTGCCATGTGAAAAATTTTACAATCAACTAGAGGCGATCAAGCGAATAAAATTTTATCTAAACCCGCATTGTCAATGGAAAGATAGCTTTCCGCTTTTTCGGCAGACAAGGAAATAGACATATTAATCTACGCAATCGTTATCGGGAACGTTCCCGGAACCGCAGCACTTTCCGGATGCAGCGCCCGCCGGCAGATCGGGGAAATGCGCGGTGTGAATTCCGGCTGCATTAATGTGATAAAATGCGCCGTGCTTCCGGCCGCCGGGCATCTATCTTGGCGGCACTATTTTCATCCTGTTTATCGATTTGTTATGAAATTTTTCACTGTGAAAATCCCACTTTGCCTGGTGATTGTACTGCTGCAGATCAGCCCGGTTTTGCAGGCGCAAACCAAAAATTTCCCCAAAGACACCTCGTACAACCTGCGCAGTGCCTACGCAAACATCCATAAGGATTTTCCGCAGGTGACGCCCATTCATCCGGCTTTGCCGAAAAAAGTGCGTTTCCAGGAAAATGTCGTCTATGCCCGGGTCGGCGAACGGGAACTGCACCTGGACATTTTTTATCCCAAACGTTTTAAGAAAAAAGGCCGCCCCGGCGTGCTGATGGTCTTCGGCGGCGGCTGGCGGTCGGGTAGCAAGGAAATGGACATACCCATGGCCCAGCAACTGGCCGGCAAAGGCTACGTGGCGGTGACGGTGGAGTACAGGCTCAGTCCGGAAGCGCAATATCCGGCTGCCATACATGACCTGAAGGCGGCGGTCCGCTGGATGCGCGCCCACGCGGCGGAGTACGGACTGGATACCACGAAAATTGCGGCGTATGGCTGTTCGGCGGGGGCGCAACTGGCTTCGTTTCTGGGCACGACGAATGGTTTGGCGCAGTTCGAGGGGACGGAAGGCCATGCGGAACATTCCAGTCAGGTGCAGGCGGTGCTGAACATCGACGGGATCGTCAGTTTTGTGCACCCGGAAGCTTCGGCGGAAGGTACGATGGCCGGTGAGTGGCTGGGCGGCTCCCGGGTGACCGCCGCGCAGAACTGGAAGGAAGCGTCGCCGCTGGAACATGCCAGCAACCCGAAAACGCCGCCATTTTTATTCGTGAACTGCATTATCCCCCGTTTTCATGCCGGGCGGGATGACCTGTTCAAAATACTGGACGCCGCGGGGACTTACCATGAAACGCATACCATCCCGAATTCCCCGCACTCGTTCTGGACGGTGCATCCGTGGTTTGAGGAGACGCTGGGGTATAGTGTGGGGTTTTTGAAGCGGATTTTTCGTTAGTGAGTGATATCTCACTTTGAGTGAGATATCACTCACTAACGAAAAATCCGCTTGATCCGTTCCGCCGTCCTACGTGCGCGTACGTGATGGGATCGCAGAACGGATTAAACGGATCAAGCGGATTAAAACGGATTTTAAAACACAACGCTACCGCACCCGAATCGTCTGTCCGATCTTAATATTATCGTCGGTCATGTTATTCATTTGCCGGAGCTGCACCACCGTGAGGTTGTACTTCCGCGACACGTTGTACATCGTATCGCCTTTCACTACCAGGTGATAACCGGGCGGCACATTTACCGGCGGCGGCACTACGACCGGCGTAGTTGGCTGATTGTTACCATTCCCGGCCTGTGGGGTTGGATCGCTGGGATAGGGCACATCGCTGGTCGAGGGTTTGGGCAAAGTCGGCTTGGTTGTGCCGGTGGTCGGTGGCGTGCTCTGATTGCCACCGATGTCGAACAGTTCGTCGTCGTTGACGGTGTTACTGCCGGGGTTTGGTGGTGGTGTAGTCGGTACGGGGGTCGTTGTTCCCGGTGTGGCTGGCGACGTATTTGGCGACGTGTTAATATCGCGCAGTACCACGTTATCGCCTTTACGGCGGGCGCCTTTCAGGATGATCCGTTGTCCGGTAGCCGGTTCCTGGCCGTTGCGCAGGCCGTTGCGGACCAGTAATTTTTCCATTTTAACGCCGTAGAGCTGCGAAATATCGAACATCGTCTGGTCATCGCGGACAAAATGTTCGGCGGCGCGGCCACGCCATTTATCCCGTTTGGCCTGGATGAAAATGCGGGTATTTTCCTTGAGTTTAATGCCCGGTGTGTATCCGCGATCGTTGTAATCGGCCACTTTCAAGGTCTGGAGTCTGTAAAGTTTGGCTACATCGTCCAGTGTTTCTCCCGGACGGGTCAGCACCACTTTCACGTCGTTGACGCGCCCGATCCGCTGCGCCGGTGGAATGACCGGTACGTTGTTGGGGTTATCCGGCGTGGGGCCGGTGTTGGTCGTGGGGGAACCGTTCGGATTGCCGACACTGGTACCTGCCGGCGGCTGTACACCGGCCGTAGCGTTCGGTTTGTCGTATTCGTAAATTTTGAGCCGTT
The DNA here is from genome assembly GCA_031425035.1 of Saprospirales bacterium. Taxonomy (GTDB): domain Bacteria; phylum Bacteroidota; class Bacteroidia; order Chitinophagales; family Saprospiraceae; genus M3007. The sequence goes on along the minus strand of JANPIN010000055.1, from coordinate 4,238 downwards.
CGATGATATCGATTAGCTGGGTCGCATAAGTCTGCGAAGTGGCGTAACCGGCCGATTGCAGGCCGCGGGCCCAGCTTTTATAGTCTGTTTTATCCAGATTGAACAGAAAACCGTAGCGGTTATGCTTCTTGGGGTCCCGCAGGAACTCGCCGTGGTCATGAAAACCTTCCGCCACCGAGTTATACACCCGGAAGCAACTTTTGGTCGGTTTACCATCCGCATCCCGGTCATCATCCTGTTTGTAATAGGTTTTACCCGTCCAGGAGCCGGCGCATTTAATACCGAAGTGGTTATTCGCCTGTTGGGCAAGTTCACTCTGGCCGGCTGCACTTTCGACCAGCCCCTGCGCCAGGATAATACTGGCCGGAATGCCCCCGCGGTTCATTTCCATGACGGCCGCGTCTTTATAGGTTTTAATGTAGTCCAGTTGGGCCGCCGAACTACCCATACCATAGGTCGCCGGTTTGACCGCGCCGTCCTTCGCGGAACGGCTGCTGCGGGCGGAGGTGCCTGGGCGGCTGCCTTGCTGGCTTTGGAAAACGCTGCAAGAGTCTAATACCAACACCAGCAACAAGGTTGAAAACAGGAGGAAAATGGGGGTTTGCACAGTTTTGCGCATAGTCATAAGGTTTAGTTCAAACTACAAGGTTAGTTTTTGGATGGCAAGTTAACGTCATTCCGGGCAAAGGTGGTACGCGACCGGGTCCAGGAAAAATGCACTTGGCTATCCGCTGTCCCAACAGGAACAGTGAATAGCCAAGTTTGAATGCCCGGACTGGGTCGTTTTTTATTGAATAACGTGTTTTTCCGTTACTTGGAGCACCTCTTTATCGGGGTTGCCGCCGTGGTGGACAAAAGCGACCACGCTACAATGTTTGGCCTCGAAATCGTCGGGTAACACGAAGGAATAGGTCTTTTTCACCAGTGCATTGGCCGTCAGCGGCTCGCTGATCACGTCGCCGGTGGGCGCGGAAACGATGTGGCGCAGTACGTGGCGGTGGATGTAATTGGCATTCCGTTCGGCCCCATCCTGTTGAACATCGACGATACTGTCCTGGGTGATCAGCACGGTGAGGCGATTTTCGCCGGCTAAGGTCTGGTCGGGTGCTATGCGCAGACTGATATCGAGCTGGCGGCTGGCCGGGTTGTAGCTGTTTTCCAGAAACAGGTTGAGCCCAAAGTCCTGGCCCAGTTCTTCATTGATCAGACCGGCCCAGGCAGCACGAACGGAAAAGGTGTACGTACTGCCATCCGCCGGTTGCCGGTTGATCGCGCCTGCGGGATAGCCATCGGACTCGCCGATAAATGCGGCCATGGTTTTTGCCTCCCCAAAGCGAAAATCATACATGTTGGCCGGCGCATTGGTGTACGGAACGGAAAAAGTGCCGCCGGCAGCATGCACGGACACAACGATCAGGTTTTCCTTCCCAAAACTCTTTTGCAAAGACTCCAGTTCGCGGGCACCCTGCGGACAGTTCTGGCAGCGGACGCCGGTCAGTTCCTCGGCGAGCACTTTACGATTGCCGGTATTCGACTGGGGAATAGCAATGGGCACTTCTTTACAGGCCGCAACCAACAGGCCAAAGGCCAAAGCGAGCGGCAGGAAATAGTAAGTATTTTTCATATATTCATTTTTGTCAAACTTGAAAAAAAGTTTAGGTGGGTTTAGATGGGTTAGCTGTTGGCCGTCAGCAATTTAGAGCGTGGCTTCGTTTTAAATCAGGTTGACTTTAAAAGGACGAACTCACGTTCAGACGCACGCCGCTAAAGGTCGGTTCCAGACGGCAAATACCGCCCGCGCAGTTGATGCCTTCCACCTGTTTGACGTAGGCCAGCGAAAAACGGTTGGCGCGCCGGGTATACACCACGCCCACGCTGGGATAGTGCAGGCCGTCGTATTTGGTTTGCTCATCGGAAAATTCACCCGAATCGTCATGCTTGAGTTTGTACATATCCGAAGCGTACACGAGCCAGTGCGGGGCCATGCCGACTTCCACGAGGGCGTTCACCCAGGAGCCGAATTCTTCCTGGGTCGACAGGTACTGGGCCTCCACACGGATCGATTTGCGCGGCGTGAACTTGTATAAATACTCCGCATAGGGCGTCACCGCATCCACATAAGTGCCTTTTTCAGTGCCCTGATACACGCCGATGTTGTATTTCAACACTTGCACCCCGCCGATGAACTGCCATTTACGTTTGTATTTATAAGTAAATTCCGGCGCGATTTCCCGGTACAGCTCCACATTTTTCAGGGTCTGAATATCCGAGAAATTGACGCCTATATCCAGATTTTTATTCAGTTTATAACGTACGTCGGCTTGCAGCGCCTGCTCCCCGAGTTCCTGGGTGGCCGGACTGAAACGAGCGGTCAGGCGATAGGTGTTTTGCTTGGCCATGGGCGGCAGAAAATTGATGGCGCCCTGTACGCCCACTACGAACGGCGTGTTGCGGAACGAAAAATCCTGGGTGCGTTTTCCTTCCAGGGTAATTCCCAGACCGTTTTTGGCGTAGGACATACTGGTGTACACGGTATAGCCTTCGCGGTTGCTTAAGGCACCCAGCACGCCGTTGGCCCGCTCCAGGTAAGGGTCATTGACGACGTCGTTACTTTTGAGCGCGCCTTCCACATACCAGGTAAAACTATGGAGAGTCAGGGTGTTGAATAAGGTTGCCGCATAGGTATTGTACTGCGCGCCCGTCTGATCCCGCTGGTCGTAGCCGCCAATGGTGGTGGCAATGGCATTGGCGGTTTCCGCGTCATAGGTGCGGGCGACAATGCCTACGCCGGGGGCCAGGGTGAAATTCCGGCTGGAATCCGGTTTGATAAAACCTTCCAGTACGCCCCCGCGCACAGTGGTGCCGTAGGTGCTGAACTGACGTTTTTGCCGCCCGGTGAAGGCGCGCACTTTCCAGTTATCATTAAATTCATACCCCAGTCGCACGCCGTACAACGCGTTGTCGATGGCCAGTGCCCGTTCTTCATAAGAGCGAAAAATAATGCCGGAACCGATCTGATCGTAGAGATAACCGGCGGAGAGGTCGAACTTATCCACCTTTTTACGCACGTACCAGCGGCCAATGCCCTGATCGGTATACGATCCACTGGGGTTCAGCAAATTGGAGTTATTGAACAGATCGAAACGAACGCCGATATCGAAACCCCAGTTGGAATAGTTGAGGTTCAGCCAGCTTTCGGCCCCGAATTTCTGGTTATCGTACTGCGGCGTATTGGCAGCCCCAATGGCCGAATCGCGGATAAAAAAGTTCCCGTTGGTTTGGAGGTTACCGGTAATACGTGCGGTGTTCTGCGCCTGTGCACCTGTCAGGATGCCGCAGCAAAAGATAAAAAGTACAAGTTGTTTCATGAAACGGCCGAATGAGCAACCGGCGAAATGCCCGGTGCGGGGCAAAAGTAGCCAGCTGAATTTTTTTTTCCGCCTGTAAGTCAAAAATGATGCCGATGGACAAAAATGGGTGGGTGGGTTTGGGAGGGTTTGTTGGTTTGGAGCGGGCGATGCTATTTGTTGCCTATTTCCAGAAAATTCTGCAGGATGCGCTGGCCTGCCGGCCCCGATTTCTCCGGGTGAAACTGCACGGCGTAAAAGTTATCACGTTGCAGCGCCGCACTGTAGGCCAGTCCGTAATCCGTCGTGGCAATGGCTTGCGGACTATATTCGGCAAAATAGCTGTGTACGAAATACATGTACTCCCCATCTTCCAGGCCGTTAAATAAGGGGCTGCGCAAATCACGCAGCGTGTTCCAGCCCATGTGCGGCACCTTCAAGGGGTTGTCTATACCGGCAGCCGGCGCTGGGAAACAGCGCACCGCCAGATCGAAAATGCCCAGACAATCCGTATTCTGCTCTTCGGAATGGCGGCAAAAAAGCTGCAAACCGAGGCAAATACCCAGCACCGGCTGCTGCAGCGACCGGATGACGTCGTCCAGACCACGTTCGCGCAAATAGTGCATGGCCGAAGAGGCCTCCCCGACCCCGGGAAAAATCACCCGGTCAGCCCGGCGCAGCGTTTCCGGATCATCCGTCCACACGGCCTCCGCTCCCAGTCGCTCCAGCGCGAATAAGACCGATTGAATATTGCCTGCATTGTATTTGACGACTGCGGTCATAACTATGAACTATGAACTATGAACTATGAACTATGAACTATGAACTATGAACTATGAACTATGAACTATGAACTATGAACTATGAACTATGAACTATGAACTATGAACT
>JANPIN010000054.1:0-26921 GCA_031425035.1 Saprospirales bacterium | reverse complement strand
CAAAGTGAGACTATCACTAATAAGCTAATCACTCAACCCCCAGCGACCCCGTCAACTCCTTCAAAAACACCTCTTCCAGCTTGGCCTCATACTGCGCCGTCGTATACCGCGTGATCGCATTTATATAATTCACCTGCGCCTTATTCTTTATAATGCGGTAACCGACCAGGCTGCCGATGCCCAGTACCAGCAGAAAAGTAGACGACAAAGCTTTTTTAAACTTCAACAGCTAGGCTTTTTTGCGGGCCACTGTTGCGCCGCCCGCGATCACACATACTGCCGCGATCACGTAATAAAGGGTCGTGTTTTGAGAAGGCGATTTATCCTGCGTCTTAATTTCAACTTTCCCTAAGTCCAATATCGTACGGTCTTCTTCATGATTCGTCAACGCCAAAATGGCGAACACGACGCCAACAATAATCAGTACAATTCCAATGGTGCGTCCCATGTCTTATATTTCAGTGGTGAAACCGCAGTCCCAAAAATGCTGTGCCAACACGAGTATTACGTCTATTCACTGTTGCCTAGGGAAGAGGGGACTTTTTACCCCGGTTTGGGATTGCCGTACGCCGGACTTTTAGTCCGGCGCCTCGCAGGTCTATTTAACCCATTCAAGATTCTTTCCTTCGCTACGCTCCAAAATTCGCGGACCTGGAAGACCGCGGTACGGAGCGCAGCGGCGTACTTTACACACTCATTCATTCACCCTTTCCTACCTATGAGCATGGCCTCCAAATTTCTCCTGTTAGCACTTACCTGTTTTTTATCCATACAGGCCCTTACGTATTCCAAACGGCCGCCGATTACCACTGTTCCTTCTTTAGAAAAATACAATCACTACGTTAAACTGGCCGCCCGATCTACTTACAATAATGACTTTCTGGCGGCATCCATGTACTACGACTCGGCATTTTTATACAAAACCCATCCCTTCTACGTGGATCTGAAGGCTTTTATCCTGGTCAACAGTAAATGCCGTTTATTTCAGAAAAATGAAATGCCGATCCGGTTATTAATGACCGATAAGAAAATGGATAGTAGCGTGCTGTTCAGCGATTTGCCGAAACGCGTATTTTCTCCGGGTAATTTGTTGTTTATTAATAAATTGCAGAGCACATATTATAAAAAGCAACCGGTAGAAGGCAGGATGCAACGTACGCTGGGCATTATGTTTGCCCGCTACGAGGACGCACTCGATTATGACCAACACGGGGGTTACAGCCGCGATTCCATGATCGTGTGGAAACATTTTACCGACAGCCTGTATCAGGTAAATCTACAGCAGTTCCTGGCGCTTTATCAGGAAGAGGGTTTCCCGACGGAAGAGAAAACGGGCATTTTCTACGCGAAAGACAAGCCCTGGGCCACTATGATCGATCTGCTGTTCCAGGGATTTATCCGTTCCGAAGAAAAAACGCAGATCCAGGACATACTGGACACCCAGCTCCGCCTCGGCAACCTCCATCCGGCCCGCTATGCCGCGTTGATGGAATATAGTAATGATAACTCGAAGCAACCGCAGAAACGTTATAATTTTATGCAAACGACTATTATTGAAATGAATAAGGAAGCCTACCGGCCCTTCGTTTATTATAGTGACAGCCTCATGCGGGTCGTGAATACCAACCGCTTGTCCATAGGCCTGGATTCCTTTCATGTGGTACAGAAACAGAGCATTTGTCAACACTACTGCCACTACGCGACCGCGGACAGTACTATTATTCCGATGGCGGCTTACTTCCACATCGATCAATATCCGATGGGTTTTGTCAAATGGGCACTGGAAAAGGAAAACCAGCACCTGGCAGACTATAAGATCAATACCGGCAAAATCCTGCAGGACTGCGGCTGTGCGGAAAAAGCTTATTAGAACCCGGCTGTCCATGCGCACCAACTTCTCTCCCTTCCCGACCTTGCACACCGCCCGCCTCCAGTTGCGGGCGCTGCGACCGACCGATGCGCCGGAGATCTTCGTGCAGCGTTCCGATCCCCGGATGCTGGAGTTTGTGGATATTGTACCAGCCCAGAACCTGCAGGACGCCGAACAGTTTATCCGAAAAATAAACGACGGCATTAGCACCGGCCACTGGATATACTGGGGCATCAGCCGGCACGATCATCCGCTACTCCTGGGCACCATTTGTTTGTGGCACCTGGCCCCGGAAACATCGACTGCCGAAATTGGCTATATGTTACATCCGGATTTTCAACGGCAGGGACTGATGCAGGAGGCGCTGGTGCGCGTGATCGACTACGGATTTGACACGATGCAGGCCAAAAACCTGGTCGCTTTGCCCCAGGCGGAGAACATTGCTTCCATCCGCCTGCTCGAGCGTAATCACTTTATGTACCAGGGAGAAAAAGCCGGCTACGGGTTGTTTGCACGGCATTCCGAACAGCTTATTTCCCAGTAAAACACACCGGCATGTCCTCTGAATTCACCACGCAGTTGCAGTCCGCTTTCCCACTCCCTACGGCGGAACTGGAACAGATCAGCACTTTTTTCAAACCGCAGGCCCTGGCGCGCAATGCGTTTTTCCTGAAAGCCGGACAGCACGCGCAGCAAATGGGTTTTATCCAGTCCGGTCTGGTCCGCGAATTCTTTTACCATGATGGCCGCGAAGTCACCAAGTGGATCTCCGGGAGCGGTTACTTCATCGTCGACCTGGTCAGTTTCCTGTTCGGTAAAACCGCCCGGGTAAACATCCAGGCACTGAGTGACTGCGAACTGTACACCATCAGCAAGACCGATTATCAGCGCATCGGCCAGGTGGTGCCGAAATGGCCGGACATCGAGAAGACCTTCATTGCCCGCTGTTTCACCGTGCTCGAAGACCGGGTCATCACCCATATTTCCCTGACCGCCGAAGAACGGTACGACGCCTTTTTCGCCTACAATCCCACCCTGTTCAACCTCGTACCGCTGCAGTACCTGGCTTCCATGCTCGGCATGACCCCCGAAACCTTCAGCCGCATCCGGAAAAAACGCAGCGTGCGGAGTTCTTGATTTTTATCAAGCGCCGGCCTGGGCAGCCCCCTGATCTTTGTGGCATCATTCACCGCAAACAAGATCATTATGCAAGTCGATTCAAATGCTCCCGTTTTTCAAGCCAACGAAATCCTCATCCACGCCCGTCCCGAACGCGTCTGGGCCGTGCTCACCGCCATCGAACAATGGCCGGACTGGAACCTTAAAATTACCAAAGCCGCCCTGGAGAACCCGGTGGGAGCAGGCGCCAGATTTCAGTGGACCGTCAATGGCGCCCGCATTCAATCCATTCTGCATACCGTAGAGGCGCATCGGGCTTTCGGCTGGAGCGGTACGACCTTTGGTGGTTCGGCCATCCATAACTGGGTGCTGGAAAACAAAAACGGGCAGACCCTGGTCAAAGTGGAAGAGAGTATGGGCGGCTGGCTGGTCAGTCTGTTCAAAAAGAAAATGAACCGCGACCTGGCCAGCGATATGCAATACTGGCTGGAGCAGCTGAAAGCACAGAGTGAGGTCGGAAAGGCCGATCCATTGGTGCGGTAAATGCGCCGCCAGGCAACGCTTAGCATTCGCAAGACAAAATATCATTCCGGCGCCCGTTTGTTGTGTAGCTATCCGGTAAATATTTTACCTTGTAACGCCTTGAAGAACTGACGTACCGATCAACAGCCAGTCCCATGCGTTCACTTCTACTTTGCTGCACTTTCCTGCTCGCCGTTCCCGCCTGGTCACAGAACACCAACGTGGCCTTTCGTTCCAAAGTTACTTATCCCGGTCAGACGCTGGCCAATATCTGGGGTTATGCGGATAATAACGGCAAGGAGTATGCCCTGGTGGGCGCATTGAACGGCACCAGCATCGTCGACGTTACCAATCCGGCCAACCCCGTGCAGATCGTGCAAATACCCGGCGCGAGCAGTCAGTGGCATGAGATCAAAACGTATTCGCACTATGCCTATGTGGTTTCCGAAGGCGGTTTCGGCGTACAGATCATCGACCTGAGCAACCTGCCGGCTGCCAACCTGCCCTACCACAGCTACTTCGGCAACGGCGCGATCGGCCAGCCCAATAATCCCTACCTGACCAAGGCCCACGCGCTGCATATTGACGAGAGCACAGGGTATTTATACCTCTACGGCAGTAATCTTTTTGGCGGCAAGGCCATTGTGCTCGACCTCAATGTCGATCCGTATAATCCGACCTACGTTAACTATGTCAACCTGATTGGCTACGTGCATGATGGCTACGTGAACAATGACATTTTATACGCGGCGCATATTTACGCCGGCGTGTTCTCCGTCATCAACATGGCCGACAAGAACAACCCGATGCTGCTGGGTACCCAGGGCACACCGAACGCTTTCCCCCACAACACCTGGCCCAACGGTTCCACGCTTTTCACCACCGACGAGACGAGTAACTCTTATCTGACGGCTTACGACGTGTCCAACCCCGGCAATATCAACCTGCTGGATAAAATACAGAGTAATCCCGGTTCCAATTCGATTGTGCATAACACCTATATAAAGGACGATTACGCCATCACGTCGTGGTATAAAGACGGGTTTACCATCACCGACGTCAGCCGGCCTGCTAACCTGGTGCAGGTGGGCAACTTCGATACATACACGGCCGGCTCCGGCAATGGTTTTGAGGGCGCCTGGGGCGTGTATCCATATTTACCTTCCGGTACGATACTCGTGTCCAACATCGCCTCCACCAGTGGGGGCAGCACGGGGGAAATGTGGGTACTGACCCCTACGTACATCCGCGGCTGTTATGTGGAGGGTACCGTCACGAGTGCCAACACCGGCCAGCCCCTGAACGGCGTCAAAGTGCAGCTCCTGAGCACCACCACCTCGGAAAATACCGCCAGCAACGGGCAGTATAAAATGGGGCAACTGCAAAGCGGCGCCTATACCGCCCAGATTTCGAAATCCGGATACATCACCCAGAACATTGCCGTCACCCTCAGCAATGGGGTGCTGACTACCCTTAATGTTGCTTTGTTAGCGGCCACATTGCCCGTGGAACTCATCGATTTCAGCGTGCGCGCCGAGGGCAACCACGCCCAGCTGCAGTGGCGCACCGCCACCGAGACCGACAACGCGGGTTTCGAGGTACAGCATAGTCGCGATGGCACTAACTGGCTGCCGCTGGGTTTTGTGCCGGCCTTGGGGAACGGCAATGCCGGGAACGCCTATCGTTTCGAAACAGCGGACCTGACGCCCGGTGCGCACTACTTCCGCCTGCGGCAAACTGACCGCGACGGACAGAGCCAGTTATCGCCGGTGCGTACGGTACAACTGCTGCCCATGGGTTTGCAGGCAGTATTGTTGCCCAACATCACCCAGGACCACTGCGTATTACAACTGCGGACGGCCCAGCCGGAAACCGTGGCTATAGAGATCCTGCGGGCCGACGGACAATCGACCGGCCGGCACTGGGTGCTACAGGTGGAAAAGGTCACCGACTTACCCATTTCCGTGGCCGATTTACCCGCCGGCATGTATTGTCTAAGCCTGCAAACCAAGGCAGAACGGCAGATCGTACGGCTGATAAAGAATTAGCAGATATTTTCCGCGTCACCAGGTTATTAAAATTAGATTATAAATTAGCGCATTGTTAGCTGGTTTGATAAACAACCGCCATCTTTGCAACGCTTACCTGGCCATATTCCTTATATATTTCTGATTATTCTCTTATACCTGACCTAATTTCAGGTAACCCCAACAGAGGCTCTGGCTCCATTTCCAGGAGTTGAGTTAATTAACATGGTGTAATCTTATAGCCTGGCCGGCTTCATCCGTCCCTGTAGTGATTTTTTTCGTTGGCCTGAATCGTCTGGAAGACGCTGTCTTCCTGCGTTTGGTTTTTACCGGAAGTCTGCCCCTGCCCCTGGTGCCGTCGGCCGGAATTCCCCATACTGAAAAATAAACCATATGAATACTCTGGAACCATTTGAAGTAAGCCCGGACATGCTTAACCGGGTGTTGAATTTAGGCGTAAAAAAGACCTACAAGCGCGGTCACTTATTCATGGATGGTCCTTCGTCGTCCAATTTATTGCTGTTTGTGCAGAAGGGCGCTATGCGTAGCTACTTCAGCCACGCGGAGTACGATCTCACTTACTGGATCAACGTGGAGAATGAATTTTCCTGCACGTTGAATTTCTTTACCGGGGATAGCGGACAGACCTTTCTCGAAGCCATCGAACCCCTGGAAGTGGTAGAGATCAAGCGGGATCAGTTACAGCAGGCTTATCTGGTGGATCCGACGATCGATCAATTCGGTCGTTTACTGGCCGAAAGCCAGCTGCGTGTGCTGCAGCGCAACTACCAGATGATCTGCGAGAAAAGTGCTGCCAAGCGCTACAACCTGTTCCTGGATGCCTATCCCCACCTGAATGGGCGCGTACATCTCAAGTACATCGCTTCCTTACTGAAGATGGACCAGGCCACCCTGAGCCGGGTGCGCGGTAAGAACAACGGCCTGAAAACGAACCTTACGGTCGAGGAGAGTCCGACCTCCGATTCGACAGCGCTTGCCGTCGGCTTTCGGAAAAAACACAGCGTATAGGCGCCTGGCGGGCAGGCCCGTGCACTACCCAGGTCCCCAATAAAGTTCTCCGGAATTTTATTGGGGATAATGTTTCAGCCAGCCTAAAGTATTTTTCATTATTTGATTTGAGTCAAATTTCTTCCCTGATATGCAAAATATCTTTGCCCAGTAAATTAGTGAAATTTATAATCCCCTAATCCAACTGTAGCGTAAGACTCGGGCCCCCTTTTCGAATGGACAATCGCTGTCCGTTGGCTGGCCGATAAGCAGTACTGTTTATCGGCGCATGCAAAAAAACCAATAAAACGCTTCACGTTTCCATCCTGAACCGATTTGAAATGGCACGACTGCTGTAAGTCGGGTCTATTGTTGACTGCAACAATAGGCGGGTCAAACGACTGCCTTTTCAATCGGAAATGATTGTGATTTTGACACGGCTTGGAGCCGGGTTTATTGTTGGATACAACAGTAAACTAGTAATTTCTATACCTGTACGGAAAACCAACTACGCTTTTTTTCAACCCTTTACTCCGTTGCTAAATGAAAACACGCTTACCTGACGACTATGTTCTCCCAGCTCTTGATGAAAAACTTCACCCTAACTTATTGCTTATGAAAACTTCTACTTGTTGTCGAGCTTCGGCCGAATTACGTACTGCACCTCCTTCCTTCTCCCGGAGGCGGGTTTTCTCTTTTGGGCTGATGATGGCGATGGTGCTGTTGGGGGGAGGGAGTGTTTGGGGGCAATCAATATTTACGAATCCAATTACCGGAACCAATCCGAGTTCATTTAACCCTTATACGGCCGGACAAACAGTTGACCTAAACATCACTGTTAGCGGCATTGGGCGGGGTACGGGCGTTGGAAGTTTTAATACTAATGATAGGTATAACACTACAGGTTGGAACAGTGGAAGTCTTGATGCCAATGACTATTATACATTTACTATTTCTCCTAACGCCGGGTATGAAGTAGACTTTGTTAGTTTTGTATATACTGGACAGACTACGGGGACTGGTCCAATAAATTTTGCTTTTCGTTCAAGTCTTGATAATTATGTCTCAAACATAGGTACTCCTACGGCAACAGGCGCAACGATCAGTCTTTCCGGGGCAGCTTACCAAAACCTAACTGGGCCCATTACTTTCCGTCTTTATGCCTGGGGCGCATCTCAGGGTACAGGGCAATTCAGTGTCAATGATTTTACTTTCAATGGAATGGCGCCCATCACTGTGCCAAGTTCTTCCGTGCTTTCGGGAGACGCAACTATTTGTGATGGTCAAGCCACCAATCTCATGGTGGACATAACTGGGGGCGTTTCTCCCTATACAGTGGTATTGAATAATGGCGCTGACTTTACGGTTTCAGGCTACACCAGTGGTTCACCTATCCCTGTCATGCCAACGACTAATACCACGTATACTTTGGTGTCCGTTACCGATGCGAATAGTAATTTGGGTAGTGGTAACAGTGGTACTGCAACGGTAACTGTAAACCCAACGCCCACCTTGACGGCAACTCCAACCCAGCCCGTATGTTTCGGCCAATTGGGTAGCGTAATGCTCAGTGCCAGTGGTGGTACTTCGCCATATATGTATGGCGGCGATCCAACGATGAGCTTAACGGCAGGTCCTTATGATTACATCGTAACTGATAATAATGGGTGTGTGGATGTTGCTAGTGTGGTGATTAATGCGGCACCGCCCGTTCTGAGCGGCAGTGTCGCCTCGACCAATGTGACGTGCAATGGTGCGTCCGACGGCACGATCACGGTCACACTGCCGATGGGCGGTTATGGCACGTATGAATACCGGCTGAATACCGGCACTTGGCAGATGGGCGGTTCCTTTACGGGTCTTGCACCGGGAGTTTACAGCGTACAGATCCGGGATGCGGCGCACACGGCCTGTGCAATCACTTTAAGCAGCGTGATGATCACGGAGCCGACGGTTGTGGGCGGCAGTGTTGCCTCGACCAATGTGACGTGCAACGGCGCGGCCGACGGCACGATCACGGTGACGGCCACGGGTGGTTACGGCACGTATCAATACACGATCAATGGCGGCGGCAGTTGGCAGTCAATGGGTGTCTACACGGGAGTTGCTCCCGGCACCTACGATGTTCGGGTTCGGGATGCGGCGCACGTGCTGTGCACGGCGACGATAGATGCGGCGCTGGTGATCACGGAGCCGACGGTTGTGGGCGGCAGTGTTGCCTCGACCAACGTGACGTGCAACGGCGCGGCCGACGGCACGATCACGGTGACGGCCACGGGCGGTTACGGCACGTATCAATACACGATCAATGGTGGCGGCAGTTGGCAGTCAATGGGTGTCTACACGGGAGTTGCTCCCGGCACCTATGATGTTCGGGTTCGGGATGCGGCGCACGTGCTGTGCACGGCGACGATAAATGCGGCGCTGATGATTACGCAGCCGACGGTACTAAATGCTACGGTGGCTTCCACTAATGCAACTTGCTATGGCTTAAACAATGGTACTATCACTATTTCAAGCCCAACAGGTGGCTATGGTACCTATCAATACAGTATCAATGGCGGCGGCTCCTGGCAGGCTTCGGGTTCCTATATGAACCTTCCTGCTCCTGCTACGTACAATGTTCAAATTAGGGATGCGGCAAATCCAACTTGTGTTATTATCCTAAATGGGGCGTTAAATATCACGCAGCCACCGCAGATTTCCGTAAACCCCATCACCGGCTCCAACTACGTCTACGTAAACAACACCACCCAGTTAGCCAATACTACTCCGCTACCTATGGGCTGGAGTGCTGTTTGGGGCAGTAGTGATGTGATGAAGGCTACGGTATCCAACACCGGCCTGGTATTCGGCGTGGCTCAGGGTATGGCTACTATCAGTTACACGGTAACCGATGCTAATGGTTGCACCAATAGCGCAACCTTTGCGATGAATATAAACATCCCGGTCATCAATATCGGTATTGTTAATTACGTCGCGCTATCGCCTGCGGGCAACAAATTGAAAGTTCGTATTTCTCCGACGCTCAATATTGTCAACGGTGTGTACAGCGAGGGCGTGTTTACGGTCAAAACGCCGGCCAGTGTTACCTTAAGCGTGTTGGCTGCACCGACAATCGGCGGTGTTTCCTATGTGCTTAACCATGTCGCTTTGAATGACCTTGGATCTAACTACTACACTTTTAATTACAACAACGACAGTTACCCGGCCAACGTCGTCAACTGGACTGCTAATCAGCAAATTGATGTTTTAACCCTTGGATACAGTTGTACAACTCCTGGTTCTACGGTGTTTGAAATTGTACAGAACTACACCTCGCCGCCTTATGTGGTGGACCCTTGTTCTCCAATGTTCCCGCCTTGCCCGCAAACAGTTGTTGCAGTGGGTGATTACTATCAGGAATTGAATGCCGGTGGCGCTCAAAACATGATTAACCCTCCGACGGCTATGGCTCCCGTCCCATTGAGCCTGAGCACTACTCAAATAGATGAATGGTGCAACAGCTTGGGGTCTATAGACCTGACGGCAATGAATGGAGAACCCTCCTATACTTATAACTGGGGTGGTGGTATAACGACAGAAGACCGCACGGCGCTGAGCGCAGGTACCTACACGGTAACGGTAACAGATGCTACCGGCTGCACAGCAACAACGGCACCGACAATTTTGTACCTGCCGGTAACCAACACGAGCAATAGCACCCACTTTGCCACTATCCAGGCAGCTATAAGTGCTCCTACGACGGTGGACGGTAATATTATAGATGTTTGCGCCGGCACGTACAATGAAAACATACAGGTAACTAAGGCGCTCACTTTAAACGGCGCGAATATCAATGAAGAAGGTTGTGGCGGTCGCGGAGCGGAAAGTATTCTCAACGGTACCGCAGGGAGTAACACCAAGACGGTTGATATTCAGTCCGATGGGGTGACGGTTAATGGATTTACCATCTCCAACCCGCTGGGTAGCTATGGGGTCTACGCCAAGCGCAGAAACAATACGACTGTTCTGTACAATATTATCACGAACGTTGGCAATAATACCAGCGGTTCACTGGCTTCGTACGGAATAGCAATCGATATGGACAACAGTATTGCGCCTATCAACGGCGTAAACCTGTCTTATAACTGCATCAATAATATTCGCGGTGGACAGACTGGTCCGACGGGAGGTGGCAACGGTAGTGCGGCGGGTATCGGCGTCGGTTTCTCGGCGGCTGCCCACAATATTACCAATGCCGTAATATCGCATAACACGATCAGTGATATTTCGGCCAGTACCACTAATGGTAGTGGTGGTAAAGGGGCCTATGGGTTGTTAATGAATGCCGGGGCGAGCAATGCCGGTCAGGTAGTGTCACCTACCATCGACTACAATTCGATTTACAACCTGAACGGTCGTTGGGCGCATGGGGTTGGCCTGGAAGGTAAAACGCCGGGCGCCATGGTGTTGAACAATGATGTGCATGACTTTAGCAGCGCCGCCGGCGATGCAGTGGGTGTGGTGCTGGAAGCTAACAGCGGCGCCAGCACGGTCGAAATCCACCGGAACAGCTTTAAGAATATGACCACGGCGATCCAGAACAAAATGATGCCGACGGTAAATGCCGAATGCAACTGGTATGACAGTCCAATCAACAGTGTAATTGCTACCAAGATCCTGGGCCCAGTGGACTACGATCCATGGCAGACCAACGGCACCGATGCGAATACGACGGCTGTCGGGTTTGTACCGACAGCTCCGCTTTGCGACGGTACACCGGTGGTGATCACTTCTACAGTACCCGACCACATTACCTGCGGCGAAAGCTTTGGTTCGATCACGGTGAACTACACAGGCGGTGTAGGCACTTATACGGTGGCCTGGATGGGTCCTGTCTCCGGCTCCGCTAACATGATCGCGGGCTTAACCTATACCACACCGGTTAATCTGCCGATCGGTCTGTATAACGTTACAGTGTCGGATATTTATGGATCTTCCGCGATAAGCAGTACCACGATCCTGTACCTACCGGTAACGAATACCAGCACCAGCACGTATTATGCAACCATCCAGGCTGCTGTTACGGCTGCTGCACCCGGCAATTCGATCAGCGTTTGCGCCGGTACGTACAATGAGGATGTGAACATCGATAAACAGTTGACCTTAACCGGCGCCGGATACAGTTCTACTACGATTAGCGGTCCGATCGGCGGTATCAACTCCACCGTTCAGGTGGCAGCTGCTGGGGTAGTGATTGACGGCTTTACGATCACCCGCGATGGTAACACGGTGGCGCAATGGAACTTGGCATTGAACACCGCTGGTGTGGCCATTCAAACCCAGGGCAACTATGCCGAAGTGCGGAATTGTAAGTTTTACGGCAACCGGACCGGTATCGATATCAACAACAGTAATGGAAATAACATCCATAACAACCTGATCGATAACAACCGGACGGGTATGATCTTCCGTAATCAGACGGACAATACCAATGTTCAGAATAACTACGTCACCAACAACTGGACCATTGGTATCCTGTTCCTGGACGGAAGTGGTGCCGGTGTGCCGATTCAGTCGGCCTTGAACAGCACATTCAACAATAACTATATCAGCGGTAACTGGGGCAGTGAAGTACAGGATCGCCAAACCGGCGGCGCTTTACCGGCACCGGGTGCGAATGGCAAAAACTTCGATTGCAACTGGTACGGTGCGGCTTCCATGCCCACTACCAATTCGGTAAATAGCGTGGATCCGGTATATGCTACGCAAATCCCGGTCATCTTTGGTGGTTCTTCGGTTCCTCCCGGTGGCTCCGTAGATATTGCCGGCGCCGCTTCAGCTAACATTGACTTTGTGTCCTGGTTAGTGGACGGCAACGATGCGGACATGAACCCATTGAATGGTTTCCAACCGGGAATGAGCGTTTGTTCGGGTACCCCTATTGTGATCACCTTAACCATGCCGGATAATATTATCTGCCTGGAACCGAATACTTCTTCCATTGCGATCACCTTCAGCGGCGGTACGCCTAATTATACTTACAACTGGACGCGGACAGAAGGCGGCACGGGTATGGGCACTTTCATGTCTGCCGGCGTACAAACTATTTCCGGACTCTTAGTTGGGAACTATTCCATCACGATCACGGATATTAATGGCACCATGGCCGTTACAACGGCGCAGATCCAGTACCTGCCGGTAACGAATACCTCTACTACGACTTATTACCCAACAATACAGGCTGCAGTTACCGCTGCAACTGCGGGCAATACGATCGCTGTTTGCGCCGGTACCTACACAGAAAACGTAGTCGTGAATAAGGCATTAACGATCCTCGGAGTCAATGCGGGCACTCCTGGTTGTGCTTCCCGGCCTACCGAAAGTACGATTGCCGGTGGCGCAGGTGCGGCCGTGACCATTACAGCCGACGGTGTCACCCTGGACGGTTTCGAATTGACCGGTGTAACTGGTGTAGCCAGCACAGGCTTTACGAATACCCGTATCCGGAACAACAAGATGTCGGTTGGTGCAGTTGGCGTCAACGCGGCCAACGTTCCCACTTCGGCTGGGAATACCCTGACGGTAGAATACAACTGTATTAACGTTCTGGCGCAGACCGTCGCCGGACCCACGCCAACGGCTGGTGTACTGATAAACGGTGCTGCCGGGTCACATGCGATTGTCCTCGACCACAATACGGTAACGAACGGTTTCTACGGGTATATCATGAGCAGCGTAAATACTACCGCAGCTTCGGTGGTGAGCAACGGTACCGTAACCGGCGTACTGCAAGGGGTGGCCGTGGTAAATACCATCGGCGCTGCCCCTGCCGCATCGAATGTGGTTGTACAGAGCATGAACATGAGTGCATTTTCCGGAAACTACCCTAGCCTGCCAAATAATAACTACCATGCTGGGGTATCTACGTTTACAACAGCGACGACCGTGCCTAGCAATGGCATTACGCTGGCGGTGAACAATTGTACCATTAATGGAACTCAAACGGTAACACAATCCAGTGCCGGTATTTCGCTCGGTGATTTCAGTACCGGTGGATTATTCGTCCAGAACGTGACCATTACGGAGTGCAGTATCGTCGATAATACCAACCGCGGTTTAGATGTGCGCGGATACGTTAGTGCCTTGGTTACGCGGTCGTCCTTTACCCATAATGGTGGTGCCGCTTTTGGCGCCGGAGGGAATGATGGCTTCACCATCCTCGCTCAAAAAGGCGCTATAGTGACTGCCACAAACAACTTTATCGAACACCCTGTATCCAGTACCACTCAGGTTATCGCCTTGCAAACGGGTAATGCACCGAACAGTGTACTCACCGCGACCGATAATAGTATTCTGATGAACGGGAACGCGCAAGGTAAAGGTGCTGTCACCGGTAGTGGCAATATTTCGGCCACCTGCAACTGGTGGGGAACTAGCAACGTGGATGTGTTCGAATTGAGAATCTTTGGAGGCGTTACGTTTGCTCCCTATCTGAATTCCGGTATGGACAACGACGGTGGAACGCCTGGTTTCCAACCCGCACCAGGTACCTGCGTACCGTTAACGAAGTTTTACGTGAACGATAACGACTTGATGGGCGACATCTTCACTACCGCAGTTGGTAGCGACGTACTGCCGGGAACACGAGGTACCAAAAACCGCCCTTACCGGACCGTTATGGCAGCTCAAAGTGCTGCGGCTGTCGGTAATACCATCCGCGTGGACGTGGGGACCTTCGATGAAAATATTACGGTCAATAAACAGAACCTGACCATCCTGGGTGCCAGCCGCAACGGCACGGTGCTGCGGGGGTCCTATGCTAACCCCACCCCCCAAGAAAACGCCACCCTGGCCTTCCGCAATAATTTGGCGGACGGAGCGACGGTGCGCAACCTGACGGTCACCCGTGATTTCCAGGACTGGTATAACAGCACCAAGAATTACGGTGTGTTGTTGAGTGGAGGCGTAAACAACGTTACGTTGGATACCATACAGTTCATCAATAACCGCACCGGTGTTTATGTGGAAAATAACGCGCAGGTGAACTTAAGCCATTCGGTTATTCTGAATAACCGCACTGGCCTGTTCATCACAAATACCGTAAGGGGTAGCGTAACAAACAACATTATCCACGATAACCAGACGCATGGGGTGTTTTACGATATGAATGACGGTACGTCTAATCTGACGGGCTTTTCTTTCAACGATAATAGCCTATACGGCAACTGGTACAGCCAGATGCTGTTCCGCGGAGGGAACACTTTGGTGCCAGGAAGTCCGACGAGCAATTTCGAGTGTAACTGGTTCGGTACCGATATGCCAACGTTGAATCCTGTAAATCCGGTAGAAGGTGGCTATGGGGCGTTAGTGCCACAGGTATTTGGTGGTACCTCTGCTCAAGGGACCTATAGTGGAGAAGTTCGCGGCAACGGTGCACCGCAAATTGATTACGTAAGCTTCACAACGGGCCAGTCGATGAACGTAAGTGATCCGTATGTACCGACTATGGGCTCATGTAACGGTGTATATCCGGTGAATAACATCAGCAAGAACATCGGCTACTTCACCATCCAGAACGGAGTAAATGGTGCAGATAACGGTAACTCTATCACGGTAGCGAGTGGTTCGTATAACGAACAGGTACTGGTAAACAAGTCGCTCAATCTGACGGGCGTTGGTGTTACCAAACCGATCATAGACTTCACGGGCACCGTAACCGGCAAGCCGACCCTGTTTGACATTTCGGCGAATGGCGTAACGGTCGACAGATTCCAGTTTAATACGAACCTGTCGAAACTTTCGAGCGCCATCATCGCCAGCGCGGTCGCTTTGGATAATATTACCGTTCAGAACAGTATGGTGACACCGTACAAGTCTTTGCCTTCGTACTTCGGCACCTATGCGGATAGAAATGCGATCAGCATTAACTACGGTGGCGATACGGATTATCGCGTTGCCAGCGGTGGGGTGAACAGCATCATCATTGACAATAACATGGTCTCCGCCACGGTGAACGGTGTTGCTTTGGGCGATGACGCTGCCGATATCGGATTCCGGGCCGCAGTAGCGGTGGACGAAGGTGCCGGTACCTACACCCGGAACACCTTCCAGACGATCAACCATGATATTATCGTGCGCTTCAACAGCAACGGACCGATAACCATCGGGGGTCTGGGCATGGGCAACACGTTCAATGGAGGTGGGGTAACCATTGCCGAACAAAACGCCGGAGGCGGTGCGGTCGACATCAGTTACAATACCTTCGATGGGGCGGTGAGCTACAGTGTACTGCGTTTACAGAACAACCAGCAGCATAAGGTGACGACGGTAAACAACAACACCTTCAATAACCTGCGCTGGGGTATTAGCCTGGAGAACTACCCGGATGCAACCATTGCGACTAACACGTTCTCTCCGCTTTCGGGATACACGACCTTCCGGCACATTACGGTCAATACCAAGTCGCTGAGCTCGAACTCCAGCACCATCGTGCAGGTGCCGATCGACGCCGTGATCAAGGGTAATACCTTCAATTCGCTGCTTACTACCGGTGGTACGGCCCTGGCCTTCTACAACCACGACAGCGATAATGCTGCGTATAATCCGTTCACCATCGGTACATCGATGGAGCCCAATATGTTTGGACCGAACTTCAGCAACTTCGCTTACATGGGCAATCAAACGGGGCTGACCCTGTCAGCGCTGGGGGCCTTCCCGGAATACAATCTGGGCGCCGGTTCGAACACGACCATGGCCTGCTGGAATTATAGCATCAACATCGAAAAGAACAAATTCGACGTGGGCGCCATGATGCCGCTGTTCCCGATCGCTATGACCGGAACCTATCGGGCCGTGCTGGAAGGCAAACTCTTCCACAAGCCGGATAACAGCTGCCTGGGAGAATTCATCTACTTCCAGCCGGTGAAAGTGCGGGCGAAAGTGTTCCTGCAGGGACCGTATGATACCTCCACCATACCGCCCCACCTGATGGGTGATGCCCTGCGTCAAATTGTAGTCGCGCCGCTCTTCCCAACCATGGAACCATACTCGCAGTACAATACGGCACCTTACAACTACGCCTTTGTACCGGTGGATACCGTTGGAGCAAAGGAACAGACGACCGCAGGCGTACTGGCCGTAACTGGCAACAACGCTATTGTAGACTGGGTGTTTCTGGAACTGCGCGATCCGACCAACCGGTTTAATGTACTGGCTACCCGCAGCGCCTTATTGCAACGGGATGGTGATATAGTCGACATGGATGGCATTTCACCGGTAACCTTCCCCAACTCCTATTTGGGTGAATACTACCTGATGGTACGACACCGTAATCACCTGGGTGCAATGACCGATGCTAAAGTGGATTATCTGGCCAATCCCAATACGGTTGTTGATTTTACCAGCCCGTCTTTGGTGTCCTATGGTACAGTGGCCCCGACGGCAACCAGCGCCCGCGTTTTGGTGGAACCAGGAGTATATGGACTTTGGGCCGGTAATGTGAACCTAAAAAGCCTCATCGGAAACTTCCAGGTTCAGTATCTCAACCCGGGCAATGATCCGTTCCCTATTCTTGTCCGTGTAGGTACTTCAACCCCTTTAAATGTAGTACCTGGGTATTATCTGGAAGATGTTAATCTGAATGGAAGCGTGAAATACAGCGGAGGTAACAATGACCGTGTTATTATCCTCAATAATGTCGGTCCGACCACACCGTTTAACATTATCACGCAACAACCACCCAATTAGAATTTGTTGCTCCAGGGTCGCCCGATCGGGCGACCCTGGAGATTAATTTTGTTTAACCCACTTAGTTAAAAACACACCACATGAAATATTCAGTTTTTCTTTTCATAGCCATGATAACTTGCCTTTCTATGCAAGTTTCCTCAGCAACTTCAGTGCCTTTGGTGGACCTGGGTATATTTAACAACCCCGTTAACTCGAATAAATTAGAGATCCGGGTTCGACCTAATGGAGCGGTAAATAATGGAAATTACTCTGCGGGCACCTTTGTTATTCGTTATCCTACTGCTTATAATGTAACTTTAAGTGTGTTTTCTGCCGCTTTTGGATACGGGCCAACATTTGGCTCGCCATACACTTCCGGTATCTACACTTACTATGTTATTTATTTCAGCGGATCGAATAGTAATATTAATTGGACTGCCGGACAGGAAGTAGTTGCTATAATACTTCAGATCAGCAACACGGGGTCAGGTTTTGGTAACTTCGAACTCACTACTGATACTTATGCTTCTTCTATAACCGGAGGATTCCCTTTTTATCAGGAATTATCAGGCAATGGTATGTTTAGCGCTCCTTCAGGCCAACAAGGCGTATTTTATAACAATTCCCCCTCAGCACCGCTACCAGTAGAACTGTCGTCCTTTAATGCAACTGCATTGCCTGACCGTACGGTCGGCTTGGACTGGTCCGCTGCGGTAGAGCGAAACTTGTCTTACTACGATGTCGAACACTCCAATGATGGTACCAAATTTAGCCAACTGGATAAAATGGAAGCAATTGGTACGGTTTCGAAACCTGCTATATATTCCTATATCCACAAGGACCCAAAGACCGGTACCAACTATTACCGGCTAAAAATGGTCGACTACGACGGTGCCTTCAATTACTCACCCATCCGGACGGTTGAATTCCAGGATAACCGCAATAATTTCACCCTGCGCCCCACCCCCACCACCGGCCCCCTAGCCCTCATGAGCGCCAACCTCGATCAATACCCCGCCGGCCTGAAATACCAACTGACCGACAATACCGGAAAATTGCTGCAAACTGACCAGATCATTAACGAGAAAACGGACTTTAACCTCTCCAAATACGCTGCCGGCATTTACTACCTGACGGTATTTACCGACCAGGAGCAACTCAAGCAGTTCAAAGTAATAGTGACCAGAGATTAATGATGATTACCTGAAGTACGTTTTAGGCCGCCCAATGAAGTTTGGGCGGCCTATATTGTTAATCCACCAATGCTGCCGATTATACCTATGAAAACAATTGCCTACCTATATGCTCTATTTCTGCTCCTCGGTTCAACGCCCAAGGGCTTTAGTCAACCCTTACTGGATATCGGTATTTTTAACGTCCCGGTAAACAGCAATAAACTGGAGGTCCGCATTCGGCCTACGCAAACGGTAAGTAACGGTGCCTATTCAGCCGGTATTTTTACGGTAAGGGTGCTCGCTAGTACTGGAGTAACGCTTAGCGCACCGGCAGCCTTGAATATCCCCCTTTATAGTTATACCCTGTTGGGCCAGGGCAATGACGGTACCTATAATTATTTCATTTTCGGCGTAGTGAATATAAAGACCGTCAACTGGAGCGCCGGTACGGAATATCCCATCGCTATATTGCAATTCAATTCGAGTTGTAGTGGCGTGGCTACTTTTGAGATCATTAATAATGCCTGGACCGCCATGAATAACGGCGACTATTACCAGGAGCTGGGCGGCTTAAGCGCCCAGAACATCATCTACCAACCCACCGCCACCGCTCCCCTCAGCAGCGGCCCTCCCAATATCAGTTGTACCGTGGACCAAGGGGCCACCACCGATCCCAACACCTGCGCCCACACCCACCTCGGTACCGACTGGAACGCCACCGGCAGCGCTTCCTGCCCCGGTTCTTCCATCAGCTACACACTCACCGGAGCCAGTAGCGGCACCCTGACCACCCTGGCCGGCGCGGTCTTCGCCAAGGGCCTGACCACCGTCACCGCCAAGATCACCGACAACGGCGGACTCACCGCCACCTGCTCCTTCACCGTCACGATCACCGATGCCCAAAATCCGAAGATCACCGCTCCACCTCCAGTCACGGTGTTCGCCAATGCCCCCAACTGTTCCGCCACCGCCATTTCCCTCGGTACCCCCCTCACTTCCGATAACTGCGCCGTCGCCACCGTCACCAATAATGCCCCCACGACCTTCCCCACCGGCGCCACCACGGTCACCTGGACGGTCACCGATGCCGCCGGCCTCACCGCTACCGCCACGCAGACCGTGACGGTGCAAAGCTCGCTCATAGCCGCCAGCGTACACCTGGACGAAACGCAGCTCTGCGCGGGGGCGACGACGGCGCTGTTTTTTACGATCAGTGGCGGTACGGGACCGTATACCGTACTTTACAATGACGGCGGGGGGAACACCACGCTACCCAACTACGCGAACAACCAGCTGATACCGGTGACGCCAACGGGTACGACGACCTTCCAGTTGCTGCAGGTGACGGATGCCGCCGGCTGCAGCCTCAGTTCCATTGCCTCGGCGACGGTGGTGGTGCATCCATATCCGGTTATCGCCCAGGTACTGCCACCCACCACGGCGGTTTGTGCGGGCGCGCCGGTGTCTTTTTATGCCGACGGACTGCTGCCCAATGCCCTCACGACCTTCGCCTACCTGATCAATGGCCAACCGTCGAGTTTGACGGCCACGACGGACGGCAGCGGGACCATCACCTTCCCGGCAGCGGTGTACCCGGCTGGGACCAACACCATCGCGATGACGGCGGTCACGGTCTATGGCTGCACGACGATGACGAATTTGAGCACGACTTTCACCATCAATGCGCAGTCGGCCGACTGCTTTCTCTCGGTGGCGGGTAAGACGGCCACTGAAACCGGGGCCAACCTCGAAGACGTCGGTGTGGTCATTACGGGCAGCGGACCAGGCATTCCGGCTTTTAGTTTGAATAACCTGACCACGGGAACCTTTAGCTTTTTGAAGAGTGTGCCGCCCAC
This sequence comes from Saprospirales bacterium, assembly GCA_031425035.1. GTDB lineage: Bacteria > Bacteroidota > Bacteroidia > Chitinophagales > Saprospiraceae > M3007. The sequence goes on along the minus strand of JANPIN010000054.1, from coordinate 6,631 downwards.
GTCCAATATCCTGATTACGCCCGGCAAAAACGATAATCACCTCAACGGCGTCTCGACCTATGACCTGGTGCTGATCTCCCGGCATATTCTGGGACTGGAAACGATTACCAGCCTCTACAAACTCATCGCCGCCGACGCCAACAATTCCGGCTCGGTGACCACCTTCGATATTGTCGAACTGCGCAAACTGATCCTCGGTATTTATCAAAAACTGCCCTCCAACACTTCGTGGCGGTTCATCGATGCCAGTTACGTATTTCCCGATCCCCTCAACCCCTTCAGCATGCCGCTGGTGGAAACCCGATCGGTCACCAACATACTGACCGACCACCTGCAGGAAGATTTTGTGGCCATCAAGATCGGCGACGTGAACGGTTCGGCCAATGCCAATGTCCTCGGGCTGCCGGAAGACCGCAGTACCGGTAGTCTGACTTTCGAGCTGGCCGACCGGATGGTGCAGGCAGGGGAGATTTTCACGGTGCATTTTCAGGCGACGGAACGGGTACTGGGGTATCAGTTCAGCCTGCAATTTCCCGAGCTGGAAGTACTGAACGTGCAACCCGGTCCGGCCATGTCCCTGGATAATTTCGGCGTGTTTAGAAATACCCTGACCACGTCTTTCGATGGCGAACAGACGGGGGGCTTCGACCTCACGTTCCGGGCAAAAACCGGCGGCGCCCTGCATGACCTGATCCGGGTCAGCAGCGCCATTACCCGGGCTGAAGCGTATAATCTGGCTAAGGAAAGGCTGGACGTCGAACTGCGTTTCAACGGGGAACCAACAACCACCGCCGGCTTCCAGCTATACCAGAACCAGCCGAATCCATTTACACAAGGGACCAGCATTGGTTTTTACCTGCCCGAAGCAGCCACCGCCACGTTGACGGTGTTCGATGAAATGGGCCGCACACTGTATACCCGGACCTCGGATCTGCCCAAAGGCGCTCATGCATTCGAGGTAGAAAGCAGTTTACTGCCGGCTGCCGGCACGTATTACTATCAGGTCAAAACCGATAAGGATGCGGCGGTTGGAAAAATGATGGTGGTGCGGTGAACAGGCGGCCTTAACAGGTGATCGCCCACGTAGAGTGATGGATACGCGGATTGAACGGATGTAACTGATTTACACGGATTTTTTAAAATTCGTGTAAAACCGCCCAATTCGTTCCATCCGCGTATCCATCACTCTACGTGGGCATGTTTAAACCCCGAATGCGCCCTCAATTCACCACCGGCGTTTCCATGTTCCACAACATGAACGACAGTATATCAGCCGCTTCCTCGATGATCTTGCCGGTGGGTTTGCCGGCTCCGTGGCCCGCACTGGTTTCGATGCGGATGATGGTCGGCCGGTCGCCCTGCTGATGTTCCTGTAAGGTAGCCGCAAACTTGAACGAGTGCGCCGGCACCACCCGGTCGTCATGGTCGGCGGTGGTGATCATGGTGGCCGGGTAGGCGATCTTTTTCACATTATGCAGGGGGGAATATTTGATGAGACATGGGAATTCCTGCTCGTTGTCGCTGCGGCCATAGTCGACAGCCCAGGCATAACCGATGGTGAATTTATGGTAACGCAGCATGTCCAGCACGCCCACCTGCGGAAAACAAACGCCGAACAGGTCCGGGCGCTGGGTCATGCAGGCGCCGATGAGCAGTCCGCCGTTAGAACCGCCCTGAATGGCCAGGCGCGGGCTCGAGGTGTATTTTTTAGCGATCAGATACTCGGCGGCGGCAATGAAGTCGTCGAATACGTTCTGCTTGCTACACTTGGTGCCGGCTAAATGCCATTTTTCCCCAAACTCGCCGCCACCGCGGATGTTGGCCACCGCAAACACGCCGTTGTTTTCGAGCAGCACCGCGCGGGAAGCGGAAAAGGCCGGCGTGATGGAGATGTTGAAGCCCCCGTAGGCATAGAGCAGGGTCGGGTTACTGCCGTCATACACCAGGTCTTTGCGACGGGTAATGAACATGGGTACCTGGGTGCCGTCCTTGCTGGCATACCAGACCTGCTCGGTGGTGTAGGCCTCGGGGTTGAAATCGATCTTGGGCGCTTTGAACACCTTGGTTTCCAGGGTCGTCATGTCCAGCGAGTAGATCGTGGTGGGGCGCAGGAAGGAGGTGAAGGAGAAAAAAGCCAGGTTTTCTTTTTGTTTGCCGCTCACGCCGCCGACGGTACCGATCTCGGGCAGGGCGACTTCTTTGAGCATTTTCCCCTGTAAATCGTATACGCGCAGGGCACTGGAAGCGTTATGGAGGTAGGAGCAAATGATCTTGCCGCCGCAGAAGGCCGCGCTTTGCAGCACGTCGCTGCTGTTTTCGGGGATGACGGTTTCCCAGTTCGCTTCTTCCGGATGATCGGCATGGACGAGCAGAAGGCGCTGGTTGGGGGCGTTTTTATTGGTGAGTACCAGCATCTTTTCCCCCACATTATCGATTACGGCAAAGTCCTGCTCGAAGCTGGTGACGACGGGGGTAAACGTGGCTTGCTGTTTGCTTAAATCTTTGAAATGCAATACGTTACCGCTGGTGCTTTCGCTACCATACACACAGAGGAAGCGCTGGTCTTCGGTGGTCGTGCCGCTGAACATCCGGTCGGCATGCTGTTTGTCGTCGTACACCAGTTGGTCGGCCGATTGCGGCTGGCCCAGGCGGTGGAACCAGACGGCGCCGAACTGATTGGCGGCTTTGAGTTCGTCGCCTTTTTTCGGGGTGGGGTAGCGGGTGTAGTGAAAGCCGTCGCCCAGCCAGCCGAGGGAGGTGAACTTGGCCCATTCGAGTTGATCGGGCAGCATGTCGCCGCTTTGCAGGTCTTTCACGACGATGGTGCGCCAGTCGGAGCCGCCTTTGGAAATGGTGTAGGCCAGGTAGCGGCCGTCCTGGGAGAAATCATATTCGCCGAGTGAAGCCGTACCGTCGGTGCTGAAGGTGTTGGGGTCGAGTACCAGGCGCGGGGGCGCGTTCAGGTCGTCCTGCACGTAGAGCACGCTTTGGTTTTGCAGGCCGTCATTTTTGAAAAAATAGTATTTGCCGCCTTCCTTGAAGGGGGTGGAGTATTTTTCAAAATTATAGATCTGCTCTACGCGGTGTTTGAGCTGGCCGCGAAAGGGGATCTGGCTGAGGTAACCGGAGGTAACGATGTTTTGTTTGGCGACCCAGTCCTTGGTTTCGGCGCTCTGGTCGTCTTCCAGCCAGCGGTATGGATCGGCGATATTTTGGCCGAAGTAAGTGTCTTTTACAGTCGTATCCTTTTTGGAGAAGGGATAAGTGACGGGAATTTTTTTGAAAGTCATGGCATTTTGAGGGGTTTTCGAACCGCCGGTACAGGCGGCCAGGGTGGCGAGCAAGGTGGCACAGATCAGGAGTTTCATGTATTCAAATTTAGGTTATATCGGAAATTACCCGGCAAGTGCCTGGTACAGCGTTATTTTTGCGGCGAAAAGTAATAAGCCCAGACGTTCAAAAGCTCAGAATATGCCATTCCTATTGCATTATGCCATGAACAACCATAATTGCACCCCCGGGTTGCCACTTCGGAACCTGGTGGGTTGTCGCCCGGCGGCGTTTTTCCTACTGTTTTTTGGCCTGTTCAGCGTCCAACTGGCAGCTCAATCGCCCCTGCCTCCGCTGCCCACGCTGGATAGTCTGCCCGAAACCCAGATCCTGGAAATTACCCGGCAAATGCAAGCCACCGCCGCCGGCCAGCGCGATGCCGCCGGACTGGAGCTGCATACGGTGCAAACCCAACGTTCCAGCGAAGAGGCTACACTGGCCACTTTGAAAGCGGATACCCTGAGCCCGAAGGATCAGCTCACGTCCCACGAAAAAAGCCTGAAAGCGGCTAAATCTGCCGAGAAAACGGCGCAGAAGAATTTTAAACAAACTGAAAAAACCGTGGCGTTGCTGGAAAGCGTGACGACGATGGACAGCCTGGCCCGCCGGAAAGCCCTGCCCAAAGCCCAACGCCAGCTGAATGACATGCAGGCGATCCTATATCCGCCGCCGCCCAAAGTGGATACGCCTGCCCCAAACCCGGAACCGGTAGCGGTGGATACGGCGAGCCCGGTGCCCGCGGTGGCTACTACGCCCGCTAAAAAAGATAAAAAGCCGGAGGCTCCGGTCAAGAAATACAAGAATTATGATCCGGCGACCGACGTTATGCTGCATCCGCCGGTGCCACCCTGTGTGATGGCCATGGACCGGCGCGATGAGTTCAGCGGGGAAGTGCAACGGGAAACGGCCCGGGCGGAGTTGTTTCGCTTCACCAACCCGATGTTGAAGACCTATTTAGATGGGAAAGTGCATATTTTATGCGAATCCGCTTTATCCGCGACCGGACAGAACACGATCCTGCTGCTGACCTTTACCATCCGCGATCCCAATGTGCGCAAAGCCTTCGGCAACCTGCCCAAAGCCAGTATAGCGACCCTGCAAATGCTGGATGGCACCACATTTACCGTCAACAATCAACAAATGAGCGAAGCACAGCCCGACGATTCCGGCCAGGTCTTTACCTTTCTCGGGCGTTATCCGCTGGATCGTACGGTGACTAAAAAGTTGCGCACGACCGGCCTGGATAAGCTGCGCATTGCCTGGTCGACCGGTTATGAAGACTATGAAGTACAAAACGTGGATTTGCTGGCTCGACAATTGCAATGTTTGGAGCAATAGGTGACAGGAGGCAGGAGTTAGGAGGCAGGGGGGTAGGCGAAAGTTCTAAATATGTTGAGCCTTGCCAAGGGATAAAAAAATGATGATTGACGATTACATGATATTTGAATGTTGATGTATTCGGCAGCATCATCCTTTTTTTTCGTGGCCTTAGTAAGTGGCATAGTAAATTGACGGTTGGGTAAAAGATCGATAAATGTACCCGGTGGAGGGCATCGCGGTACATCAAAAATCAACATTCATGTAATCGTCAATCCTCCATAATTTCCATAACCGGTAAATAAAACATCCTATTTTAATGGCTTTCCATAACTCATACCTCATACCCCCTGCCTCCTGCCCCCTAACTCCTGCCTCCTGTCACCTATCTCCTGTCTCCTACCACCATGCATCGGCACTATAAATTATTCTTATTACTCTTGTTCATCGGCTGGTCCGGCGGCATAATGGCCCAGAATGAAGCTACGCGGGTGTTAGAAGAGCGTTTGCTTTCGGCATCGGGTCCGACCCGGGCGGGCATACTTATTTCCCTGTCCGAGACCTGTTATCAGGCCGGACAATGGGATAAAGCGGCCGACTGGGCTTCCGAGGCCGAAGAATTTACCAAGAAAATAAAACAGCCGGCATTACGGGCGGTGGCATTCAACCGCTACGGTAAGGCTTTGCTGGCCGGTGGAAAACGGAAGGCGGCGGGCAAATTCGAGCAGAGCCAGGATTTGTTGAAGGGCCTCGGGTATTCCGATAAATCCCTGGCGCTCGATAACCTGAACAATTTACAGCGCATTGCCCAGGCGGCTGGACGCAGTAAAGAAGTGGCCGAGATTGCGACGGAAATTTCCCTTGTGCAAAGTGGAGCGTCTATGCCTCCCCCGCCGCCGAATTCGGATCTGCCGGGCATCAAACAGGAAATAAGTGCCCTGCGCCAGCAGGTCGGCGTGGCTACGGCCATGCAGGAGCAGCAACTGGCCCTGCTCGAACAGAGTAAGGAACTGCAGGCCCAACTGGCGCAAAAGGAAGCGGCCATCAGCCAGATGACGGACGATCAGATGAAATCCGCCATGTTGTTGATGCAGCAGCGCAACCTGCTCGATTCGATGAGTTACCGGTCCAGTCTGGATTCCCTGTCCATCTCCAACTCGAGCCTGGCTATGCGCGAAGCCAACAGCCAGCGGCGCTTTTACCTGATGGCCATTATCGGCTTGTTATTGCTGGCAGCGGGTTCGCTGTATTTCTTCGTGCGCGCCCGGCAGGGCGCGGTCATCCTGCGGGAAAAAAATCGCATCATCCGGGAGGAGCAGCAACGTTCCGAAGGGCTGCTGCTCAATATTCTGCCGGCCCTGGTGGCGGAGGAACTCAAGCAGCAGGGTCGTACCCATGCCCGCCTTTTCGAGGATGTGAGCGTATTATTTGCCGATTTCGTGGGTTTCAGCCTGATAACCGAGATCCTCAGTCCGCAGCAGCTGGTCACCGAGCTGGATACCTGTTTCAAGGCTTTCGACCAGATTATCGTCAAGTACGACCTGGAAAAAATAAAAACCATCGGCGACGCCTACATGTGCGCCGGGGGGCTGCCGAACGGCGGCGGCGCCCAGTTGCGCGATATGGTAAATGCCGCGCGCGATATGCAAAGTTGGCTCCATGCCTGGAATGCCGACCGCGATAAACTGGGGCTCCCGCGTTTCGATGCCCGGATCGGTATACATAGCGGTCCGGTAGTGGCCGGCGTGGTGGGTTCCAAAAAGTTCGCTTTCGATATTTGGGGCGACACCGTCAACATCGCCGCGCGGGTCGAGCAGGCCGGCGAAGGCGGAAAGATCAATATTTCCGGCACGGCGTATGAAGTCATTAAATCCCAGTTCAATTGTGAATACCGGGGCAAGATCGCCGCGAAGAACAAGGGTGAGATTGATATGTATTACGTTGGGGCACCCCTTGCGGGTGCCCTAAATTAGGATCGTCGGGG
>JANPIN010000053.1:0-110170 GCA_031425035.1 Saprospirales bacterium | reverse complement strand
CGGACGGCAAAAAAGCCGTCGGACGAGGAGCTGCGGTCTGACGGCTTTTTTGCCGTCCGACCGCTAGTGGGTGGTTGTTTTTGCGGTGGAGGGGATTGCGTATACTCGTCGGACGGCAAAAAAGCCGTCGGACGAGGCTCTGCGGTCTGACGGCTTTTTTGCCGTCAGACCGCTAGTGGGTGGTTGTTTTCCGGGTGGATTGGGATTGCGTATACTCGTCGGACGGCAAAAAAGCCGTCGGACGAGGAGCTGCGGTCTGACGGCTTTTTTGCGCGAACTACCGTTGTACCTTATTTCTTACCCAATAACTTGAACATGTTCGTTTTATAGGCCTCCACACCGGGTTGATCAAATGGATTGACACCCAGTAAATAACCGCTGACGGCGCAGGCTTTTTCAAAAAAGTAGAATAACTGGCCCAGGTGGTAAGGGCTGGCGGCGGGCATAATAATGCGTAAATTAGGCACATTGCCGTCCGTATGCGCCATGCGCGTGCCTTCAGCGGCTTTTTTGTTCACGTAGTCCAGGGTCTTGCCGGTGAGGTAATTCAACCCGTCGAGGTCTTCGGTTTCGGCTTCGACGTTCAGATCCAGCTCGGGCGTTTCAATTTCCAGCACTGTTTCAAACAGCATACGTCGTCCGTCCTGAATATACTGGCCCATCGAGTGCAGGTCCGAGCTGAAATCCACGGCGGCCGGGAAAATACCCTTGCCGTCTTTGCCTTCGCTTTCGCCGAAAAGTTGCTTCCACCATTCGGCCACGTAGTGAAAACGCGGTTCGTAATTGACCAGCAACTCCACTTCTTTACCCTTGCGGTTCAGGATGTTACGGGCGGCGGCATAGCGGTAGCAGTCATTATCAGCAAACGGTACGGAAGCCTGTTGAGCGCCGGCTGCAGCCCCCTGAAGCAGCGCATCCACATCGATTCCGGCTGTCGCAATAGGCAACAGACCGACCGCCGTGAGCACCGAATAGCGGCCACCCACATCGTCCGGAACGACAAAGGTCGCGTAGTCTTCCTGACTCGCCAGCGTTTTCAAAGCGCCCCGCGCCCGATCGGTAGTCGCGTAAATGCGGCTGCGGGCGCCGTCTTTACCGTATTTGGCTTCCAGTTTTTTCTTGAAAATTCGAAAGGCAACGGCCGGTTCGGTCGTGGTGCCGGATTTGGAAATTACATTGACCGAAAAGTCACGGTCGCCGATAAGTTCCTGTAAATGTTGCAAATAGGTGCCCGACAGATTGGTTCCGGCGAAGTAAATTTCCGGTCCCCGACGCTGTGCTTTGGTCAGGTTATTATAAAAACTATGCTGGCAAAATTCAATGGCCGCTTTAGCGCCCAGGTAGGAGCCGCCGATGCCGATCACCACCAGTACTTCGCTGTTATCGCGAATAGTTTGCGCTGCCGTTTTGATCCGGACCAGTTCATCGTGATCGTAAGCGGTGGGTAAATCCAGCCAGCCGAGATATTCCCGTCCGGGGCCCTGACGGCTATGCAGGAGTTGAGCGGCGCTGGTCACCTGTGGTTCTATAGCCAGCCATTCGTGGGCTTGAATGAAAGGAGCAGCGGGCGAAGAGTCGAATTTTATGCGGTCCATGATGATGAAAATTGGCGGTTTTGAAATGCAGGAATCAGCGAGATGATGTAGGTAAAAGGCCTTTTAGGAATGGCGGCAAAACTACAGGGAATGAGCAAGAATGGACCTGGTTTTTGAATTGTTTTACTGCCCGGAACGGAGATTTACCGGAATGCCGTTTTCGGCGGAATGCTGGAACATCGCCCATCGCCGCTCGATCGCTGTCCGGTCAGCCGGCGTAAGAGATGTCAGTTGGCTGCCCAGGATTTTACCCAACTCAGCCAAAATTTTCTCTTCAGCTTGCCAATAACGTATGTCTTTATTCAGTATATCATCCAAAACAGCTTCTTTCAAACGGAGAAATTCGTTTTCAAATAGTCCATCCCGATGTTGTAAACCGGCATCGATCATTTGCAGCATTTCCCAATGATGTCCCAATCCGAGCTGACTAACCACTTCATTTTCAGCAATTTGTTTCACCCAGACCGGAGCGACCGATTCGATGCTGTCGGTCGGGTAGGCCAGCAGGCAGGCGGCCAGCAGCGCATCATCCTGTAGGCCGGTTGTCCGGTTGGCGTACGTTTGAAAAATGCGGTAGTCGGTAAATAAATAAGGTTGCGTACCCTGCGCTACCCGCTGATAAACAAAGCCTGGCAGTGCTTCCCGGAGCCATAGAAAATCGGACTGTACATCGGCGGAATTAGGCTCGGCGCGGTGGGCGAGGTGGTAGGTACATGTGTCGCGCAGCGCCAGGGCTTCCTGATAAAACAAAGCGAAGTTCGTTTCATCGGCCATGCTGGTCCGGGTATTCCACCAGCGGTTGCGACGGAGGGTCAGCTCGTCGCCGAAATAACAGCGCATGCGTTGGTTAAGCAGCCAGTTTTTATCCGCCGGTTCGGGAAGTACGGCGCCGCAGAATACCCAACCGGTTTCCCCTTTTCGCGTGGTGACCTGTATCCAGGGCGCGATAATACGTTGATCGCCAAGGCGCAACTGGCTTTCAAAATTACTCACGTTCCCCAGGTCCGTCAGCATATCTTTGACTTCCAGCACCCGGATTTCGCGTCCCCGTTCACCTGGTACATCCCGCAGACTGGTAAGTGGTAGCAGGACGCGTACACGGGGCTGATCGCTGGCACTTTGGCAGGAAAAAATACCGTTCAGGAGAATGATAGTTAGAAATAATATCAGGATAAGCGTCTGTTTTTCAATTTGTTGGAAACGGAAATACATCATAGGCCTGCTTTTAATAATGAAATAAATTGGAGGTTGACGCCAGAACTTTCATGCACAAAATTGAGCAAAATCAAGGGATAGCGTACCTTCCGCCCGCCAAACCATCCGTTTACATGAAATTTACGAGTTTATTCATAGTCCCACTGCTGCTGCTTTATTTTTCGGCCGCCGGTCAGATCACAGATACCTTTTCCGACGGTGATTTTTCACAAAACCCCAGCTGGCAAGGGGATGTTGCAAATTTCGTGGTGAATACAGCCGGTGAACTGCAACTGATGGCGCCCGCTGCCGGGTCATCTACGCTGGCAGTCGGCGGGTTCATTGCGGATAGTGCCATTTGGAACCTGCATTTTCGCCTCGCTTTTGCACCTTCGGCCGCCAATTTACTGCGCATTTACCTGCTGGCTGATCAGGCCAATCTCTCCGCCGCTAATGGCTATTTTCTGGAAATCGGCGAAAACGGCAGCCTGGATGCCCTGCGCTTTTATCGGCAGGATGGAACCATAAAAACCCTCCTGGCTACCGGTCAGGCCGGCCTGGTGAGTACGGACCCTACCGATATTCAACTACGCGTAAAAAGGTCGGCCACGGGTACCTGGACGATAGAAGCCGCCGTCGCTGGCGCTCCTTTACAACTTCAAAACGTTACGCTGGATGCGACTTATGGCGGTGGGCCTGATCGCTTTTTCGGATTTTACTGTCTGTACTCCGCAACGCGAACCGATAAGTTTTTCTTTGATGATCTATCCATTTTAGCGGATGTGCCCGACCTGCAGGCGCCGGTTTTGCAAACAGCACAGGCGGAGACGGCGACTTTGGTGAAAGCCATATTTAATGAAGATCTGGACCCGGTCACCGCAAATGACCCGGCGAACTATAGCCTGAGCGGTGGGGTAGGGCAGCCCACGACGGCCATGCTGGATACTGACCAGCGTACGGTCTTTCTTACACTGGCCGCCCCATTGGTTACGAACACGTATACGCTGCAAATCAATGGTTTAAAGGATTTAGCCGGGAATACCAGCGCCCTTCAAAGCGCCAGTTTCCAATTTGCGCAGGTCGAAACCGTAGCTGAATTCGACCTGCTCATCAATGAAATCATGGCTGATCCTACGCCCGCCGTCGGTTTGCCCGAAGTGGAATGGGTGGAAATCTACAATCGCTCGGACAAAACCCTGGAACTGAGCAACCTGCGCTTCGACGATGGTGGTACCGCCCAGTCATTGCCCGCGCAAACCCTGTTACCACAGTCGTATCTGGTGCTGGCAACGACCGCCAACGCGGCGATTTTAAAGACCTATTTCCCGAATGTGATCGGCGTATCCGGCTTCCCTTCGCTCAATAATGACGGCGACGTGCTGACCCTGAGTACCGCCGCCGGCCTGGTCATCGATCGGGTGACGTATTCACTGGACTGGCATACGGAAACGGCCAAAAAAAATGGCGGCTGGACCCTCGAACGTATCAATCCGAACAGCCCCTGTCTGGGCGGCGAAAACTGGCAGTCCGCTCCGGCTTTCCCTGGTGGAACGCCCGGCACGCCTAATGCCAGTCTGCAAACCAGTCCGGATCAAACCGCGCCGCAACTGCTGGCCGCAGTCCCGGAAAGTGCCACCGTTATTCACCTGACCTTTTCGGAGGGCCTGGATCAGTTGACGGCCGAAAATCCGGGCGCATATCAGTTGCAGCCGGCACGGGCGATCAGCAGTGCCACCTTGCTCTCGGCCGACCGGACCATGGTGACGCTGCAATTGGCCGAACCCCTGCAAACCGGGGTGGTGTATACCTTGCAAGTCAATCAAATGGTGGAAGACTGTAGTGGGAATATGGTGGATGCCACCGGCAGCGTGCAGATTGGCCTGCCGGAAAAGCCTGATTTCAACGATATTGTGGTCAATGAAATCCTCTTCAATCCGGCGAGCGGCGGCGCCCGGTTTGTGGAATTTTATAACCGCAGCCAAAAGATATTCAACTGGTCGGAATTCCTGCTCGCCAATGATACCAGTGGTTTGAACCTGGTAAGCATTACCGTAGACCGGCTTTTTCTGCCGGGGGAATATGCCGTTTTCACCGCTTTGCCAGGAGATATTTTAAATCGGTTCGACAATGTCCGGGAGGAGATTTTATACAAGAACCTGCTGCCTTCCCTGGATGACGACAATGATAACCTGATACTTTTCTGGCGAAAAATCGGGCAACCGATCCTGCTGGTGACTGCGCTCAGATATAATTCGGACTGGCACAATGCCTTGCTTTCCAGCAGTGAACGGGAAGGAGTAGCGCTGGAACGTATTAGCCCGGAACAGCCGACCAATCTGGCCAGCAACTGGACTTCGGCGGCCCGTTCATCCGGTGGAGGCGCGGCCGGCACACCTACCCAGCCGAATTCGCAGCGCATTACGACTGCTAATCCAACGGAAGACCTGGTGTACTTACCGATCAATCGTCTGTCGCCAGATAATGATGGATATGAAGACTTCCTGGATATTCGTTACACCCTTCCGGAAGCAGGTTTTGCAGCCACCATCACTATTTTTGATGCGGATGGTGTGCCGGTTAAACGCCTGGTTCGCCAGCAACTGATTGGCAGCACGGGACAATTACGCTGGGATGGCGACAGCGAAGACGGGAATCGAGCCCGGCCCGGCATTTACATCTTATATTTGGAGCTATTTTCTCCGGGCGGCGAAGTAAAACGAGTAAAAAAACCTTTCGCCGTCGTCAGCCGCTTCTAATCCCAAACCAACAAACCCTCCAAACCAACCAACCTTCCACCCTTTCCTAAATTTTAATCATTTCATCATGCCCGCTTTCCGATTTTTTCTCCCCCTTTGCTTGAGCATTTTTCTTTTTCATTCTGCTGCTGCGCAGAAAACTTCCAGAGGGCCCGGCCCGATGGATACCATGCCTAACCTCAGCCGGGTGCTAAAATTTGTCCGCACCGGCAACGTCGATTCCAAGCGCGTAGTCATCAATGTTGTGGTGCGCGAGTTCATCGATCAGGAACCGGTCATGGGCGCCACCGTACTGCTGCGTCGGGAGAATCCCGTGCGCATGTACGGTAAAGTCACCGGCCAACAGGGCGCTTGTGCGCTGACGATTACGCCGGATACTTATTCCGTGCGGGTTCAGGTCACCGGACTGGCATCATTCGAGCAATCCGGTTTCGTGCTGGAGGCCGGCTCGGCCTACACCCTGGAAATCGCTCTGGCCTTTGTCAAAAAACACTAATTGCTGATGCGCTTTCTTTATTTGTATTGTCTTTTGCTACCCTTCACCGGGCTGGCCCAATCCAAAGTGGACCGTCGGATCCTGGCCGTCGAACAGCAACGGTTTGATTTCATGACCAGCCGCGATACCGTAGCCTTGCGCCCTATGCTCGACGAGCAGCTGGTGTATATTCATTCCAATGCCATGCAGGAAAACAAATCCACCCATGTGTCGGCCATTTCCAGCGGACGACTGGTGTATACCAGCATGGTGCGTGAAAATGCCCGGGTGCGGCACTATAGGAAGGCAGCTTTGACCAATGGAGTGGTACGGGTAAAAGGCATTATTAATGCCACGCCCTTTGAAGTCCGGTTGCAATACACGGCAGTCTATCGACGGCGGCACGGACAATGGCTGCTGGCTAACTGGCAAAGCACTAAAATTCCGTAACAGTAAACTACTACGCTGCCACCTGCATCAACTGGTCCGCACGGAACGAACGTATAGCGTTCTTTTCCATGTCGAAATACCTGACCACGGTTAATAGTATACTCTGCTCCGTTGTTTTCGGCGGCTGGATGAACATGTCCGGTTTCAGGGTACCAATGGCCTGGCGCACTTCGCCGTTTTGCTTTTGAAAGGTGAAACGTACCGAGCCCTTACGCAGGGCCTGGTACAAGAGAATAACTTTCCAGGCGGCCACCTGGCAGTCAGCCAAAGGCGTTGCCGGATTTTTTCTCCGGATAGCCCAGGCCAGTTTCATTACGTCAGAACGATTTATCTTTGACTTGCTCATAGCAATGCTTGTTTTTTATTTTAAACAAAATTAAGAAAATAAACGCAGGAAAGCAAGTAATATAAAACAAAATGTTGTTAATTAACAGGTAATTTGCAAAATTTAACACCTAGGAAGATGGCTCTATACTTAAACCTGAATTCAGGCAAGCATTATTAATTCTAATACACTATAAACCAATTGAATGTATAAACAAAAAAGTGAGCAAATAAGCGCTGAGAATCGTCGTTTTTTACCCAAATATGGCTCATTTTCGGGCCGTTGGGCATTGTTTTTACTGTCCGTATGGTTGGGTGCATGTACTAATCAGGCGCCATCGCCGGCGGAATTTAAAACAGAAAATTTAGAGCCAGTGCCGCCAGGCCGTCAGTACCAGGCACTGGGTGAGTTGCACTATCATGCGCCCGATTTCGCTGCCGATATCCGGCCAGAGGCGCCGACTGAGCAGGCCGCACTCAACAAAGCCCGTAAAGCCCTGGCCGAACAGCATCCGACAGAAGCCATCGCGCTACTCCGGCAAGTACCGGCGGAATATGAAAACGACGCCAGCTACCTGCAGGCCCATGCGCTGTTCATGTTGAAAAACTACCCGCAATCCGCCGTGTTATTCACTAAACTGGCCGGGGATTCTTACTATGGCCAAGCGGCGCAGTGGTACAGCCTGCTGGCCATGATGTCCCACTTCGAGCGGCGCAAAACATATATGATGGAAGGTTTTAAGAAAATCGCCGGCGAGGCTGGTAATCCATTCCAGGGAGAGGCCAGGCAGATGATCAGCGAGATTGTGTACTAACACCATCAAGTTCAAACGGGTGTTTCGGCTGCTGATTTGTTAAAGCCGGCTATCTTTGCGCCCCGTTGCTCAAATCAAATACCGACCATGTCCACCACCACGACACAGCGCGAAGCAGTCAGCCAGACGACTGCCGATTTTACCGTTGATCCAGCCATTTTAGAGCAAGCGTTTCGCCTCATGGCCACCGCCAAGGCCATGACGGACTTATACGAAGCCAATTTCAAATTCGTCAGTAAATACGTGCACGCCACCTCGCGCGGACATGAAGCCATACAACTGGCCGTCGCCATGCAGTTGCTGCCGCAGGACTATGCCTATCCGTATTATCGCGACGATAGTATGCTGCTGGGGATGGGTTTGCGGCCGTATCAACTCATGTTGCAACTGATGGCTAAACGCGATGATCCGTTTTCGGGCGGGCGCTCCTACTATTGTCACCCGAGTCTGCGCGATGCGGACAAGCCCAAAATCCCCCACCAGAGCAGCGCCACGGGTATGCAGGTCATACCGGCGACCGGTGCGGCGCTGGGTTTTTGGTATAAAGAACAAATGGCCGAGCATCAGCAACCCGTAGAGCCCGCCGATCGTGACCTGGCGAATCCCGTGGTACTTTGTTCGCTGGGGGATGCCGCGGTTACGGAAGGGGAAGTGGCCGAGGCATTTCAAATGGCGGTGCTTAAAAAACTGCCCATCCTTTATCTCGTGCAGGACAATGGCTGGGATATTTCGGCCAATGCCGCCGAAACCCGGGTGGCTAATGCGGCTGAATACGCGCGGGGTTTTCCGGGGCTGGAAACGGTGAGCATGGAGGGCAACGACTTTGCCGCCTGCTGGCAAACGGTACGCGACATACTGCAAAAAATTCGCCGGGAACGCCGCCCGTTTCTACTCCACGTGCGGGTCCCGCTGCTGAACCACCATACGTCCGGCGTACGCAAAGAATGGTACCGCGATGACCTGGAAGAACATGCCACCCGGGATCCGTTTCCGATCCTCAAAAAGACCCTGCTGGCCAGCGGTTTCTCCCAGGCAGATTTGCAACGTTTTGAAAATGAAGCCATTGCTCAGGTGGCCGCTGATTTTGAAATGGCCAGAAATGCCGAAGATCCCCGGCCGGAGGATTTGTTTACCCATGCCTTTGCCCCGACGCCGGTCATTGCCGAAACGGGCGAACGCAGTCCTAAAAACCGCGACGTGAAGGTCATGGTCGATAGCGCCCTGTTTGCCATCGACGAACTGATGCGGGAACACCCGGCCTGCCTGTTATATGGCCAGGATGTCGGTCGGCGGCTGGGCGGCGTTTTTCGCGAAGCGGCTACCCTGGCGGAAAAATTCGGAGACCATCGCGTGTTCAACACCCCTATTCAGGAGGCGTTTATCATCGGTAGCACGGCCGGGATGAGTGCCGTGGGTTTGAAACCCATCGTGGAAGTGCAGTTTGCCGACTATATCTGGCCGGGATTGAACCAGCTGTTTTCCGAAATATCGCGTTCCAGTTATTTAAGCAACGGTAAATGGCCGATCAGCTGTATTATTCGGGTGCCCATCGGCGCTTACGGCAGCGGCGGGCCTTACCACAGCAGCAGCGTGGAGAGTGTGCTGACTAATATCAGAGGCATAAAAATCGCTTACCCCAGTAATGGCGCCGACCTGAAAGGCCTGCTGAAATCTGCTTATTACGATCCCAACCCGGTCATCCTGCTGGAACATAAAGGCTTGTACTGGAGTAAAGTACCGGGCACGGACGCAGCGCGTACCGTGGAACCCGATGCCGATTATCTGGTACCTTTCGGCTCGGCCAGAACCGTACTGGCCGCCACTCAGACGGCCATGAAGGATGGAAGCACGCTGGCCGTTATTACCTATGGTATGGGCGTACACTGGGCGCTGAATGCCGCGCAGCAATGGCCCGGTCGGGTGGAAGTGCTGGATTTACGGACCTTGTATCCGTTGGATGAGGCCGCTATGTTCGAGGCGGCCAAAAGACATGGGCGGGTGCTGGTCGTGACGGAAGAACCGGTGCATAACTCCTTTGCCCAAAGTCTGGCCGGACGGATCAGTGAGCATTGTTTCCAGTGGCTGGATGCGCCGGTACGGACGATTGGCGCAGAAAATATGCCGGCGGTTCCACTTAATACGACGCTGGAACAGACCATGATCCCATCCGCAGAACAGGTTGCTGTAGCTATTGGGGATTTACTGGCCTGGTAAAGCGGGTAACCCTAAAGACCTGCCCGGAGATAAGCCCAGTGTTTTTCCTGTTTTTTAATCACTTCCATGACGCCGGAAGGTACGAAACCACTTTGTGGAACGAGTTCCTCGGGTTGGAGTTTGCGCTCGCGCATCGTATTCTGGCAGGCTTTGAATTCTACGCCTTTGCTGCTTAAATCCGCGATTTTAGCCGCCTGTTTAGTCTGGGCCGTCAGCAGAAACGAAATGCCATTACTGTGGCAAACGACCTCGATCTTCGAGTTGGGTGCAGCCTCCAGAATGTTGGCGATCTGGCGTACTACGGCTTTATGCACGCTGGTGTCGTTGCTGGTGAGCTGGATGACCACCTTGTGCTGTTTTTTATCCAATATGGGGGCGTCCTGTTGAGCATTAAGCGAAGAAGCCAGCAATAGCAGGGTAAAGCAAAAGAACAGGTTTTTCATACCGGGCATTTTTTTGTAGTCTACGATAGAACTACTTAATGTAAAATCGCTGTTTCACTGACGGTCGGCACGGACGTTTGCCCGATGGCGTTAAAGCCCCCGGCAATTTCCTGAAAATGATGAATTCCCCGGCTTTTTAAAATGGAGGCCGCGATCATCGAGCGGAACCCACCGGCACAGTGCAGGAAAAAAGGCGCATCCGGCAACTCCGCCATCCAGTCATTAATATTTTCCAGCGGCCGGTTTTCCGCTGCTTCGACGTGTCCGCCGGCAAATTCTCCTTCGCGGCGTACGTCCACCACTACTGCCTGCTTCGGTTCGTAGTGGCCGGCAAAATCGGCAGCCGAAATACGATTGACCGTATCGGTTTCTTTACCGGCTTGTATCCAGGCCGGCACGCCGCCCTGCAAATAACCCAGCGTATGATCATAGCCTACGCGGGCCAGCCGGGTCACGGCTTCTTCTTCCTGCCCGGCTGCGGTAACGAGCAGAATGGGTTGTTTCAGATCGGCAATGAGCGCGCCCACCCAGGGGGCAAACTGGCCGCTCAGACTGATGTTGATCGAGTTGGGCAGGTGTCCTACTGCAAACTCGGCATCCGTGCGTACATCGAGGACCAGGGCGTGTTCCTGTCCGGCCAGGTGTTCAAAAGCATCCGGTTGGAGCGGGCTTAGTCCGCGTTGCAACACCGGGGCAAGATCGGGGGAGCCTTGCTGGTTAAGGGCCACATTTTGGGGGAAATAGGCGGGTGGTGGGGTCAGTCCGGACGTTACTTCTTCGATAAACTGGGTTTTATCTTCCGCCCGCAGTGCATAATTTACCTGCTTTTGGTGCCCCAGCGAGTCGAACGTTTCTTTCGACATGTTTTTGCCGCAGGCTGAACCTGCGCCATGGGCGGGGTAAATAATCACCTGATCAGGCAGGGGTTTGATCTTGTTTTTCAGGCTTTCATACAACATGCCGGCCAGGTCTTCCTGGGTAATGCTGTTGGCTTTTTGCGCCAGATCGGGTCGGCCGACATCACCAATGAACAGCGTATCGCCGGTGAACAGGGCATATTCTGCGCCATTTTCATCCAGCAGCAGGTAGCAGGTGCTTTCCAGGGTATGTCCGGGTGTATGCAGGGCGCGGATGGTCAGGTTGCCCACTTTGAACTCCTCGCCATCCCGGGCTACATGGGCGGTGAAATGGGTAGTGGCTCCCGGACCATATACAATGGAAGCGCCGGTTTTATTGGCCAGTTCCAGGTGCCCGCTCACGAAATCGGCATGGAAATGGGTTTCGAATACATACTTGATCCGGGCGCCGCTCTTTTCTGCTTTTTGCAAATAACTGCCAATTTCCCGCAGGGGATCGATGACCGCCGCCTCGCCCGCACTTTCAATGTAATAAGCGCCCTGTGCCAGGCAACCCGTATAAATTTGTTCAACTTTCATGGTAGCCGAAAATCAGTTGATAGGTTAGGTTTGAGTGGTTTGAAAAGGTTTGCTGGTTTGAATATTTGATTGTCAGGTACATAGAACCCGACTTTATTCAGAACCACTTTGCGTTGACAATAACTGCCGGAAATATAAAAACAAAGATAAACAGGCCATTGGTAATTCAGTTTATCCCATCCCTCCATCATTTCATCCCTTCATCACTTTATAAATACTATCCAATCAACTCCTTACCAATAATATATACCCCCATAGCCAGTACGAACCAGCCGAAAGCGGGTTTGAGTTTGGCTTCTTCTACCCGGGAAGACAACTGACTGCCGGCAATGATGCCGACGATCGCGATGGCTGAAAAAATGAGCAGGAAGGACCAGTCGACGGCCACCTCTGCGTGTACATCGCCTAAAAAACCGATCAGCGACTTGGCGGCAATGATCACCAGGGATGTACCCACCGCTTTTTTCATGGGCAAATTTGCCAGGATCACCAGGGCGGGAATGATCAGAAAACCGCCACCGGCGCCCACCAGGCCAGTCACCAAACCGACGACCAGTCCTTCCGCCAGGATCAGGCCATACTGAAATTTTACTTCCTGCCCGCTTGGCCGGGGATGTCGGGGCCGGATCATACTGCCTGCTGCCAGCACCATGAGGACGGCAAAAACCAGCAGTAAGAAAATATCTTTTGTAAAAGAAAAATCACCCACGTGGAATAAGACCGGGGGAATAGCCGGCATCACGAAGCGGCGCGTGGCAAATACGGCGGCAATGGCGGGCACGCCAAAAACTACGGCAGTGCGCCAGTGTATGTTCCCCATGCGAATGTGGGTGAACGAACCGGCCAAACTCGTTAATCCAACAGTAAACAGGGAATAAGCGGTCGCTATCTCTGCCGGCAGACCAAACAGAAACACCAGTATAGGTACCGTCAGGATGGAGCCGCCACCGCCGATAAGACCCAGCGAAAGACCCATCAATGCTGCACCGAGGTAGCCGAATGTTTGAAGCATAGCCGTTTTTTCGGGCCAAAGGTGGTGTATTCCCTGAACAGTGCTTACAGTATTTTTTATATTTTCTCCATAATTGCTGCGCACTGTTTTTACCTTGCCGGGCCGTAAAACTGCAATGGGTCGGAAAATTGGCAGGATTGTTAAATTACCCTTGTTTTTGCATTTTTTTCCGCCATTTTATTGTTAATCGTCAAATCTGAACTACTTATGAGCGATAATCAAAACTCACGCGCTTACGGGATCATCATCGCTTTGCTGCTGCTCTTGTCGGCTGTTATGGGTTATTTCTTCTGGCAGAAATCACGCACCTACGTGCAGGAAACAGCCAAAATGGAACTAGAAAAACAACAGTTGGAACTTACCAAAGCCCAGGTGGAACACGCGCTGGATAGTCTGTCCAACTCCTACGCCGACCTGCGTACCGAAAACGAAACCTTACGCGGTACCATCACGTCGACCGCCGCCTTGATCCAGGAAAAAGATGCTGTGATCCGGAATATTAAATCAAGTACCGCCGGCGATTTACAACATTTGCGCGACCAGGTGAGCACCCTGGAAAAAACCAGGATTGAATATGAAACGATCATATCCACGCTGAAAGGCGAAAACGACGCTTTAAAAGCCGAGAATCAACGCCTGAGTGGTGAAAACGCCACCTTGAAAGGCAGTAACTCCGCCTTAAATGATCAGGTAGCGGTGCTGGCCAAACAGCTGGAAGAACAAATTCGTAAAACCCAGTCGGCTACGTTCAAAGCTTCTTCTTTCCGGGTAACGCCCGTACGCCGCAATGACCGACTGACCGCCAAAGCCAAACGGGTACGCGCCATCGACGTGAGTTTCGACCTCGCCGACGTGCCGGCTAATTACCAGGGCACACAAAAAGTTTATCTCGTCATCACCGACGAAAAGGGCGTCCCCATCATGAGCGAAGGCCCGACGAAAGCCACCGTACACGCACCTGCCGGTGCAGTCGATATTACTGCGCAGCAGATGAAAACAGTCGTGCTGGAAAGCATGCAGCGTTTATCCTTCAATTTTAAATTCGATGACCGGCTGAAATCCGGCTCCTACGTAGTAGCTATTTACTGCGATCAGGGCCTGCTGGGCGCCTCCAGTTTCCGGCTGTCCTGAATCTGAAACGCTTCTTATTTCAAAAATTCCCGTTAAAAGCCGGTTTTTCACTAACACCGGCGCATTTTTACCGTTATGCAATTTATGCGGGGGGAACCGACCGTTCTCCCCTTAGCGCGTTTGTCATTTTTAAAATATTGATTGACAAGTAATTGAACCATTGTGCGCCACTTTTGACTACCGCCCTGGTTCAAACGTCCGATTATGAGCAAACCGATTCAACCTGTCCCCTCTGCACTTGCCACCACGGTGGCCAGGGTGCTGGCTTTTCTACGGGCTTTCTGGCGCCGCGTTGAAAATCTGGTATTTGGACTGGTTGTGCTTTTTATCGGGCTTTATTTCGTTTTACAAATGCCGGCCGTGCAGAACTGGCTGGTCGGAAAGGTTACGACCTATTTATCGAAAGAGCTGCATACCAAGGTTGAGTTGCAACACCTTGATTTTGAGTTTTTTGACAAATTAGTACTGGATGGCTTGTATGTGCAGGATCTGAAGGGCGATACGCTCTTGTACGCCAGCCAACTGACGGCGGGGCTGAGCGCTAATATTTTTTCGCTGCTCGATAATCGCCTGGAATTCAACGATGTGAGCCTGAGTAAAGCCCGCTTCTACATTCGCCAGGCGGAAGGCGAATATGACAACACCCTGAAGTTCATCCTCGATTATTTTTCCACCCCTAAACGGGATAATGAGCCCAGTAAACCACTTAAAATCCGCTTTAAAGCCCGTAATGTGCATCTGCACGACGTGGAATTCATCCAGGATAACCAGGTCAGCGGCCAAAAAACGCGCCTGGCCATTATGGACGGCAATGTCCAGTTGAACAACCTGGATCTGGTGGCTAACATCGTGGATATCCGGTCCGTGGAAATGAGTGGTTTTGTGCTGAACCTCATCCAATATCCGGGACATCCGCTGCCGGAACGCTCAGTGCTGAAACCGGCGCCGACCGCACTCGATTCCCTGGCAGTGGGGACTTTGGGAAAAAGCAATCCGCGGCCGCCTCTGCATTTTTCCGTGGGTAGCGTGTCGCTCATCGACGGGGCTTTTTCCATGGATCGTTTTCAAAAAACGCTGGCCCGCAGTACCGTAGAAGGCGTGATGGATTTCAATCACCTGCTGGTGCAAAACATTGGTTTTCAAGCGGAAAACATTTTCTCGAACAACGATTTGATCTTTGAAGGCAAACTACTGAACATTACGGCCCGGGAGCAAAGCGGTTTTGTGCTGGCCCATGGCGAGGCGAATAAAGTAGTGGTTTGTGATACGCTTACCGCCCTGTATGGCGCTAAAATCCAGACCCCGAAGTCTACACTGGGTGATACCATTGCCTTTAATTATAAACAATACCGCGACTATCGGCAGTTCAATACCCAGGTTCGGATGGATGTGCGCATGGGGGAGGGCTCGCACCTGCGGCTCGGCGATGTGGCCTACTTCAGCGGTGCGATCGCCCGCAATAATTTCTTTATTAACAACCGCGAAACGGTCGCCGATATCTCCGGCAAACTTACGGGTACGGTGAACAACCTCAACGGCCGCGACCTGAACATCCGGGTGGGTAACCGCGCTTACATCCAGGCGGATTTCGATGGCGACGACCTGACGAAAGGACCCGACGTACGCCGTCTGACCTTTGATTTCAAACACCTGCAATCGGATATTCAAACCATTCGTAACATTATTCCCGGCTTTAATGCGCCGGCTTATTTCGACCGGCTGGGAAATATCGGTTTTGCCGGCACGTACCAGGTGCTGTTCACGTATAACCACCTGCTGACGGGCAATCTTACCTCCGACATAGGCTCCGGAAGTGTGGATATGGAGCTGGATCTTACCGGAGGCCGCGAAAAAGCGACCTATTCGGGCGGATTGAACCTGCATAATTTTGATCTGGGCGCCTGGACGGGTAACCGGAATTTTGGCAAAACAACCTTTAAACTGAACATCGACGAAGGTTCCAGCGGACTAACCCTGCCGACCCTGCGTGCAAAATTGCAGGGACGGATCGACACCTTTTATTTCAAAGGTTATAATTATAAAAACGCCCAGGTGGACGGCACTTTTGGCAAAAAAATATTTGAAGGTAAGGCCGCTATTCAGGACCCGAACGTAGATTTTGTCTTTGATGGAACCATTAACCTGGCGGATACAACGCCGGTTTTTATCTTCAAAACCGATATACGCCGCCTCGATCTCGGAAAACTGAACCTGGTCAATAAGGACTGGATCCTGTCGGGCAGGGTAGAGCAGCTGCGCATTGCAGCCGATAACTGGACCGACCTGACGGGTACGGCTATATTGCGAAATTTCACTTTGCTGCAGGATCATCAGTTTCACCACCAGATCGATTCGCTACGTTTTTCTTCCTTCCTGCGCCCGGATGGCACCCGTTATTTTGAGGTGTTGTCGGATGTGGCCGACGCTTTCATCGAGGGAAATTTCAATTTGCAAAAAGCACCCCGTAATCTACTGCAGCTACTCAGCCGGCACCACCCGGATTTTGCCGCCCGACTGGGTTTTCCGGTGGCGGATTCCAGCGATCTACGCGACAACTTTGCAGTGCACATCGATATTAAAAACACCCGGGATCTAACCGAACTTTTCGCACCGGGACTGGATACGCTGATAAATATTCAGGCCGACGGTCGGGTCGATGCCTCGCAGGGCCGCTCTATACTGACGGTAACAGTACCAAAAATAAAGTTCAATAATATACGGGCCGAAAACATCCTGTTCAACTGGTCGGCAGAAGGTCCGATAGCGGAGTATAACCTGTCGGTCCCGAAGTCTTTTTTATCTAAGACCCGCCTGGCGCCCATCAGTCTGCGCGGGCATTTTGACCGGAGTGAACTAACTTTCAAACTCACCGCACGCGACACGAACACCGTTGTCAAAGGCGTTAATCTGGACGGGGTACTGACCACGGTTGACTCGCTGTGGCAGATAAAATTCAATGCTTCGGATATTGCTTTATTCAACGAGCAATGGGTCATGAGCGAAGAAAACTACGTGCGTTTCGGTAAAGGCTTTTTTGCGACGCAGGAGTTTGAATTTTTTAACGGCGACCAGCGGATCCGGCTGGACAGTATGAATAACGGCCGGGGACTATCGCTGTCACTGACCAACTTCGATCTGGATTTTCTGAATCGTTTCAGCGCCAGCCGGAACGTAACTTTTCGCGGCAAAATCTACGACTTTGACCTGACGGTCGATGAGATTTTTGAACTGAAAGGCATTCAAACCTACATCACCACCGACACTATTTTCATCAACAACGTGCCCTATGGCGAAGTAACGGGTAACCTGGAAATGGCCGACCGGTCGTCACCCCTGGCCTGGACGCTCTTTCTGAACCGCGATCATCAGCAGGTCATGCGCGTAGTCGGCGGTTGGCTGCCCGAGGGGGATAAACCGATGAAAATAAACGCGTTGGATATGACCATCCCGCCGGGAGAATTCCGCACCTCGGTCAGGGCCCATGATTTTCCGCTGAACGTGCTACAGACTTTTGTGCCGGGTATATCTAAAACCAGCGGCCAGTTCGACGCCAATGTCACGCTGAGCGGCAAGTTCAATGCTATTAACACCGATGGCGGCGCGGTGATCAAAACCGGGCAGTTCCAGCTGGACTATCTTAAAGCGATGTGTCATATTCGCAATCAGAAAATCGACCTGTCCAAGGGCCGTATTTATGCCGACGGGGACACGATTTATGACGCCAGTCAGAAACACATGGCCTTCATACGGGGCGGGTTGCTGCATAACCACTTTAAGGACTGGCGGATCAATTGCTCCGTCGTTTCTGCTGACGATAACTTCCTGATCCTCAATACTTCGGCGGAAGACAATCTGTTGTACTACGGCCAGGCCATCGGTCGTTTTGCGGCGGATTTTAAGGGTAATTTCCGGCAAACCGATATTAGCATCGTGGCGACCACCGGTAAAGAAACCCGGCTGTTCGTACCAATTTCCTCCGTGGTGGATGCGCAGGACGTACGTTTTATTAAATTTAAGAATAAACAGGACACCGTGGTGACGGTGGGCAAGACCAAAAATTTCAGCGTCAGCGATCTGAAGGGGCTCAATTTTGAAATGAGCGTCACGGTGACCGACGATGCCGAGGTGCAATTGATCTTTGACGAGCAGGCGGGCGACATTATTAAGGGCCGGGGCGAAGGCGACATCAAACTGGAAATTACCCGCGACGGCGAGTTTAAAATGTACGGCAACTACGTCATTCGGACCGGGGAATACCTGTTTACCTTGCTCAACTGGGTCAATAAACCCTTTACCGTGTCCGAGGGTGGGGTAGTGGTCTGGTCGGGCGATCCCTATGGCGCCCAGATCAACCTGGATGCGACCTACCTGGAAAACACCTCCCTGTATAATTTCGTGCGCGACGAGGTGGAGCTGTTGAAAAATACCCAGCCGGAGCTGGCGACCGAGGCCAGTAAGGCCACGCAGGTCATTGTCACGATGCACCTGAAAGGCGATTTAATGAAACCGAGTATCAGTTTCGATCTCGAGTTTCCGAACCTGCCGTTACAGCTTAAAACCATCGCGGAGAACAAGTTACGCCTGCTGCGACAGGATCAGAATGAATTGAACCGCCAGGTGTTCGGTCTGGTGGTGGTGGGGTCTTTCCTGCCTTCCAGTTCGAGTGGCGACTTCATTTATCTGAGTTCAGCGTTCAATACGCTGACCCAGGTGTTGAGTAATCAGTTTTCCAATTACCTGACCGGGCTGGCTTCAGAATGGTTTGGCGGCAAGGTTTCCAGTATTGATTTTGACGTTGCGTATAATGAATACCAGAATTCCCTGCGCGAACCCGGACAGCCGAACGCCAATCAGACCGGGCGGGAACTGCAGTTGCGGCTCACCAGCGGCCTGTTTAATGACCGGATCACCGTGCAGTTTGGCTCCCAGTTTGGGCTGGGCAGTCCCGGTACGGCTACCAATGACGGTTTCCTCGGCGAGGATGCGGTGGTGGAAATTCAACTCACAGAAAATCGCCGCTGGCGCCTGAAAGTCTATCAGCGTACCGAGCCGGACATTGGCGGCGGGCAGTTACGATCCCGCTATGGTTTCGGTCTGAGTTTCCGTCGGGAGTACGATACGTTTGATGAATTGATGAGCGGGCTGGGGCTTTGGTGGAAGAAGAAACCTTCGTAGTAGGGTAGACAAGTAGTTAATTTACCACATCAGGGCACATAAGAGCACAAAGTGAGACGTAGATGGCTAAGCACTTTTCGATTTTGAACTTAGTGCTCTTATGTGCCCTGATGTGGTAAAACTTAAATCTCCGCCAGCACCTTCAGATAATAACCCCAGAATTTTTCAAAACTGGAAATCGAAGCGCGTTCATTCGGACTATGTGCGCCCTGAATGAGCGGCCCGAAACTGACCATATCCAGACCCGGATATGCCTGACCGATGATGCCGCATTCCAGACCGGCATGGCAGGCTTCGATGGTGGGGGCCTGCCCGAAGGACTGCTGGTATATGTCCGCCATTTTGCGCACCAGTTCGGAACTGGGGTCCGGTTTCCAGCCGGGATATTCACTGCCGGTTTTAATATCCGCACCCAGCATGTCGAACGGCGCGCGAAAACTCGCTGCCACGTCGGCCTTACTGCTTTCCACCGAGCTGCGCTGTAAGGAGCCGATGTTTAAACGTCCGTTGCCCAGCGTGATTTTGGCCAGGTTGGTCGAGGCCTCCACCAGTCCGGGTATTTCCGGGCTCATACGATACACGCCGTTTTGTACCGCCCGTAAAGCGGACAGAAACTTCACCTGATCACTGCCGTGCATCACTTTGGCCGGCATGGGCGTCTCCGTAGCGGCGACCAGCAGATTTGGTTCGGCCGTTTTGAACTCCATGGCCATTTCCGAAAAAGCCGCCTGCAGCAGTTCGTGGAATTTGGTTTCGTCTTTCACCACCACCACGGCTTTGGCCTCGCGGGGAATTTCATTGCGCAGGTTTCCGCCGTCAAAAGTAGCCACCCGTACATCAGCGGAGGAACAGGCCAGCAACATGCGGGCCAGCAATTTATTGGCGTTCCCGCGACCCAGGTTAATGTCCATACCGCTGTGGCCGCCCTGCAAACCATTGATTTTTACCTCAAAAGAGGAAAAGCCGACGGGGACGGGCTCTTCTTTATACGTCCATTCTACAAGCGTATCGATGCCGCCGGCGCATCCGATAGTTAGCACGTGGTCCTCTTCGGTATCGAGATTCAACAGCAGCGTACCTTGTAAAATACCGCGGCCGAGGTTCATGGCGCCGCTCAGGCCTTGTTCCTCATCCAGGGTAAATAAGGCTTCCAAAGGTGGGTGCGCAATATCGTTCGACGCTAAGACCGCCAGGATGGAAGCCACGCCCAGGCCGTTATCTGCGCCCAGCGTAGTACCGCGGGCCCGCACCCAGTCGCCATCCACGTACATGTCAATACCCTGATTTTCGAAATCGAAATCGACGTCGGCATTTTTAGAATGCACCATATCGAGGTGACCCTGCAGAATGGTGACCGGGCTGTTCTCATGGCCCTTTGAGGCCGGTTTTTTAATAATAATATTACCAAACTCATCGGTATGAACGGGTAAACCAAGGCGCTGACCGAATTCGCGCACCCACTGGGCTATACGTTCTTCCTTTTTGGAGGCGCGGGGAATGGCGTTGAGGTCGGCAAAAATGCTCCATGGAGCGGTGGGTTGAAGCTGGCGAATTTGGTCGGACATAAGTGCTTGAAATGTTTGGTCAGTAGGGGGCAAACTTAGTCGGTTTTGGGCGGGTTGCACAGCCTTGTTTAATATTTAGAACTCTTATTCACTGCGCAGGCTCTTCACTGGGTTGGCCAGCGCCGCTTTTATACTTTGAAGACCAACCGCTAAAAAAGCGATCACGACTGCGATCAAACCTGCTCCGATAAACATCCACCATTGCAAATCAATACGATAGGCAAAATCGGCCAGCCAGTGTTGCATAGCCCAAGCAGCCAGCGGGGAAGCGATGACGATGGAAACCAGCACGAGCAAGAGGAAATCTCTGGCCAGCAAACCCGTAATGCCCGCCACCGAAGCGCCGTGCACTTTACGAATGCCGATCTCTTTGGTGCGCTGGGCAGCCACGAAAGTCGCCAGTCCGAACAGGCCCAGACAGGCGATAAAAATGGCGATGCCCGCAAAAATTCCAAATAGTTCACCCAACCGCTGGTCGCTTTTGTACATACGGTTGAAATCCTCATCCAAAAATGAATATTCGAAGGGGCGATCCGGGAACCATTGCTTCCAGGTGGTTTCGGCGACGGCGAGGGCCTGCGCGTTTTGGCCCGGCTGCGTTTTCACAAAGTATCTGCTGCGCCAGTTAGCGGAATTGAAAACCACCAGTGGCGAAATTGCCTCGTGCAGCGGCAAAAAGTTGAAATCGCGGACTATACCGATGACCTGCCCCTCTTTGTTCTGAAATCCGAAACGCTGACCCAGCCAGGGCTGTGGCAGCCCAAGTTGGCGAGCAGCAGTTTCGTTTAGTACCACATTATTTACATCGCTGGCATTTCCCTCCTCAAACCAGCGGCCTTCGGCCATTTGCAGTCCGAAAAGTTCGGCAAAATGTTCGTCGGCAGAAAGTTGAGAAACGCTCGGCGTGGCATCTTCCGGCAGCCCGTCAAACTTGACCGATCCACTGTGCATGCTCTGAATATGCACGGGTGATTCGTTGGCGCGGCTCAAACCGGCCACCGCAGTCGACTGCCGCAACGATTGTTCGAGCGCCAGGAGCATACTCTCCCCGCGTGCTTTACCCAGCAATGCAAACGTTCGCCAGCCAATATGGAAAGTGAAAATCTGCGCCCGGTCGTACCCCACTTGTTTATGCTGAATATAGTGCAACTGCCGGCCGATCACAATGGTGCAGATCAGGAGGGTCACCAAAATGGAAAACTGCGCGATAACCAGCATTTGCCGAAAAACCGATTTTTGGTGGCCGAGTTGAACCCTGCTGCCGCGCAATACCTGCATCGGCTGAAACCCGGCCAGCAGAACAGCCGGATACACCCCTGCCAGCAGAATAACCGTGAGTAAGGTACCACCGGCCAGTAGCCAGGGCAGCGGCGTTTCCCAATGCAGGGTAAAGCTCCTCCCGGTGAGTTCGGAAAAACGGGGTAGTGCGAGCTCGACCAGTACCAGGGCCAATATGCCCGCTACAGTCGCCAATATGGCTGATTCGCTTAAAAACTGGCCGAATAACTGCCCCCGCCCGGCACCGATGATTTTACGAATACTCACTTCCCGGGACCGCGTTTCTGCCCGGGCGGTGGTCAAACTGACGTAATTAATCGCCGCCATCAGCAGAATCAGCAATCCGATCAGGGCAAAAATGCCCACAGAACGATGGCTGTTTTTATCATAGTTATCGTCCTGAATACTTTGGTCAAAGTGCAGATCGGTCAGCGCACCGAGGTGCACCGTGACGGAGGAATCCTGTTTCGCAGCAACCAGGAGATTAGTCAGTTGTGTGGCCACTTTTTCCGGCGCTGCATCCGGGCGTAATTCGACAAAGGTGTTATAGTTGAAATTACTCCATCCCCCTTCGTTTTTGCGATTGTTGCCTTTTTGCAGCCAGGCTTCCAGGGGGATCAGCAAGTTTTCGCGGAAACTGGAGTTCGGGCGCGGATCTCGCAGCACGGCGTACACCACAAAGTCGGTCGAATCCATGCGCAAGGTCGCTCCAAGTGCACTGTGGGCGCCGAAAATTTTATGGGCCAGACTTTCGGTCAATAAAACGTCGTTGGACCGTTCCCCAAAACCCGTTATACTGCCCTCGGCGCATTCGTAATCGAAGGTTGAAAACCAGCCGGGACCAATATAGCCATATTTCTCTTCTTCAAAAAGCGCCGCACCGCGCTGGAGAATGGCCTGCCCACCGCTGGGCAGCATAATTTGCGTAGCGGAAAGAATACCAGGTACCTGGGCACATAAATCCGTGGTTTTTAAGGGCGTACTACCCCAGTTCCATGTTTCGTGCTCATTGATTTGCAGATCGGTTTTAATACGCCAAATCTGCTCTGCCTGGCGATGATAACTATCGAAAAGTAATTCATTCTGCACCCAAAGCGCAATCAGCATGGCAGCGGCTATGCCAATGGCAAGTCCTGAAAGGTTGAGTCCCGTATAAAGGCGATTTCTCCAGAGGTTA
Organism: Saprospirales bacterium; assembly: GCA_031425035.1. Taxonomy (GTDB): domain Bacteria; phylum Bacteroidota; class Bacteroidia; order Chitinophagales; family Saprospiraceae; genus M3007. The sequence goes on along the minus strand of JANPIN010000053.1, from coordinate 87,130 downwards.
CAGAGACTGCGTTTAATCTGCAAAACAGGCATATGAGAAACTGAGAAGTTGATTATTGAATTTGAATATCTCTATAATCACTTTACCAATCGGGCCATCTACACGCGGCAGCGAAGGGTTCGGAAAGCCGACGTACACTATTCATTGCGCAGGCTTTTCACCGGATTTGCCAGCGCTGCTTTAATACTTTGAAAACTCACTGTCAGAAAAGCCACACCCACCGCCGTTAAGCCGGCCAGCGCGAACATCCATCCTTGCAACTCGATGCGGTAAGCATAGTCCTGCAACCATTTATGCAGGGCCCAGGCGGCCAGCGGGCAAGCCAGGAGAATGGAAATGAGTACGAGTTTCAGGAAATCCCGGGCCAGGAGCGTGGTTATGCCGGCCACACTGGCGCCCAGCACTTTGCGAATGCCAATTTCCTTGGTCCGTTGTTCGGCGGTGAAAGCGGCCAGCGCGAACAGGCCCAGGCAGCCGATAAACAGCGCAAGCAGGGTGAAAATGCTCAGTACCGCAGTAGTTTTAGCCTCCGATTGGTATAAGCGCGCAAAAGAAGCGTCCAGAAAATCGTACTCAAAGGGGGTACCCGGCACTGTTGCCGCCCAGAGTGCCGAGGTTTTATCGATCACCATTTTCTCTACGCCCGGCTGTAGCCGAACCGCCAGGTAAATAGCATGGGTGTAATAGGTCCTGGAAGATTCATGGAAAACTGCCACCGGCTCGATGGGCGCTTTAATGGAACCAATGTGGAAATCGCGCAGTATACCCACCACTTGAAAGCGCTGGTTGCTGGGATTACCCGGATAACGCAGCCATTTACCCAGCGGTTTTTCCCAGCCAATGGTCTTCACGGCGGTCTCGTTTAACAGCACGGACGTGGAATCGCCAATGCCATTGTCCCTACCGAAATTGCGGCCGGCCAGTAGCTCCAGTCCGAGTGTCGGCACAAAATCGGCGTCGCTCATATAGGAAGACAGCGACAGGTTTTGCAGCACGGCGTGGTTCTGATCGCCTTGTTCGGGCTCGTAAAAATCTCCGAAACTGCCCATGGGCGGCAGGAAAGTCGAATGGGTAACGCTTTTCACGCCGGGCATTTGTAATAACTGTTGCCGGAACGCTTCTGTGGACGAGGGTTCGCCCAGATAGCGGGCATTTTTAACGATCAGTACGTTTTCGCGTTGCAGTCCCGGCGACTTTTTCCGGGCAAATTCCAGTTGGCGAAATACCACCAGCGAGCCCAGCATCAGCGCAATACTGACCGTAAACTGAAAAACCACCAGCCCGCTCCGAAAACTGGTATGCCCACTTTTTGCGGAACCCAGGCTCGTTTTGAATGCCTCCGCCGCTTTGAATCTGGACAGGTAAAAAGCCGGATACAGGCCGCCCAGTAATCCGGTCAGCAGGGGCAGCGCCAGCACCCAGCCAATTATTGGGGGAGAGAAAAGGTCGGCCGTAACCCAGTCAATTTCCGTCAGGCGGCTAAAATAGGGTAGGGTGGTAATGACCAGGGCCATTGCCAGTACGACGGCCGCGCTGCTGACCAGCAGCGACTCGGTCAGGAACTGGCTGACCAGTGCCGACCGCTGGGAACCCAGCGCTTTGCGTACACCCACCTCGCGGCCCCGTTTCATTGATCTGGCGGTTGCCAGGTTCATGAAATTCACGCAGGCCAGCAACAGGATCAAGCCGCCGACAATGCCGAAGAGCTGCACCTGCTGACCGTCTCCCAACGTGCCCAGCCGGGAATCAAGTTCCGCATCGCTCAAATGCAGGCTTTTAAGCGATAACAGTTTCACGTCGAGCCGATCGCCTTTGCGGAGTTGCTCCTCCAGGTTCTGGCCCAGGCGCGCGTAGGCGGCGGGTGCGTAAGTGCGCACCATCGCCGGAAATTTCGCTTCCAGACTGGTGATGCTTTCTGCCGTGGCGGGCTGGCGCAGGCGCACCCAGGTATCCATTTGCAGCCATACCCAGCTCCAGGCGAACTGATCCACCGCCCTGAAATCAGCCATCGGCAGCAGGAAATCAAATTGCAGCGTCGAGGTTGCCGGCAGGTTTTTAACCACACCGGTTACCGTATAAATGCGGTCGTTGATACTGAGCGGCTGCCCCATAGCGGCGCTTTTACCGAAATATTTTTCCACCATTTTCTCCGTCAGTACCAGTCCGCCCGGCCGGTCAAGTACGGTTCCGGCCTGGCCTTCCGTCATGGGAAAATCGAATAATTCCAGGAAACCGGTATCGACGGCCATCACGCCTTTTTCATTAAAAACCAGAGGCGCATGACCGGGAGCGTTTTGCTTGACCACCGCGCTGCCCACGTGAAAACTGCGCGCGCTCAACTCTATTTCCGGAAAATCCGCCGCCAGCCGTAGCCCGAGTGGCGGTGGTGTATTGGTGGTCAGGCCTTGCTGATCGCCCATTTTTAAATCCAGGGCCACCGCGCAAATGCGGTCCGCCAGTGGCAACTGCTGGTCGAAACTATGCTCATGCCACACAAACAATGCGATCAGCCAGCAGGCCGCTAAACCGACCGCCAGTCCAGACACATTGATCAGGGAAAAGAAGGCCTGCCGGCGAAAATTGCGCAGCGCAATTTTTAAGTGGTTACTCCACATGTTGTCTGGTGTGCGACGGACTTTCAGCCCGTCAGTGATGCGTACGACGGACTTTTAGTCCGTCAGAGGTCGTAAAAAGGACGGACTAAAAGTCCATCGTACATGGCCAGACTAAAAGTCCGGCGTACATTACTCGCTGCGCAGGCTTTTTACCGGGTTCGCCAGCGCTGCTTTTATACTCTGAAAACTCACGGTCAGGAAAGCAATTCCTACCGCTGCCAGTCCTGCCAGCGCAAAGGTCCACCACTGCAGTTCGATGCGGTAAGCGAAGTCTTCCAGCCATTTATGCATAGCCCACCAGGCCAGCGGCGAGGCGACCACGATGGCCACCAACACCAGCTTCATGAAATCCCGGGCCAACAGACCGGTAATGCCCGTGACGCTGGCGCCCAGTACTTTACGAATACCGATCTCCTTAGTGCGCTGCTCGGCGGTAAAAGCGGCCAATCCGAACAGCCCCAGACAGGCTATGAAAATGGCGAAACCGGCAAAAGCACCGAGGATGCTGCCGATTCGCTGCTCGGCCTTGTATTGCGTATCGAACTCTTCATCGACGAAGCGGTAGTTATAGGGCTGGGCTGGCAAATAGCTTTTAAACAGCGTACCAATCGCGGCCAGGGTTTTCTCCATATCGGCATCGGCCGCTACCCGAATGGCCATGGTTCCGCTTTCCCGGCCTATAGTCATAATTAACGGCCCCACTTTTTGCCGCAGGCTTTCGTAATTGAAATCCTCCACCACACCGATTACTTCGTACGTGGCGGTTTTTGTGGCCTCCTCATTGATGAAGGTGCTGACTTTATGGCCTACCGGATCGGACCAGCCAAAGATTTTAACGGCAGATTCGTTGAGTATGCAAGCCAGCGAATCGGTTTTTAATTGCCGGTCGAACCAGCGGCCTTCATGCATGCTTAACCCAAAGGTGGGCTGGTAATTAAAGTCTACCCGCCAGTGCTGCGAGGAGACGGACTGGGTGGCCAGGTCCTTGCCAGCCTCCGTAAAATTGGTGCTGGTGCGACTGGAAGGCGTCGGAAAATAGCTGCTGGCGCTCACGTTTTCAACGCCGGGTATTTGCAGTAATTGGTCTTTGAAATCCTCGGTTTTTTGCTGGAGCCACCAGGTGTTACGCAGCATGACCAGCCGCTCTTTTTCGTAACCGAGTTTTTTATGCTGAATATAGTCTAACTGCTTCTGCACGACCAGTACGGAAGCGATTAAACTGACGGAAATGAAAAACTGAAATACGACCAAACCACTGCGCAGCCAGGAAGTGCCGCTGTTCCGCGATTGCAGGGTCACTTTGCCCTTGAGTACTTCTATCGGTCGGAAGGAAGAGAGAAAGAATGCGGGGTATAAGCCGGCAAAAAAGGAAGTTAATAGCGCCAGTCCGGCCAGAGCACCCAGCATAGGCAGGTCGAGTACCGAAAAGGTGATGTCTTTAGCGGCAAAATGGTTGAAAGTGGATAGTGACAGGCGTACGACCACTACAGCCAGTCCAAAAGAAATGCAGGTCAAAACCAGACTTTCCATCAGGAACTGCCGCACGAGCGCACTCCGGTTGGAACCCAGCGCTTTACGAACACCCACTTCTCGGGCCCGCCCGGCAGAACGGGCTGTACTCAGATTCATGAAATTAACGCAGGCCAACAGCAGCACCATCAGTGCGACCGAACTGAAAATCCAGACGTATTTAATGTCCGAGTTGGCATCCTGCTCGGCTACCCGGTGGCTCCGCAGGTGTATGTCGCGCAAACTGATCAGGCTGTATTTCAACCAGTCGCCGTTGGCTTGCAGGGCGGACATAGTGCTGCCCGTGAACTTCTCGAACTGCGGGGCAACGTATTTGGTGGTGAGCTCTTCAAAATGATTTTCCAGATCAGCCGCTGAAGCGCCGGGGCGCAAAAGCAAATAGGTCTGGAAATTATTGGATAACCACATGTCGGAATTGGCCTCCTCCGGCAGGCTGGACATGGAAAACAGAAAATCATAGTGAAAATGGGACTGCGACGGCAGATTACGCATCACGCCGGTTACCCGCATGTCCCGGTTTTCGTTGATCCGTAAAGTCCGGCCGATGACCCCGGTGGTCGTCCCGAAATATTTTTGCGCCACCCGTGCAGAGATCACGCCCGTATTCGGCTCCGCCAGGGCAGTCTGTGGATCGCCTTCGAGCAGGGGAGCCGTAAACACCTTGAAAAAAGTACTGTCGACATAGCTGTTATCGCCTTCTTCAATGGCTTCTTCGCCTTTTTTTACCGTGATAAAACCCGTTTGCCGGAAGCGGCACATGGTTTCTACCGCCGGATAATCACGTACCAGTGCGCCCCCCATGGGAGCGGGAACCACGGCCATGGCCTGCTCCTGACCACCGAACCGGACATCCATATTGAGCCGGTATATACGGTCCGCCTTTTCGTTGTAGCGGTCGAAAGACCACTCATCCCGTACGTATAAGCCGATGAGCAGAGCGACCGCGAGTCCGACACTCAGTCCGGACACATTGATCAGGGAAAAGAAGGCTTGCCGGCGGAAGTTACGCAGGGCGATTTTTAAGTTGTTGCTCCACATGATGTTTGGTGTACGACGGACTTTCAGTCCGTCAGTGATGCGTAGGACGGACTTTTAGTCCGTCAGCTGGGCTTAAATAGGCGGACTAAAAGTCCGCCGTACGTTACTCGCTGCGCAGGGCTTTGACCGGATTGGCCAGGGCCGCCCGTATACTCTGATAACCCACGGTTAAAGCCGCTACTCCAAAAGTCGCGAGCAAGGCGCCACCAAAAATGCCCAGGCCAATGGGCACCCGGTAGGTATAGTCCTGCAGCCAGGCATTCATAGCCCACCAGGCGAGGGGGGCGGCCAGGACAAAAGCGATCAGAATCAGGCGAATGTACTCCTTGCCAAACAGCCATAGAATACCGCTGATGTCGGCGCCCAGTGTTTTACGGATACCCACTTCCTTGCGTTTGCGGCTCACCATGAAAGTCGCCAGGCCATATAGTCCCAGGCAGCCGATGAAAATGGCGATGCCGGCAAAACTCCGCACCAGCCGCAGCATCATGGTTTCGGTTTCCAGGAACTCGCGCATGCGCTCATCCATAAAATGCTGCTCGTAGTAATTATCGGGAAACTGACTTTCCCAAAGCTGCCGGATCTGTGCCAGTACGGGCGCCGGATTACCCGGATGTAGCTGAACCGCACAGGTCATATACCGGTTGACCTGGGTACTCATAGCAATGGGTGAAATAGGATCGATCATGCCGACATTATGAAAATCATGTACGACCCCCACTACCGGACCTGACAGGTCGCCGACCTTAATGGGTTTGTTTAAAATGTCTTCCGGGGACGCCAGATTCAGCTTTTTGAAGAAAGTCTCATTGACCACGAACTCCCGGGCGCTGTCGCCGGGCATTAAATTACGGCCGGCCAGCAGTTGCAGCCCAAAAGTTTCCAGGTAGTGCTCGTCGGCGGGTTTATCATTGACGATCCAGGCTTCCGGATCGGCGCGATGATCATAGTGCATACCCGTATGGTTATTGGAGCCGGAAGCTGGCGGCTGATAACATAGGGATACGCTTTTCACCCCGGCCAGCTGCGAGATCTGCTGGCGCAGGTCCTTGTTTTTCTGGATGTCCGGTATTTCGAGGGTAAGTACCGCGCCGGGTCGAAAGCCCCAGTCGGCATTCTGCGCGAACTGCATTTGGGCGGAAATGACGGCCGCACCGATGATCATAATTTGGGAAATGGCGAACTGGGTAGTGACCAGCACCCGGCGCAGCGGGAAACCACCACGCTGCGCGGTATCCAGGGTACCCTTCATGGAGATCACCGGATTAAACCGGGCCTGCAACCAGCCGGGATAAAAACCGGCCAGGAAGGTCAGTACGACCCCTGAAATCAGCGAAAAGGCCACCAGAGCCGGTAACATGGGCGAATTGAAATGAAAATCAGTCTCGAGCCAGTTGTTCAAATAGGGGAGGGACAACCAGGCCAGAAAAAATCCGACGCCGAGCGAGGTGATCACGATCAGGCTGGTTTCCGTCATGAACTGCCAGAAAAGCTGCCCGCGGGTACTGCCCAGTGATTTGCGAATACCAACCTCTTTCATCCGGGTAAGCGCCTGTGCAGTGGCCATGTTTACAAAATTTACACAAGCCGTACACAGCAGGAACAGACCGATAAAACCCAGAGCCCAGATGAATTTCTTATCTACTCCCCGGCCGTAGTCCGTATCGAAATGCAGTGCCAGCATCGATTTTACCTTGTATTCAAATAATTTCGGACTATCCGGATGCGGGTGTCTTTGCTGGAAACCAGTCATAAAGGCGTTCATTTCCTGGATCGTATGGCCGGGCTGTAACAGCGCGAAACAATAGTTGTCGCCCCGTGCTCCGCCCCAGTTATTTTCATCATTACCCGGGCGCGGGTTGGTAAGCAATGTCGCCCATGAACCCATGATTTCCGTTTTATAATCCGTGTTTTCCGGCAGATCACGCAGAATACCAACCACCCGCAGATCAATTTCATTATCCACCCGAATGATTTTACCCAGGGCTTCCTGCCCGCCGAAGTATTTACGCGCTATTTTTTCAGTAAGCAACACGGTGTTCGGTTCCCGTATAGCTGCCGTATCCCCACGGAGTAACGGCAGATCCAGAATGCCGAGCAGATCCGGTTGGATCCAGGCAAACTTGCTTTCCTCCTTATACTTGTCCCGACCGCCGGCGGAATTGACTACGCTGATCAGCATTTGATCTTCCGCCGAACGCATGGCCGTTTTTTCCAGGATGGGGCACTCCTCCCGCAAGGTTTTCGCCATGGGAACCGGCACGCCGGAGAAAGGAATTGCACGCTCGGCCTTTACGTCCATCACAATCCGCAGCACCCGATCGGCTTTTGTATGATAGGTATCAAAACTTATATGGTGGCGGATCAGCAGGAAAATCAGGATGCTGCAGGCCACACTCAATCCCAGACCGGCTACGTTTAGCAGGGTATAGCCGCGTTGTTTGGCGAGTTTGCGCAGGGCGAGGGAAATATAGTTTTGGAACATGGATATTTTTTTTTGAGACCAGGCTTATACAAGCTACGATCATTAAACTTTTCGAATACTATGCCATCTTTGCATCTGGTTGATATTCAGAGATTTAATTACTGAAGTGACGAATAATCTGTCCGATAATGAACAGTCTTGTACGTAAACGTGCAGCCAAAGTCTAAAACCCGGACCCGCTCTGAATCAGGTGCAACTGTCCTTACTTTTGCTCCTCTTTAAATAGCGGCACTCGTGGTCGCCTCCCAAATTCTTCCAATCGATGCCCATAAGCTTTACGATGGCTGGTCACCCTGTTTTTACTATACTGCTGGCTGTTTTCATTTCCGGTACGGCGTGGTCGCAAAACATACCAGACCTGGAGTCACGGCTGCGGCAGGCTACTACGGCTCAGGAAAAACTGGAAATCAGTGCTCAACTGGCTCGTGCGGAGGGGGCGAACAATCCTAAACAGGCGGCGGTATATGCGGAGCAGGCGCTGCGCCTGGCCGTACAACTGAAAGACCAACAGCAAGAAACAGAAATCGCCTGGCTCGCCGCCGATCTGGCGGAACGTGGCGGCCGTTTGCCAGACGCAATCCGTTTATATGAGCAGGCTAAAACGGCGGCCTCGGCGGCAGAAATGACCAGTTATCCGCTGCAGGCTACCGAAAAATTATATACGCTCTGCGCTAAATTGGGGGATTATCCGGCGGCTTACCGCTGGCAACAGGCGCATGCTATACTCCTGGAACAGCAGTATCGAAAACAGACCATGGATCTGAATCGGCAACATGTCGAGGAACTGGCCGCCAGAAGCAATCAAAAGGACTATGAAACCCGGGTTTTACTGGCTGCTTTATCCGGACTGGCCCTGTTGGCTGTGTTTTTCTACTATTCCCGCCAGCGTGCTCACCGGCGCATCCGGGGAGAAATGGCCGAAAAAAACGCGATGATCGAAGAGAAACGCCGTCGCAGCGAGCAACTGCTGCTCAACATCCTGCCCCAGGCCGTGGCGGCCGAACTGACGGTGCGCAACCGGGTGGCCGCCCGGCGCTACGAACGGACAACGGTCATGTTCATTGATTTTGTGCGTTTTACACAAGTGGCCGAACAATTAACCCCGGAGGAACTGGTCGCCGAACTGGACCAGTGTTTTTCCGCCTTCGATGAAATGATCGGCCGCAAACGGATTGAAAAAATCAAAACCGTGGGCGATGCGTATATCTGTGCCAGCGGACTCTCTGACCGCAATGAAAGTCCGGCGGATATAATCCGGGCAGCGCTACAAATCCAGGTTTTTCTCAAAAAACGCCTTGCTTCCCGGCAGGCGGAAGGTAAAACGGCCTTCGAAGCCCGTATTGGCATTCACTTCGGTCCGGTGGTCGCGGGGGTAGTCGGTACCAAAAAATTCGCGTATGACCTGTGGGGCGATACGGTCAACACCGCCGCCCGCATGGAAGAAGCCTGCGAGGCCGGTTTCATCAATGTCAGCGGTGCCGCACGGGCCATCATCGTGGAGGAATTCCAGTGGGACTACAGAGGAAAGATCGCCGCGAAAAACAAGGGAGAACTCGAAATGTACTATGTGTCCGCCAGGTAAGAGCAAGGTGGTTTTTTATACATTTTATCCTCCGTCAAAATTTTCTTCACGGATAAAACATGATCGGCGTTTTCAGTCGGCGAACTAAAAGTCCGCCGTACATCACTCGTTGCGCAGGCTTTTCACCGGGTTGGCCAGCGCCGCTTTCACACTTTGAAAACTGACGGTTATAAAGGCGATGAGGGTGGCGAAAAGTCCGGCCAGCAGGAACACCCACCAGTGAATTTCAATGCGGTAGGCAAAGTCCTGTAGCCACTGCCGCATGATCCAGGCGGCCAGCGGGGAGGCAATAACGATGGCCACCAGCACGAGTTTCAGGAAATCCAGGGTCAGCAGGCTGGCAATGCTGGTCACACTGGCGCCCAGTACTTTACGCACCCCGATTTCCTTGGTCCGCTGCTGGGTAGTGTACACGGCCAGGCCGAATAAACCCAGGCAGGACACCAGGATGGAGAGCCCGGCAAAGATGGACGCAATCAGCCCGACGCGTCTTTCGGCGGCGTACCGGCGATTCAACGATTCATCCATGAAGTGGTAGCTCACTGCCTGATCGGGCGTCAAAGCCTGCCATTTCTTTTCCAGATCGGCGATCACCTGAGCGGCATTCGCGCCGCTTAAGCGCAGGGAAATAGCGCCGTTGGGTCGGCCGAACTGTAGAAACAGGCCGCCAATCGGGGCATGCAGGCTTTCATAATGGAAATCGCGGACGACGCCGACGATGGTCAGTTCCTCGAAATCTTCCGGTTTGGAATTTACATCATTCGACCTGGAGCGGTACATTTTCTGCCCGATCGGATCGGCAAAACCGAGGGCTTTGGCGGCCGTTTCATTGACAATAATGACCGAACTATCCGTTACGCGGCCCGGATCGAAATTGCGCCCGCTTTGGAGCTGCATGCCAAGCGTTGGCAGGTAGTTCGCATCCACCAGCCAGCGCTGGACGACGTTACTGGTTCCCTTGGTCGTCCGGGTGGGGGAGATGATGCAGTTGCCACGGTCTTTATCCGGCAGCGGCAGGTAATTGGTTCGGGTCACACTTTCTACCTGGGCGTTTTCGCGCAGTTGCGTTTCCAGAATAGCGGCTTGTTCGCCCAAGGCATTGGCATTTTCAATGATCAGTACCTGGCTTTTATCGAAACCGAGATTTTTCTGTTGCATATAGCGCAACTGGCTATAAACCAACACGGTCGAAATGATTAGAATAGAGGAAATGGTGAACTGGAACACCACCAGGCCATTGCGGAAATAGCCTCGTTTGCTGCCGGTAGCCCCGCCGGTACCCCCTTTCAACACCTGGATCGTCTTGAATGCGGACAGGAACAACGCCGGGTAACTGCCCGCCAGCAAACCCACTACGCCGGTGCCACCCAGCACCACCGCCCAGAAGGTCGGATTGCGCCAGGGCATGGTCAGCGGACGACCCGCCAGTTCGCTGAATGCCGGCAAGGCCAGCGCGGCCAGTCCGAGCGCCAGTACCATGGCCATGCCCGATAAAGACAGCGATTCTGCCAGGAACTGGGCCGCCAGTGCCTGACGCGAACTGCCGAGCACCTTACGCACGCCAACTTCCCGGGCCCGTTCCGCAGCGCGTGCCGTGGCTAGATTCATGAAGTTGATACAGGCAATGAGCAGGATGAAAAAAGCGATGGCGCCCAGGATCCAGACATAGCGAATGTTGCTGTTAGCGGCCAGTTCGGATTGCTTGGCGGAATGCAGGTTGATATCGGTCAGGTTTTGCAGGTCAAAGCGGGCAATTTTACCGGCTTTTTCAAAGTCAGCCGTGGTGGTAGCAAAGAGTTCCTGTAAAAGCACCCCCACTTTGGCGCCGGCCAGCGCGGCAAATTTTCCGGCGAAAACTTCCTTATCCACGCCTTTACGCAGCAGTAAATAAGTGAAATACTGGTTGTTATAACCCCAGTAAGGCGGCGCGTTTTTCAACTCTTCATTACCGGTCAGGGGCAGCAGCATATTGGCCTGGAAGTGGGTGTTCGTGGGCATGTCCTCGAAGACGGCGCTGACCTGCTGACGCTGGCTGTTGCGGCCAATGAGCAGGGTTTGTCCCAGCGCCTGGGCCGGGGTACCGAAATAATACGCCGCCAAACTCCGGGAAATAGCCAGCATACCAGGCTCATTCAAGCAATGTCGGGCATCGCCGGCCAGCACCTGTAGCGGGAAAACGGTAAAGAAACTGCTGTCCACGGCCAGTACCTGTTCTTCGCGGCTCCCTGACTCCGCCTGGCCCTCCGTCCGGGTGTTCCAGGAACCGGCTTTGCGAAGACGGCACCAGGCTTCAATTTCCGGCAGGGTAGCCGCCGCTTCCGGGCCCACGACGGCATCGACACTGCCATGATTTTCTTCGAAGCCATTGATCCGGATCTGGTAGGTGGGCCGCACGATGCGATCAGACAGTGGATTCCAGCGGTCATAACTCCATTCATGGGTCACAAAAAGCAGGATCAGCATGCAGGCCGCTACCCCGATGGCCAGTCCGCCAATATTGAGGCTGGAATAGAGGCGATTCTTGCGGAGACTGCGTAAAGCAATGACTATATAATTTTGTAACATCGTGTTTGTTTTTTGCCGGTAACCTTGTGCTGCCGGTTTGTTTCAGGCAGTGGCGAATCCAAATGTTGATCGGGTGCTACTCACTGCGCAGCGATTTAACGGGATTGACCAGCGCGGTTTTTAAACTTTGAAAACCGACGGTCAAAGTGGCGATAACGACGGCCGTACATCCGGCTGCAGCGAACATCCACCACTGTATATCAATGCGATAGGCGAAATCCGCCAGCCACTTTTGCAGAAAATAATATGCCGGCGGCGACGCGATGACAATAGCGATCAGGACCAGTTTTAAAAAGTCCCTGGCCAGCAGCCCGGTAATGCCCAGGATGGAGGCACCCAGTACTTTACGAATACCAATTTCTTTAGTGCGTGTTTCCGCATTGAACGTGGCCAGACCAAACAAGCCCAGGCAGGAGATCAGCACGGCCAGCAGGGAAAAATAAAACACGGTCAGGCCCGTACGCTGTTCGGTGCGGTACTGTTTTTCGAGGTCCTGGTCCACAAAACCGTAGGAAATAGGGTTATTTGGGTCGATGGACCGATAGGCTTTTTCAATAGCGTTAATGGTGCCTGGCAGGTCGTTCGGCCTGGTTTTTACTAGCATATTGAAGTAAAAATCTCGTGGCCGATAGCGGAAAACGAAGGGTTCGATGGTCTTGCTTAGAGGCTGGAAATGGAAGTCCTTCAGCACGCCGATCACTTCGCCATCCAGTCCCCAGAACTTTACTTTTTTGCCCAGGGCGCTTTCGCTGGTATACCCCATGCGTTTGGCCGCCGTTTCATTGATCAGGTAGTGGCCAAAATTATTCAGCGTATCACTGGTGATTGCAGCGGAGAAATTCCGGCCGGCAGCGACCTGCATGCCCGTCACTTGCAGAAAATCAGCGTCCACGTTCATTTGCGTGATCAGGAATTCATCCTTAGGTGCCTGACCTTCCCATTCGATGGTGGTGGAGTTACTGACGTCGACCAAATTACTGGTGGTGGCTGTTACCGAAGCCACACCGGGCAGTTTCAGTACTTCATCCTTGAAAATAGCGGACTTACCGCGGGCATCGCCTTTTAAGCGGAAGTACAGCAGCTGCGACTGGTCAAATCCCAGGTTTTTGTTTTGTATAAAATGCAACTGCCGGTAAATAACGATGGTACCAATGCCCAGCGCGACCGATAACATAAACTGACCGACCACCAGCGTTTTACGCAAAGTATGGCCGCTACCCTCGTTGAATATTCCTTTTAACACTTTTGCCGGCCGGTAAGCGGACAAGAAAAAGGCGGGATATAAACCTGTCAGCAAACTGATCAGCACAGTAGTAGCACCAAGCCCCAGCCAGAATTTATGGATGGTAAAAGGAATGGTCAGCGGTTTATCAGCCAGCTCACTGAACAAAGGCATGAACGCCTCCGCCAGTAGCAGGGCCAGACCGACGGCCAGTGTGGTCATCAGCAGCGACTCGCTTAAAAACTGCGCGATGAGGTTCTGACGCCTGGCCCCGACACTCTTGCGGACGCCTACTTCGCGCGCCCGGCGCGAGGCCCGGGCGGTCGCCAGATTGATGAAGTTGACCAGGGCGATCAGCAGAACAATCAGTCCGACGGCGGAGAAAATGCGCACGTAAAAAATGTCGCCACGTTTGCCGAAATCGGTTTTGAAATCGAATTTGGAGTACAAATACACCGCACTTAAAGGCTGCAATTGCAGGGTCGATTCGTTATTCGGATCATAGCGGTGAATTTGCTGCGCTATTTTTTGCTCAAAACCGGCGATGTCGGTTCCGGGTTTTAACTGCAAATACGTGTGATAACTATTACTGCTCCACTTATTACTCCACGCATCATTTTTTATCAGCCATTCAAATGGCAGTAAAGCCTCGAACTGCAGATGGGAGTTGATTGGTACATTTTGAACCACACCCGCGATCACGAGCGGATCATGGTCATTGAGCACGAGCGTTTCTCCAACTAAAGAGGCTTCGCGCCATTGGGGGCCAAAAAATTCCTCGGCCAGCGTTTCATTAATAATGATCTCATCCGGCTTCAAAAAAACCGTGGCGGGGTTACCCATCACCAGGGGGAAATCGAACATTTGCAAAAAGGTATGGTCGGTAATCAGAATAGATTTGGCTTCGATTTTAGTTTTCTTCGACAGTAGCAAACCACTCCACTGACCAACTCGTGTGGTATGCATAATTTCCGCAAAATCTGCTTCTAAGGACGGCGCTAAGGGGCCGGGCGTTACGGCTACCGGGTGATAACCGTCGGCTTGTTTCTGGGTTTCAGTAACCCGGTATAGGTCCTGGAAATGAGTATGAAAACGATCATAACTATACTCATCCTGTACATACAAACCGATGGCCAGACAGGCCGCTAAACCCATGGCTAATCCGCCTACGTTAATGAAGGAGTACACCTTGTTTTTTACAAGATTCCGGAAACCGATTTTCAGGTAATTATAGAACATGATCAGGATGTGTGTGTTGGAAAATTGGACTTACTCGCTGCGCAGGCTCTTGACCGGGTTGATCAGGGCAGCGCGTACACTTTGAAAACCAACGGTCAAAAAAGCGATGACTACCGCTATCAGACCCGCAAAAGCGAACACCCACCACTGTATATCAATGCGATAGGCGAAATCCGCCAGCCATTTATGCAGGCCATAGTAGGCGAGGGGAGAGGCGATGGCAATAGCCAGCACCACCAGCACCAGAAAGTCGCGGGAAAGGAGCGCCACGATGCCCTGCGCCGAAGCACCCAGCACCTTGCGCACGCCAATTTCTTTCCGGCGGCTTTCAGCGGCAAAAGTGGCCAGGCCCCACAGTCCCAGGCAGGAGATCAGCATGGCCAGTCCGGCGAAAATGCGAAACAGGCTGAACAGGCGGTCTTCGGTTTTATAGAACTTGTCGATGTTTTCGTCCAGGAATTCGTACGCGTAAATACCCGTCGGAAAGCTCTTTTGCCAGGCTTTTTCGACCGCCGCCACGGTCACCGGCAGGTCACTGCCAGGCATAATCTGGATATTGGCGGTCCGGCACACTTTATCAAACTGGGAGATCATCGTCGGCTTTACTTTTTTGCGCAGGGAAGTCGTGTTGAAATCCGCTATTACGCCCACGATTTGCGGTTTCCAGCCGTTCATGCCGATCCAAAACCGTTGGTTCAGCGCGGCCTCCGGCGAAGCGAAACCCAGCTGCCGTACCAGTTCTTCATTCACCACGGCCAGTGGGAAACGCTGGTCTTCCGGGGTTTTTTCATTGACCACATTGGTGTCGGCCGCTTCCAGGAACCGGCCGGCCAGTAATTTGAAACCGTACATGCTGGCGTAATGATCATCGGCCATGACCAGGGTCACGTCCTTGCGGTTCGGATCATCACCGTCTTTCAACGACATGATTGTTCCCCAGTGCTGGTTGGAACTCGGCGAATTTGTGGCGAAGGAAAAATCTTTGATCTGTGGTATTTGGGCTAATTCGGCGGCAAACACTGCCTTTTTCTGATCATCCGGCAGGGGCAGCAGGATAATGTGGTCTTTGATAAAACCCAGATCCTTGTTGCGCATAAAAGACATTTGCCGGGAAATAACGGTCAACGCGATCAGCAGGGCCACCGAAATGGCGAATTGCACTACCACCAGCGCCTTGCGCAGTCCCGCCGAATGCCGGTCGCCAGCTGACCAGCCGGTTTTGAGCGCCGCCGACGGCCTGGAACGGGCAATGACCCAGGACGGATATAGACCCGCCAGTAAACCCGTCACGCCGACACCCAGCAGCAAAGCGCCCAGCAAACCGGGAGCATGCAGCAGATCGAAAGATATTTTCCGGTCCATTAACCGGTTCAGCTCCGGCAGGCTCAGGTAAGTAATGCCAACGGCCAGCAAACCCGAGCCCAGCGCCAGTAACCAGGCCTCTCCCATAAACTGGACAACCAACTGCTGTACCCCGGCGCCGACCGACTTGCGTACGCCCACTTCTTTGGCGCGGTTCAGGGCCTGAGCGGTGGATAAATTGATGAAATTAATACAGGCCAGTAGTAAAACGGCCAGGCCAACACTGCCGAAGAACCATAACCACATCGGGTTGACCGCTTCCACCATGGCCCCGCCACCGGCCCATTTCGGCTCCAGGTGCACGTTTTTCAAAGGTTGTAAAGCCAGGTCGCAGCGGCTGCCCGGCGGTAAATCGGGGTTTGTGTTGAGATTTTTATCATAAATGGCTTTCAGACGCGCATCCAGACTATGCGGGTCCATGTTTTCAGGCAACACCACGAAGGTAGAACCGCCGCTGACCATACCCCATTGATCCTGATCTTCTGCCGGCGTAAAAGCGAGCAGCATGGAAAAGGGCAATTGGGTATTTTCCGGTAAATCGCGGATCAGACCCGCAACCGTGACCACATGCTCGTTTTTATACTTAAAGGTCTTACCGATCGGATCTTCCCTGCCAAATAACAGGACCGCCGTTTTTTCGGTCAACAGCGCCTGATAGGGTTGCCGCAAAGCCTCATAACCATTACCGCGTAGCACTTCGATGTCAAAAATATTAAGCAGGGAAGGCTCTGCCAGCAGTACGTTTTTCAGCTCGAACCGGCGCTGTGGATCGATTTCGATAATCGATTCATAGTCCGGCAGCACTTTAGCCACCTGTTCCAGTTCCGGGATGTCCGTCCGCAGCGCCTCCGCCAGCGGGAAGGGGGTGGAAAAATGGTAGTCCTTTTCCTGGTTATCCGTCCAGATTTGATTGACCCGGTACGTGCGTTCAGCCTTGGCATGGTAGGTATCATAACTCAGTTCATGCCGGAGGAATAAACCAATGAGCAGACATACGCTCATACCCAGCGTCAGGCCGATCAGGTGCAGCGCGGTATGCGCTTTTTGGCGATACAGGTGGCGTATAGCGAGACGGATGTTCTGGATGATCATGGCTTTGATTGCTTAAATGTTGTTGAAAACTTTACTCGCTGCGCAAACTCTTGACCGGGTCCATCAAGGCCGCCTTTATACTTTGAAAACTAACCGTTAAAAAGGCAATAGCCACGGCAAGCGCACCGGCAGTGAGGAAGATCCACCAGGGAATATCGATGTGGTAGATGAAATCCTCCAGCCACTTATGCATGCCCCACCAGGCGATGGGCGAGGCGATGACAATAGCGATCACCACCAGTTTGATGAAATCCCTGGCCAGCAGTCCGGTGATGCTGCCCACGCTGGCGCCCAGTACTTTACGCACCCCGATTTCCTTGGTACGCTGGCTGGCCATGTGCGAAGCCAGTCCGAATAAACCCAGGCAGGAGATCAGGATGGCTAGTCCGGCAAAACCCCTGCACATGGCTGAAAAACGCTGTTCGTCCCGATAGAAATTGGCAATACTTTCGTCCAGGAACTCCCCGGTATAGACCTGCTCCGGGAAAGTGGACTCAAAATTCTGCTGTATGCCGGCGATCGTCGCCGCCATATTTTCCGGACGGATGCGCACACCAGCCGTTCCATAATAGTCCTTGCGGGTACTCAGAATGAGGGGCGTAATGGGCTTATGCACCGAATGCTGGTGAAAATCTTCGACTACCCCGACCACCTGATGCCAGTTCCCGCCGCCCAGACGCAGCTCTTTGGTCAGCGCTTCTTCCGGATTGGTAATCCCTAGTTTACGCAGCATGGACTGATTGACCACAATTTCGCGTATCGTATCGCTGGGGTACATGCTACGCCCGGCGACCACCCGCAAACCATAGGTTTTGAAATAATCCGCATCGACAAATTTTAACTCCGTACTGAACGAAGCATCCTCCGATCCACGCCCCAGCGCAAAATTGGAACTCCAGTTATTACTGGAGGAGGGTACGTCGCTGCCAAAACTCACCGCCTCCACGCCGGGCAGTTGCAGCAATTTTTGTTTAAACGTTTCCAGGCGTTGCAGGCTCGAACTATCCGAACTAATACCGATGACGGTGTAAGCCAATGCCGGTTGAAATCCCAGGTCTTTCTTACGGATGAAATCCATCTGGCTCATCACCACCAGGGTGCCCACGATCAGGGCCTGCGCGATCACAAATTGTGCTACGACCAGAATTTTGCGCAGCGAAACACCTCCCACGGAACGGGTGGAAAGGTCGTTTTTCAAAGCCCGGGCCGGCTGGAAGCCCGCCAGCACGAAAGCCGGGTAGGCGCCCGAAACGACGCTCACCACCACGATCAGGCCCGCCAGGAAGAGCATGACCATCGGATCGCTCAAAAAAGCCATCGAATCCGGCACATCCGAAATATGCTTTAACTGCGGCGCAAGCAAAACAGCCAATGCGCTGCCGATGGCCACTGCGGCCAGTACGATGACGGTGGTTTCGCTCATGAACTGGCGAATAAGCTGTCCACGGCTGCTGCCTAATGTTTTACGCACACCTACTTCCCGGGCCCGACCGGCCGCCTGTGCCGTCGCCAGATTAATGAAGTTGAAACAGGCCATCGCCAGAATGAGCAGCCCGATGGCCGACAACACGGTGAGCCTGGATTTAGGGATGGAATAAACGCCCGGACTGCCGAAACGATCGTCGAAATGCAGGTCGGCCAACCGCTGCAAATGGTTGACTTTTACGGTCCGGCGACCGCCATATTCTTTCTTGCCGATGGTACTTACCTGTGCTTCGGCTGCGGCGAACTGATCGCTGGAATTTAACAGCGCGAAAGCCTGATCATTGCTGCTGATGCTGCCCCATCCCGGATTATAATTATACGCATCGGCGTGTTTTTTTACGGTTTCATAATTAACTATTACGTGAAAAGGAAAATCCGAATTGGGGGGCTGATCGGCCACCACACCGCGGACAACCAGGGTCACGAGGTTATCCATCACCACCGTTTTTCCAACCGCCGCCTGCCAGGAACCGAAGCATTTTTTGGCCATGTCTTCATTCAAAACGACCGAATTGGGTTGCCCCAGCGCCGTCTCCGCATCGCCGGCTAACCAGGTAAAATCGAAAATTTTGAAAAATGCCGGTTCGGCAAATACGCCGGCCTCGCGCCGTTCATCGGTGTTAAATTTCCTGCCCAGCATGCTGCCCGGCGCGTCCGGAACGGTGATTGTCGGCCAGTTCTGGTGGATGCGCGCGAATGCGGCGAATTGCGTTACCGAGGTCTGCATGGCATCCTGAGCCGGCAAGGGTACGCCGGGGTTAAATCCTTCCTCTTCGGAATCGCTTTTAACCTGCGTAACCACCCGTACGATGCGGTCATAATTCCGGTTTTGCTGGTTGAAGCTCAGTTCATAGTGTACCAGCCGGAATAGCAACAGGCAGGCCGCCACCCCAATGGCCAGGCCAAAAATATTGATCGCGGCGTAAACGCGGTTCTTGCGAAGCGTGCGGAGAGCGAGCAAAAGATAGTTTTGCAACATAACTTATTGACTATTAAGTCTTATTGAAATTATACAGCGGACACTTTTCTGGGCAGTAATTCTTCATTTTCCACCCGCCCGTCTTTCAGGTGCAGGATGCGTTTGCCATAGCGGGCATTTTCTTCGGAGTGGGTCACCTGGATGATGGTCACGCCGTCTTCTTCGTTCAGTTTCTGAAAAATCTCCATGATTTCTTTGGCCTGGGCGCTTTGCAGGTTACCGGTCGGTTCGTCGGCCAGGATGAGTTTCGGCCGGCCGATCAGGGCCCTGGCTACACCCACCAGTTGCTGCTGCCCGCCCGATAACTGGTGGGGGAACAGGTCTTTTTTCGCCACCATATTGAAGCGGTCGAGCAGGTCGGCAATGCGGCTTTTGCGCTCGGCGCCAGGCACTTTTTTATACAGCAGCGGCGTCTCCAGGTTCTCATACACCGTCAGATCGTCGATGAGGTGGTAGGCCTGGAACACGAAGCCGATGTATTGCTGGTAAAGTTCGGTGCGGCGGCGCTCATTGAACTTATGCACCGCCTCGTCGAGGAACCAGTATTCACCCGCCGTCGGTTCGTCGAGCATACCCAGAATATGCAGCAGGGTACTTTTGCCGGAGCCGCTGGGGCCCATGATGCTGACGAATTCGCCCTCCGTAATCCGGGTGTTTACGTAGCGCAGTATGTAGCTTTTGAGCGCGCCGTTCTGGTAGTAACGTTCAATGTCTTTGAGTTCGATCACGGTGGAAAGGTTGGTTAGAAGGTTTGTTGGTTTGGATGGTTTGTTGGTTTGGATGGTTTGAAAAGCAGCCGCCAAAATTCACCGGCCGGGTCGCAAAAAATGACTACTTACCGGTTGGAGAAAGTCATGGGCCGGAGAAGTTGACGGCTGCATATTTGCTTACACGTGAAAATTTTCGGTGACGACTTTACCATCGAACAAATTGACGATCCGGTGGGCAAAACCCGCGTCATGCGGCGAGTGGGTGACCATGATGATCGTGGTCCCGGTCTGGTTGAGCTGGGTGAGCAGGTTCATTACTTCGAGGCCATTGGCCGAATCCAGGTTACCGGTCGGCTCATCCGCCAGAATGACCTTGGGCGTGGCCACCACGGCGCGGGCAATGGCGACGCGCTGCTGCTGACCACCCGATAACTGCTGCGGAAAGTGGTTTCGGCGGTGCATGATGTTCATGCGTTCCAGCGCGGCTTCCACGCGTTTCTTGCGTTCTGCGGCGGGCGTTTTTAAATAAAGCAGCGGCAGTTCCACGTTTTCAAATACCGTCAGTTCATCGATCAGGTTGAACGATTGGAACACGAAACCGATGTTGCCTTTGCGCTGATTAGCGCGGTGCCGCTCGCTCATGTTGGCCACCTCCGTGCCGAAGAAATTATAACTGCCTTCCGAAGGGTTATCCAGCAGGCCGATGATGTTGAGCAGCGTGGATTTGCCGCAGCCCGACGGCCCCATGATGGCCACGAATTCGCCCGCCTGAATTTCCATGTTGATGCCGTTCAGGGCAGTGGTTTCCACCTCGTCGGTGGTGAAGATCTTTTGTAAATTACTCGTCTTGATCATGATGGTAAGTACTTGACTATGATGGCTTTATTGACCTTTAATGGAGATTGAGCACGTCTTTGTCCCCAAAATTCTCGTATGAACTGGTAATCACCTGTTCTCCCGCATCCAGTCCGCTCAGCACTTCAAAAAACTGCGGATTCTTACGGCCCAGGGAAATGTTGCGCTTGGTGGCCGTTTTACAATCTTCACTCAGCACATACACCCAGTTGCCGCCAGTGGAGCTGAAAAAGCCACCGGTAGCGAGCAGGGTAGCGTCGGCCGGTTTGCCCAGTTGCAGCCGCACCGGCACCGACTGACCGCGGCGAATACCTTCGGGCAGACCCTTGCTGAAGGTCATATCCACCTGGAAACGGCCACCCACGACTTCGGGATAGGCTTTAGCCACAACCAGCTGGTAGGTTTTACCGTTGAATTCAAAAGACCCTTCCAAACCCGGGAAGATGCGTGCAAGATAATGTTCATCCACTTCCACCCGCATTTTGAAGCCGTTCAGGTCGTCGATCTGGCCGATGTTCTGCCCGGCTGCGATGCTCTGACCCACCTCTACATTGACCGAAGAGAGCAGGCCGCTCACCGGCGCTTTCACGTACAGGTTGTTGAGGTTGTCCTTCATGAGGCGCAGGTTGAATTTCGTGCGGTCGAGCGTCCCTTCCAGCTGCTTGATCTGGATAATGCTGTTTTCCTCCTGGAATTTCTGGTTTTCCACCTCGATGCCCCGCTGCTCCTGCAGGCGTTCGTAGGTGATTTTAGATTTGGTAAATTCCTGCTGACTGATAATTTTGTCGGCGAATAGTTTGGTGTTGCGCTCGTACTCATCCTGGGCCTGCCGCATTTGATAGTCAAGTTCGGACAGCGTTTTTTTCAGGGAAAACTTATCCTGCCGCAGCCGCAGGCGGGTGTTTTCCAGGTTGTTGATCAGATCGTACATTTCCGTTTCCCGGTTCACGAAATCGAGCATCAACCGTTGATTTTCCAATTTCAGGATCAAATCCCCTTGTTTAATCGAAGCGCCGCCATCCAGGAATTTCTGCACTACATAACCACCTTCAATCGCATCCAACTGGTAGGTCTTCAGGGGCTGTACCACGCCGGTCACCACGATGAACTCATCAAACACCGCCCGCGTAACCGGAGAGACCGTGATCTTTTCCCGGGTCACGTTCAGGCTGCTCTTACTGCCGGACGAAATAGCGTACACGGTAAAGACCAGGAAAGCCACGATGGCCACACCCAGCAGGATGCGTTGCGGCGTAAATCTTTTCTTTTGAATAACCCTATCCACTTTGCTAACGATGAAGGATGAACGATGAACGATGAACCTGCTCTGATGGAAGGTATAGGGAAGGTTGTGCCAGTTTTTTAAAATGCTGATAATCAAATGGTTTATAACGTTTCTGGCTACAACTGTTCGTTCGCTGGCGAACACGAGTGTCCGAAAATGAACGCCAAAACAAAAAAATACTATTGATTTGCACACTGTTGGACTTCGTACTTGTCTTTACCAAAACAAACTCCCCGCATGCATTCAGCCAGCATCCTCCTTGTTGACGATAATCCAGGCGTACTCAGCGCCGGCAAACTACTGCTAAAGCGCCATTTCGCCGAGGTAGATACCACCCGCGAACCCGCTGAAATTCCGGACCTGCTGCGCGAACGTCGCTATGACGTCATCCTGCTGGACATGAATTTTAATCGCACTAAAAATACCGGACAGGAAGGTTTTCAGTGGCTGGAAAAAATTCTGGAGCTCGATCCGACGGCCGTCGTAGTGCTTATTACGGCCTACGGCGACGTGGAACTGGCCGTGCGGGCGATAAAAAACGGCGCGACCGATTTCGTTCTCAAACCCTGGGACAATGAAAAACTGCTGGCCACGCTGCACGCCGCGCTGCGTTTAAAAAACAGCCAGGATGAGAATAAAGAGCTGAAATCCAAACAGTTGGGTCGTAACCTGGCTGCCGCCCGCGACCTGCCGAATTTCATTTTCAAGAGCCAGGCTATGCAGGAAGTATATGATACGGTACAGCGCGTAGCCGAAACCGATGCCAATGTGCTGCTGCTCGGCGAAAACGGTACGGGGAAGGATCTGGTGGCCCAGGCCATTCATGCCCATTCCAAACGGGCCCAGGAAAATTTCGTCAAAGTCGATCTGGGCGCACTGACCGACAGCCTTTTTGAAAGTGAACTTTTTGGTCACGTGAAAGGCGCCTTTACCGATGCCCGCGATGATCGTCCCGGCCGCTTCGAAGCGGCGGACGGCGGCACCATTTTTCTGGATGAAATTGGCAACCTGCCTTTAGGGCTGCAGGCTAAATTACTGACGGTACTCCAAAACCGCACCGTCACCAGGGTAGGGGCCAACCGCGTGAAACCGGTCAACGTACGGGTGGTCGCCGCTACCAACCAGAGTCTGTATGATATGGTGAAAAACCGCACTTTTCGCCAGGATCTGCTTTATCGCATCAACACCATTGAAATTCAACTACCCGCCCTGCGCGAGCGACCGGATGATATTGAACTGCTGGCGAACCATTATTTAAGTCAGTTTTCCCAGAAATATAACCGTACTGTGCAGTCTTTCAGTTCGGCGCTGTTAAAGGAAATGGTGCGTTATCCCTGGCCCGGCAATGTCCGCGAACTCCAGCATGCTGTAGAACGCGCCGTTATTATGGCCAAAAGCGACACGCTGCAGCCCCAGGACTTCTTTTTCCGCGATGCCGGCCAGTCCCGCGAGAGCATCGATCCCATGACCATGAACCTCGACGATATGGAGAAACAACTGATTATGAAGGCCTTGAGTAAACACCATGGTAACATCACCGAAGCGGCGCAGGAGCTGGGTTTGACCCGGGCTTCGCTTTATCGGCGTTTGGAAAAATACAACCTCTAAGTCCGGCACATGGAGCACGTGGACGAGTACAAACGCTTCAACAACAATTGTTTAATCATCAATCATGACTATTTTAGGCAATATATTTCTGGTCGTAGCAGCTTTAATCAGTGCTTTCTTTCTGGCGGCTTTCCGGCAGGATGATGGGAACCAAAGTGGTAATTCCCACGGCGGGTACGCGTTTGGTGTCATGGCTTTTACCCTGCTTTTCGCCGCCTGCATGCTGGTGGTGACCATTGCTTTGTTGGCAAAAGGCGGGTATGACTGGGTGAGTGCAAATACTGCCAAGCGGAACTTCTGGGTGGTGCTGGGTTTCCTGGCCGTCATGGTCGTTATGGGCATGAGTGCGATGTTCAAATATGAAAGCAGGGTGCCGTTGGCCGATCGCTTCCGGGAATCCATGCAGCAGACCCATACTTTGCTCGATCGCTGGCTTAAAGCACATAGTTTATGAGCATGAAATACACCCTGTCGACCGGTCTGGCCTGGCGCGTCATCGGCCTGGCTATTATTATTACGGCTACTGTTGTGAGTTTTTTCTGGCAGCTGTACTGGCTGTTTATCCTGCTGACTGGCGGCGCAGTTTGGGCCAGCTTTCGTCTGTTTTACTACCTCGATGATACCAACCGACGTCTGGCGCGACTCTTTGAGAGTATACGGTACTCGGATTTTGCCATTCGTTTTAACTCCGGAAAAGAAAAAGGCGGCGCGTATGAAGAAGTGAACCGCCAGTTCAACGAGGTACTGGAAGCTTTTCGCCAGACCCGGGCTGAGAAAGAGGCTAACTTATTGTTTCTCAACACGATCGTGCAACATTTAGGCACCGGTGTGCTGGCTTTTGATGCCCAGATGGGCGTGTTATTATCCAATAATGCCGCGTTTCAGGTGCTCGGTATTTACCGGCTGCATCACCTGCAGGATCTGCCCGAACGGCATAAACTACTGGCCGATTTCGTACATAATTTACATGCCCGGGAGAAGTTGCTGTATCAGCCGGAAGCGGGGCGGCAACTGGCCATTCAGGGCGTGACCGTGAATTTGCAGGGTCGGGCAGTGCGGCTGTTGACTTTGCAGAACATCCACCCGGAGTTGCAGCGCAAGGAACTGGACGCCTGGCGCGACCTGACCCGGGTACTGCGTCATGAAATTATGAACTCCGTGACGCCCATCGTTTCCCTGATCGAAACCATGCAGGACATTGTGCGCACGGATCTGAAAATTGACAAATCCGCAGCCGCGCTGGAAGACCTCGAAGAAGCCCTGGAAGTGGTGGCTTCCCGTAGCCGCGGCCTGATGGATTTTGTGGAAGCCTACCGCAGTTTCAGTGCCATTCCGCCGCCCAAAATCGACCGATTGCCGGCACGAAAGCTGCTCGACCGGGTCGCCCAGCTGGCCTCGGCAGAGCTGAAAAGTGCGGCTATTCAGTTGGAAGTTTTCGTGGTTCCCGAAGAGTTGTCATTGGATGCCGATGCTTCCCAGATCGAAATGGTGCTGCTCAACCTGGTCAAAAATGCCCGGGAAGCTTTTGAGGCCGGGGTAGGGGAGGAGGTCGAAAAACGAATCATCCTGCGCGCCGGGGCGGAC
Source organism: Saprospirales bacterium (assembly GCA_031425035.1). Taxonomy (GTDB): domain Bacteria; phylum Bacteroidota; class Bacteroidia; order Chitinophagales; family Saprospiraceae; genus M3007. The sequence goes on along the minus strand of JANPIN010000053.1, from coordinate 61,894 downwards.
AATAAGGGGCATGCGTTCATCGAGGTGGAAGACAATGGACCGGGCATCACCGCCGATTTACGCGAAGAAATTTTCATTCCATTTTTTACGACTAAAACCACCGGTACCGGGGTGGGGCTGAGTATTTCCCGGCAGATCATGCAGTTGCATGGGGGGAATATTCGGGTGGGTATGGGGACGGGCGGGGGAACGCGGTTTATTCTGGAGTTTTAAATAGGGTAGTAGGCTTCGAAAATCATTTTTTAACGCCCAGGTAATCCCGCAGTTCCGGGCAATGCGCTATTCTTTCCGCATACGTGACAGTTTGACCATAGCGCGCCTGCCATTGGCGGAATAGGGGAGAGGAGGGTAGTTTTTTAATATCATATGCGTTGTAATAATAATCCGTACCGCTATGCATAATACGCACATATCGGTCGCAGTCAGCGAGCATATATTCGACCCTGGAAGCTAGTTCATGGGAAGAACTGGCGGCCAAAGCACGGCGATACCAGGTGATTGCGCGATCAAAACGATAGTAGGTACCGCCATATTTACGCACATCCGCCTTATGCTGGAAAGTACCGGCATTGCGTATTTGCGGTCGGTCATCCTCGCTTAAACTACGCTCATTACTGAACATGGACCACGAACGTCCCCAATAGGAGCAATTGAACCAGGCATTGCCCAATTGATAATAAATTTCGGCCAGTCGCTCGCCACTGGCCCGATGACTTTCCGCTTCCAGGCCCACCATCCGATCAACCAGTTCCCGTTTACTGCCGACTATGGTATTGGTTCCCTCGAATGGGAAATGATTAGCATCTGCAAAAACATTTAGGTCCACGAAGTCATAGTCTGCCCAGTGATCGGCTGGTAACTCGTCAAAACAGGCTTTTGCACGCACTAAATCACCATCGCGAAACGCAATAGAGCCCTGCGTTTCAATTAAATCTGCCAACGACGGTAAGGACTCGCCTGTGCTATCGGGCAATTGATAATCATTGTCAAAAAAACCGTCCGGATAAATCTTGCCTTCTGACGTAGCCGGCCTTTCCAGCAAATACTTTTCAAACTTACTGGACGGCCCTTTTTTTCGCCAGTCAATCAACTTATCCAGATCAGCCACGGTGGCATGAGCATCCAAGAAAACAGTCGGCCCAGTCGCCTGATATTCATTATAATGATAACCACTTCCTGCATTACTGGTCAACCATGCTTTATTATAAAAAAGGCCGGCTACGGGAATATTCCCCGCCTGAAAAAAGGCCTGACAGAGGTAAAAATGCAGCCGCGACATTTGCAAAGTATAGTGATCGGTATACTGACGATTGGCCCAGAACTGTTCCAGTTGTTGCCGCAGATTTTCCAGCACTTCAACCTGCTGTAGATCTTGCGTGTGTGGAATCAATAAAATCTGTTCCACCAGCCGTTGCTGCTGCAATCGCGCGCCTGCACCTGCGGAAATCTTGTTCAGGAAAGCCTGTGCCGAACCATAATTGCCTTCCAGAAAATTTAAATGCGCTGACGCTAACTGTAAGAAATCCCGGTGGCTGGGCAAAGCATTCGTAAACAGCAGTTTCTCGATCCACAAACGCATTTCATGTAGAGCAAGCCGATCTTTTTTCGCATTTTTCCGCTGCCAAGCTGCCGCTTTTTGCTCGTAAACAGCCTGTGCATTGGGTTTTTCGCTGTAAAGCACCGCATAAACATCTTCCGGTATGTTTGCGCCTCCGAGACCAGTCATGGGCTTGGTTAAAGTCCAGTTCTCCAGTTTATTAATTTCCCGTGAAATGAGCAGCGGCAGATAGTGCGAGGTCGGATTCAATTTGGCAATACGCTGCACCATAGGCCCGCCCTGACCAGGGTATTGTATTGCCTTCATCGTCAACACCAGCGCCTTGTCGGATGGGGTAGGGGCGAGGGCCAGGGTTTTTTCGGTCCAGTCGAGCACGAATAGGGCAGCAACGTGGCGTCTTTTTGAGTAACATGCATCGAAAACCTTGGCTAACAAGTAGTTGTATTGCAACGAGTCGCCCAAATGAAAGAGGCATTCGGCTTTGTGTAACAGGGCCCAGGGCCGGAGTATAGTCGTATCTTTTGGACTAAAATTCTGATCGTAGAGGGCTACCGCCAGCGAGTCCTTTCCGCTATAACGTTGACAAACAACCGCCTGATAGGCGTAGCGTTTTTGCAAAAATGGATCGGCAGCAGATTGTAGTCGGGTGATGGATTCTACCGACACAGCTTTTTGTTGGGCTTCCACGCCCCAAAAAGTAATGTCCGGCTTCTGTAGCGGCCAGTCATTCCAGGGATCGTCAAAGGCCTGGCTCACTTCGATTTTTTTCGTAAAAAGGAAGTAATCCAGGACGGCACGATAGCCTGGAGCCAGCAGTTTTTGAATAAATGAGTTGTTCGGAAATAACTTTCCCAGACTCCGATCATCCGCAGCCGCCAGTATTTGCCGCGGGTTCTGATCCCCGTATAAAGCCAGTTTGATGTCGGCTAGTTCAACATCTTTGCCCAGGTAAGTCTGCCACTCCCGGCAGTTGCGCAGCAAATCGTCTTCCTGCGGGTCTTCCTCGACATCATAGAACTTCTTCTCTGTGTAGAAAAATGGCGCTAAGCCATATTGCTGTTCCAGTTCGGGGTCGAAAAAGCGCATTCGATATTGCTCCCAATCGGGGAAATCAATACATTCTTCGGAGCGCCTTACGGGAAATATGCAAAGCAGCAGGCTAGTAGAAACGAGCAGCGCAATCCGGAATGGTTTTTTCATACAATGCGATATTTTCAGGTTGCCAATCGAAAAAAACAAGCCGGGAATCGGAGCCGCGCACTTGTGTATGCAGCAAATCGGCGATTTCCAGCAGATCCTCTGCAGAAGCCCGGTCGAGCCGGATCAGATCGCCTTCGCGTAAATAGTCCCGGCCAATAACAGTATCCTGTAAAACCCTGTAACGCTAGGGACTTTCTTCTACATAAAGCATTGAATCATAGCTATTTGCATTATTTAAATTGCTCATTAACCCCAGAAAGTCATTGCCTCTGAACCAGGTTCCCCAGCCAAAAATCGGTAATGCCACATCCAGCGGCAAAGGGTAGGGTGGGGCCTTCAAATACCCTTTCACCAGACGCGGATCAAAAATAGAATTAATCGTGCGCACAAGCTTCGGATCGGCCACATTATAACACATCAACATGCCTCTATCTACGGGAGGGATGCCCATTTGCTTGCGGTCTCGGTACTGATGCAGGCGCACTGTGCAGGAGACTTTTTTGGGCGCAGAATGGGCGCGAAAGGCTGCCAGAAATTGAAAATACCGCTCGCGGGTTCCGGCTGTCCAATCGCAGTCAATTTGTATTTCGAGGCAATTGCCAGCATTCCAGTTTTCCAAATGCTGCAAAATCCTGGAGCAGGTTTTCCGGGTCAGTGCGCTGACCTGTTCTTCTTTTAAATTTTCAAAAACCCGGTTGGTGAAATACACAACAGGGATGATCGGGCGGCCGTCCGTAACGGCTGTTTTTGCAATGACCGCCAAATCACCGACCGGTATAGCGCTCTCACTGGCAGAATTGTAATCCACATCAAACATACGCAGGTACAGCGGCTGTTGTCCGCTGAATCGGGTGAGGTTTTGCCACGCAGTGCTGTCGAAATGCATTTGCGTTTGCCAAAAATAGAAACTGGGCTGCCTGGGCTGATCCGCTACAGAACATTGCTGGGTGCCAAACCACAGTAAAAGAACCAACCGGGTAAAATATCGATACATATAAAAATTGTGACTGCGAGCAACAATATCGTTCGCTTTTTCGGAATCTAACCATGAAATCAAATGGCGCATTTATCATTCAATGATTTGTACAATGGCCATTCGATAGGTTTTTCGGGGAAAACGTTTTTCCGCAGTAATCTGGATTGTTTCGGGAAGCTTTTTTTCTTTCCATTTGTTCTATAATTTATATTATGTTAAATATAGCCAATTTTCAGATGCAAGGAGAGTGCCACTTATTGCGGCATTCCCGCATTTATCCAGGCTTTTTATTTTGGGATGTCTGGCAGGCAGAAAGTCTCGTTCCACCCTTGGGCATAGCCGATATGCCCGGCGACCAGGCAATGGAGCCATAAAATTTACCGGTTTGCACACTGGCTTTTACTTTGGCATAGGTCGTTAATTGGATACCGCCACCGGGGTTAATGGCGCCATGACAGCCTTGACAATAATCCACTTCTGGATTTGGACTATAAAGCAATTGCGGAGTTTGTTGGGGCTGTTTTTGGGCATTTGGGAAGCATGGCCGTCCCAGATGATGGAGCTCAGGAATTTACCATTCACAACCGAGGAATTTACGCCTGCGTAGTTTTCCAACACCACTCCCCCACTACTGCCTTGGATGTTGTGACAGGAGTTGTTGGCCCCGCAGGAGGTACTCAAAATGGGTTCGATATGCGCCAGATAACTGATCGTGCTGCTGGTGTCGCAGTGGTATTGCGACTGGTGTTTGAATAACATGTTGAACGATACGAAGAAAACATTGTCCGGCCGCTCATAATAAACAACTGGTCCATGCCTTCCTTGACAAAATGGATAGAATAGTGGGATTTAAAACTACACTATGGGATGTTTTTTGATTGTTTGGCCGGAGCACCCGCATGATGTCTTCAATAAGCACTAACGGCACAGAATTTTATACTATATCGCCAATCGATTTCTTTTCCAATTCCAACATTATCAGGCAGGTACAAAAAAGATTTATTTCTACCTGACCGCCTGCGGGCACCATGTCATCATCGACATTAGATGAGGGCCAAATTGGTTCTTTGCGTCTTTTTTGTGCCGCTACTGTACTACACCCTTGCGCCCTTCTGCAAGTGCGCGGCCCACCGCTTATACGTCCATTCTGTAAACTCTGCCGGGGCCTACTGTCAGTTACAATTCAACTTTTAAGTCAAAACCAATAGATCATGAAAAAAACAGCAAGAAAAGGGCTGGAAAGGAAACTTCTTACCGCAGTTAATGAGGTCCTCCAGGCTAATAAAGTAGGAGAAAAAAACTGATGATGGATGATGAAAGCAAATAAAAGTGGTGTACTAATCATCAACAGCGGTTCATCCAGCATCAAGTTCGCTTTGTATGAAATTGGAGAAACGCTGATGCAATTGCTGCATGGGCAAGTAGAAAGTATTGGTACGAAAAACACAAAACTCAGTTTTAGCAATACGATCACCAATCAAAAAGGGGAAGTTAATATGGAGGTGGTTGAGCAGGGGGATGCTGTACATTTTCTCATCGACTGGCTGGAAAAGCAGGATGGTTTTGTTTCCGTCGAGGCAATAGGGCACCGGATCGTGCACGGCATGCGACATACGGAGCCGGAACAGATCACCCCGGCATTAATGGAGGAGTTTAAAGCGATCAGCGCCTACGATCCGGAGCATATGCCGGGAGCCGTTCAGCTGATAAAAGCGTTTAGAAAGCGTTATCCGGCCTTGGTGCAGGTCGCTTGTTTTGATACTTCCTTTCACGCTGCTATGCCACCAGTCGCAAAATTGTTGCCCATCCCGCGTCGCTATAATGTCAAGGGTATTCAACGCTACGGTTTTCATGGTCTTTCGTATGCCTGGCTGCTGGAAGAACTAAAGCGCGTAGCCGGACACGAAACCGCGCGGGGCAGGTTGATATTGGCACATCTGGGCAATGGAGCCAGCCTGACCGCCGTAAAAAACGGCCAAAGTATGGACACCAGCATGGGTTTCACCCCGGCCGCCGGGTTGCCCATGGGTACGCGTACCGGCGACCTGGACCCTGGGGTTGCCTGGTATTTGATGCAGGCAGAGCAGCTAAGCCCGGAACAATTCAGTGATCTGGTCAACCACCAATCCGGTCTCCTAGGCATCTCGGAAACAAGTGCCGACATGCGGGAATTGATTACATCTGAAAGTACTGACCAACGGGCTGCTGAAGCGATCGAACTGTTTTGCTACCAAACCAAAAAATGGATCGGCGCTTATGCTGCCGTACTCGGCGGTTTGGACACTTTGGTATTCTCAGGGGGCATTGGCGAGCACACGCCGGAAATCCGGGATCGTATATGCCAGGGTCTTCAATTTTTGGGAATTGAATTAGAGGAAACCAGGAATGCGAAGAACGGTGCCATTATTTCTACGGATAAAAGCAAGGTAGATGTCCGTGTAATGAAGACCAATGAGGAGGTAATGATCGCCAGATTGGTTTGCCAAGTTTTAAATTACCCAGTTAAACATTAAATTATGTGGAAATCAGAAAATAGCCGCACAGCAGACAAATCTTTATCACCCGAATTACTTCGAAAGATGAATGCCTACTGGCGGGCTGCCAATTATCTATCGGTTGGTCAAATATATTTATTCGACAATCCCCTTCTTAAAGAACCATTGACGCTGGCACATATAAAACCCCGGCTACTAGGGCACTGGGGTACTACACCCGGTCTGAATTTTATCTACGTGCACCTCAACCGCATCATCCAGCAATACGATCTGAATATCCTTTTTGTTACCGGCCCGGGTCATGGCGGACCCGGATTGGTAGCCAACACTTATCTGGAAGGAACCTACAGTGAAATTTACCCCGACATTACCGAGGATGAACCGGGTCTGCAGCGACTGTTCAAGCAGTTTTCTTTTCCCGGCGGCATACCCAGCCATGTGGCGCCGGAAACACCTGGTTCGATCAATGAAGGCGGTGAGCTGGGTTATTCGTTAGTGCATGCGTATGGCGCCGTTTTTGACAATCCCGACCTGCTGGTGGCCTGTGTGGTAGGCGACGGGGAGGCGGAAACGGGAGCGCTGGCGGCCAGCTGGCACTCCAATAAGTTTTTAAATCCGGTGCATGACGGCGCCGTGCTTCCGATCCTGCACCTGAACGGCTATAAAATTGCCAATCCAACGGTGCTTGCCCGCATTCCAAAAGAAGAATTAGAACAGCTTTTCCAGGGTTATGGCTACAAGCCTTATTTCGTGGAAGGCGAAGTCCCGGCAGAAGTACACCAATTGCTGGCCGGCACTTTGGACACCATCGTGGCGGAGATCAAACAAATTCAAGCCGAAGCCCGCACGAACGGATTTAGGCAACGTCCACAATGGCCAATGATCATTTTGCGTACGCCCAAAGGATGGACCGGGCCTAAAGAAGTGGATGGCTTACCAGTGGAAGGCACCTGGCGTTCCCACCAGGTACCGCTGGCTGAACTGGCAACTAAACCCGAGCATGTAAAAATGCTGGAGCAGTGGATGAAAAGTTATAAGCCGGAAGAGCTTTTTGATGAAAACGGAAAACTATTTACCGAATTAGCGGAACTGGCGCCACAAGGCATAAAGCGGATGGGCGCTAGTCCACATGCCAACGGCGGCCTGCTGCTGCATGATCTGAAAATGCCCGACTTCCGAAAATATGCGGTGGATGTACGGGTGCCAGGTACAGTGGTGGCCGAAGCGACAGTAATCATGGGCGCTTTACTCCGCGATGTGATGCAGATGAATTGGGAGCGCCGGAATTTCAGAATCTTCGGCCCGGATGAGACAACTTCCAACCGCCTCTCCCACCTGTTCGATATAACGGGCCGCACTTCCACCGCCGAGATTTTGAAAAGCGATGACCACATCTCCGCCGATGGCCGGGTCATGGAGGTATTAAGCGAACATTTATGTCAGGGCTGGCTCGAAGGATACCTGTTAACGGGACGGCATGGTCTGTTTTCCTGTTATGAAGCATTCATTCACATTGTCGGTTCCATGTTCAACCAGCACGCCAAATGGCTGCAAGTCTCCCGAAAGCTGCCCTGGCGGCGGCCAATTGCTTCTTTGAATTACCTGCTCACCTCGCATGTCTGGCGACAGGATCACAATGGGAATAGTCATCAGGATCCCGGATTTCTGGATCATGTGGCCAACAAAACCGCAGATATTATTCGGATCTATCTTCCGCCGGATGCCAATACCCTCTTGTCGGTTACCGATCATTGCTTACGCAGTCGAGGGTATGTAAATGTTATTGTCGCCGGCAAACAACCCGCCATGCAATGGCTGGATATGGATGCTGCGGTCCGCCATTGTACCATCGGATTAGGCATCTGGGAATGGGCCAGTAACGACGAAGGGGGTGAGCCGGATGTGGTGATGGCCTGCGCCGGCGATGTCCCCACCCTGGAGACGATTGCCGCAGTTCAAATTCTCCGGGAGCATTTTCCCGAATTAAAAGTACGGGTGATCAATGTGGTCGATCTTATGACCCTGCAGCCGGAGAGCGAACATCCGCACGGTTTGAATGACGAGCATTTCGATCAGCTTTTCACCAGGGACAAACCGATCATCTTTGCTTTTCACGGCTATCCTTTGCTCATCCACCGCCTGACCTATCGCCGGACCAACCATGAAAACCTGCACGTGCGTGGTTATAAAGGAGAAGGAACGACCACTACCCCTTTCGATATGGTGGTCTTGAATGAGCTGGACCGGTTTCACCTGGTCATTAGTGTCATCGATCGTTTGCCAGGTTTAGGGTCACGTGGCGCTGCTACCAAGCAGCACCTGCAGGATAAATTGCTTGAGCATACCGCTTATATCGGGCTGCACGGGGAAGACATGCCCGAAATTGTTGACTGGAAATGGAATTTGGTTACATCATGAAAATAAGCACCATGGGCAGCAATAACCAGCACGCAGTACCCAACAAATCGGATGCCCCCCACTGGGCTTCGCGGGAAGACGAATTATTTGCCCGTGTCGGCGCAGATATCAAGCAGGGCCTGTCGGCGGCAGAAGCTGCCAAACGGCTGGAATCGGTCGGCCCCAACACTATTGCTCAGGGTAAACGAACCCCCGCCTGGAAGATATTCCTGCGGCAGTTTAAAAGTCCCCTCGTCTGGTTGCTGGTGGTTGCAGCGGGGGCGTCGCTCGCTTTTCAGGAATGGCTGGATGGGATCGCCATTTTGGCGGTTGTTCTCATCAACGCAGTGATCGGTTTTTACATGGAATTCCAGGCAGCGCGCAGCATGGACGCCCTGAAAAAGATGGTGGCCGTTTCCGCCAAGGCGTTTCGCGGTGGAAGTTTATCGGAAATCAACATCGAAATGCTGGTGCCTGGCGACGTGATTTACCTCGAAGCCGGGGACATTACCCCTGCCGATGCCCGGCTCTACCAAAGTGCCCAGCTGCAAGTGAACGAGGCTTCCCTGACCGGCGAAAGCGTCCCCGTGGAAAAAGCGCCCGGTGTGCTGCCTGCCGACACGCCCTTGGCCGAGCAATCGAACCTGCTTTTCAAGGGAACTTTCGTTACCAAAGGCAACGGCTGGGCGGTGGTTGCCGGAACGGGCATGAACACGGAACTGGGAAAAATCGCCCACCTCGTCGGCACCTCCGACCAGGCTGCTACGCCCTTAGAAAAGAAATTGGAAGCGTTCAGCGGCCGGCTTATTAAAATAACCATCGGACTGGTGGTGGTCATTTTTGGCATTGGTTTAATTGGCGGGAAGCCCGTTCTGGAGATGTTTGAAACCGCTATTGCGCTGGCCGTTGCCGCCGTCCCGGAAGGTTTATCCATTGTTGCTACCCTTGCGCTGGCGCAGGGAATGATCAAACTGGCCCACCAAAAAGTGATTGTGCGCAAACTTTCGGCGGTCGAAACGCTGGGCGGGACCACCATTATTTGCACCGACAAAACCGGAACGCTCACGCTAAACAAAATGGAAGTCGAAGCACTCGCTTCGCCGGGCGGCGCCTGGGCAAAAAGCGACGATGCCGCTGATATGCCCGTCGGGCGTTTACCAGAGGGGCAGTATCGCCGCCTCCTGCAAATTGCCATTTTGTGCAACACCTCCGAGATAACTGCCGGAAAAAGAAGCATTAAAGAAATCGGCGACCCGCTCGAAACGGGCTTGCTCAAATTCGCCCTCCGGCTGGGAGAAGACATCAACGACCTCCGACTCCAATCCCCCAAACTGTCGGAAATGCCGTTCTCTTCAGAGACCAAAATCATGGCCACCTTGCACAAGACCCCGGAAGGCAACCTGGTTTTTGCTAAGGGCGCTGTCGAAGATTTGCTTGCCTGTTGTTCCTTTCTATTAGATGCCGGCAAGAACGTCCCCCTGACCCCGAAGAGCCGGAAAGCCTGGCTCGCCGATGCGGAAAAAATGGCTGCCTCTGGGCTGAAAGTCCTGGCGGGCGCCTTCAAATCGGAGGCAAAAGGCTCCAAGGAACTGGCCGAAAATCTGGTGTTCGCCGGGCTTTTCGGGCTGATCGACCCGCCGAGAAAAGAGATTCCCGCCGCTATCCGACAGTGCCGGGAGGCCGGTATCGAAGTCGTCATGGTCACCGGCGACCACCCCGCCGCCGCAAAAGCCATCGGCCGGCAGTTGGGTATCATCGATTCCGAGGATGCCGACGTGGTGCTGGGAAAAGAGATGCCGGACTACGAAAATCTCAAAGCGGCGGATAAATCACGCTGGGCATCCGCCAAAATATTTGCCCGCGTCAGCCCGAAACAGAAACTCGATTTGATACGGGTATTTCAGGAACGGAAAGCCATCGTAGGCATGACCGGCGATGGGGTGAACGATGCGCCCGCGCTCAAAAAAGCCGACATCGGGATCGCCATGGGCAAACACGGTACCCAGGTGGCGCAGGACGCAGCCGATATGGTGTTGCGCGACGACAGTTTTGCCAGCATCGTCGTGGCGATCCGCCAGGGGCGGGTAATTTTCGACAACATCCGCAAGTTTGTCATTTACCTCTTGTCCTGCAACCTGAGTGAACTGGCGGTCATCGCCATCGTATCGGTGCTGTTTCTGCATTTCCAGTTGAAACCGCTGCAAATCCTGTTCATCAACCTCGTCACCGACGTATTGCCGGCTTTGGCATTGGGCGTGACTGCCGGAGGTCCCTTAGTCATGCAGCAGAAGCCCCGCGATACCGACGAACCCATCATTGATCAGCGGCGCTGGCGGCGGATTTTTTTCTATGCCGGCGTCATTACGGCAGCGACCATCGGGGCGGTGTATTTCAGCCATTACGCCCTGCACACCGGGGAGGACTGGCGCCCTGCGCTTGGCAACAACATTCTGTTTTTCACCTTGATTTTCAGCCAGTTATTTCATGTATTCAACATGGGTTCGATGGAACTTCCGTTCTGGCGCACCGAGGTGGTCCGCAATAGTTACGTGTGGTTGGCGGTCGGCGGTTGCATGCTGGTCGTAGCCCTGTTGTACCAAATCGCCGCCGTGCGGACCGCGCTTTCCATTGCGCCCATGTCGGTTGCTGACTGGGCGGTGAGCATCGGGGCGGGCCTGCTGGCAATGATCGTCATCCGGCTGGGCAAGCATTTGAAGTTTTTTCAAAATGAAGCACCATGATTGATTCGTGGATCGTCTGGTCACTCAAAATCATGCCATTGAATTAATTATTGCATAAGCACTAAAATTATTCACGCACTAAAATTTTTTTAAAATGAGGAATTTCATTCGGTTCACTACCATGCTTTTTACGGCTATTACGCTTTCCGCACTAATGGCCCATCTGTTAGAACTACGGGTAAAAATTAATTTATCCAAAGAGAAGTACCAGACAGTTCAGGAAATTTACAGCGGTTGGCAATGGTTGGGCATTTTTGAAATCGGTGCAATATTATTGACCTTAATTTGGGTCATTATAGACCGTAAAGCACAAAATATTTATCCGCTTTTGTTGGTAGCATTGGTTTGTTTCCTGGTAAGCATCGTCATTTTTTTCACATTTACATTTCCCGCGAATCAAGCGACTAATAACTGGACAAGTCTAGCGGGGAATTGGGAAGAACTTAGAATGACATGGGAGTACTCCCATGCCATCAGAGCGTTACTTTCTCTTACGGGTTTTAGTATTTTAGTAGTAGCGCTCCTAAAAAAAGATGCTAATTCACCTACCCATTGAAGTGCAATTTCAATCATTTAGTGGAGACCAGCAACCATTAAAAAATTAGGCGAAACCGAAAAGCCAAACGAGTAGGCCAACCATTAAAAAATAAAAACATGAGAAAAATTATCGCAGTAGAATGGCTATCGCTTGATGGCTATTTTTCAGATTCAAATAATGGAACTGATTGGTTTGTTTTTGACGAGGAAACAGGGAAATATTTATTAAAAATGTTTGCATATTTTGACACGATTGTGTTGGGCCAGGTTACTTATGAAATATTTGCGGCTTATTGGCCAAATCCATCCGATCCAAATCCAAAAGAACTAATTGAGTTTATGAATAACTCTCGAAAAGTTGTTTTTTCAAAGAGCCTGAAAAAAGCGGAATGGAATAATTCAGTCGTGCTGGAGGATATCATTCCAGAAGAAATAAATAAAATGAAACAAGAGCATGGCAAAGACATGGTGATTTTTGGTAGTGGTAGTATTGTATCTCAGCTTACGAAATTGGGACTGATAGATGAATATATGTTTTTGGTAAATCCAGTTTTCCTAGGCAACGGAAAAACGATATTTAAAAGTGAAGAAGCAAAATCGAAACTGCAATTTTTGGACTCAAAAAAATTTGATTGCGGGAATATTATGCTTCACTACGGAGTGGCTAAAATGTAGAGATGGCATATTGGTTGCTGGTGGCATACTAGGTTGCCGGATGTTATCGAAAAAATTTGAAAATAAACTGGAAAGATAATGTATCAGGTTAAACGTTTTGTCAAATACACCTTTACTTTTTATGCAATCATTGCATCTATTTATTGGTTTTCTATTCGCTCTCAAAACAATAATTGGGGTGCAACATCTGCAGAAATAACAATGAAAATGTTAGAAGATGAGTCTATTTCCTCCAACAGAGTTGTTTCCACTCGCGCCATTAACATTCACGCGACAAAAGAAAATGTATGGACTTGGGTTGCACAAACGGGACAAAATCGGGGTGGTTTTAACAGTTATTATTGGTTAGAAAATTTGTTCGGTGCAAAAATGGTCAACAATGATGTGCCGCATCCCGAATGGCAAAATCCTCAACGGGGCGATACCGTTTATTATGGGAAAAATCAGCCTTTTACACTGGTCACTTTAGTAAAACACAATGAATATTATTCTCTGGGCGGGTGGACATTTTATTTGCAGCCGATGGATTCAAGTAATACGAGATTAATTGTGCGCTATCCTTCAATGGAGATAAAGCAAAGCAAATTTGACATGGCTTATTATTATACCTTGTTTGAACCCTTGCATTTTATTATGGAATCAGGTATGATGATGGGCATTAAGCAAAGGGCTGAAAGGCAACAAAAATTAGCGGAAGATGAATAATAATCAACCCAATATTTCCAACAAAAATGTGGCATATAATGGCGCAATAGTGGCAATTGCTGCCGTATTTGCCTATTCTATAATAATCATGGTGTATATCCTAATCCGCTCTTCATCAACAATTTATAGCATTATGCCAAACGGCGAAAGGAGTTCCATTTTATGGGCAAGTGGTGTTTCTGTTGCGTACTCGATTGTTATTTTTTCGCTTTTTATGGGGGCGCTTTCATCAGTACTAGGCGTTATGGCTGCTGCATTTCTGAAAAAACTATTGCTTTGTTTTAATCGCCAATTTCAATATAACAAAGCTATTTCAATAAGTTTTATAACTGCTTTAATGCTGATTACTATCATCTATTTTTTACTTTTTACTTTGCTGAAAGACTGGATGACAATTAAATATATTGAAACCTTTTTATTTTGGTTTCTATTTCCTGCGGCTATTTTTTTGATAGTCTGTATTATCGGCGGAAGCCAATTAAATAAAATTTTAAAAGCACAATTATGATAAAAGTAATTTTTGCGATCATCATGATCATTCATGGATTAATCCACTTAATGGGTTTTACGAAAGCCTTTAATTATGCTGAAATCAATCAACTTACGCAACCGATTTCAAAAAATACAGGCTTGCTATGGTTGTCGGCTGCCGTATTATTCGTAGGGGCAACGGTTTTGTTTTTATCCAAAAAAGAAACTTGGTGGATAGTGGCTGTCGTGGCGGTTTTGGTGTCTCAATTTTTGATAATCAATAATTGGCAAGATGCTAAAGCGGGGACGATTGCCAATATTTTTATTTTATTTGCTATCCTCGTTGGTTATGGGAGTTCAAGTTTTGAAAAAATCTATAAAACGGATATTTCCGAAGGCTTAAATCGGACGAAAATTCTCAAAAAAACCGCACTTACTGAGGGGGATATTCAAGCTTTGCCTTTATTGGTTCAGAAATATATTCGTTATACAGGCGCATTGAATAAACCTAAATTATTAAGTGCAAAAGCCATTTTTGACGGCGAGATGCGAGAAAAGGGCAAGAATTGGTTCACATTTACGTCTGAACAACACAATTTTTTTGATGTGCCGACCCGCTTGTTTTTTATGAAAGCAACCATGTTTAGTATGCCTGTATTAGGTTATCATGCCTACAAGAAAGGAGTTGCCACGATGGACATAAAACTATTAGGCTTGTACTCAATAGTGGACCTTAAAAACAATGAACTCAATAAGGCCGAAACAGTAACGCTGTTCAATGATATGTGCATTTTCGCCCCTGCCGCCTTGATCGATGATAGAATTAAATGGGCGGCGGGCGATAGCTTATCCGTTAATGCGACTTTTACAAATGAAAGCATGAGCATTTCTGCCATGCTTTATTTTAATGACATCGGGCAACTCACCAACTTCATTTCAGATGACCGTTATGCGGTTGATGATATGCAAAAATACCGCTTTTCAACGCCCATTCGAGATTATAAAAATATCAATGGTTACAATCTTGCGACGTATGGTGAAACGATTTGGCATTATCCAGATGGTGAATTTGTTTACGGGAAATTTTATTTAAAAAGTGTGGAGTACAATAAATGAAAAATCATGCAAATAGTTAAAAAAAACTTTTAAAAAACATTTCTTTAACTGCTTTCTTTTAACCATTCCTATTTTATAAGTACAATGATTGATTCGCTCATTACCTGGCCGCTTAGAAACCGCTTCATCGTTTTGATGATTGCTGAAGGCAGTTATATGGCACCCGGCTCAACGGTGCTGAAACTCGCCGAACTACGCACTCTTTGGGCAGAAGCACAACTCTACGTCAGCAATATGCCCTTTCTTGCCCAAACCCGCGTGGCTTCGGTCACCTTACCATATTATCCTGGCCGCATCCTGGGCGGCAAGATTAGTTTTGTTAACCCGAACCTTGAAGCCTCTGGATAAAAAATACTGCCGGCAGCTTTGAAGGCCGTATGGTGCGCATCGGCATTGCCAATCAGGACTACACCTAAATCATCGAAGGGCTGCAAGCCGGTGAGTCGGTGGTGATATCCGGGGCTTATTTGTTGCACAGCGAATTTGTGTTTAAGAAAGGAACCGATCCAATGGCTGGCCACAAGATGTAATAGAGACTTGGGAACTGGTCAGGATTGCACAATTGTAAACCACTTATCCAGAATTTTGTAACATCAATGGGTCTTATACACGCGAATTTTGCCCCGCAATTAATTTCTTTCGACGTATTTGCCGAGTTTGTGAGTTGGCCTCACGTTTTTGCGCCTGGCGGTTATAACATCCAATCAAATAAATATGGAAAATCATTCCGATCATCAACCAACTCCACCCGTTCAAGACCATTCCAAACATGCCACCCACACCATGCCCGACGGTACGGTGATGCCAGGTGCGATGCCCGGTGGCAGTCACTCCGGACATGGCGGTGGCCACGACCACTCGGCCATGATCGCCGATTTCCTGCGGCGGTTCTGGGTGTGTCTGATTCTTACCCTGCCGGTGGTAGCGATTTCGCCCATGTTTCAAATGGCGGTCGGTTATCACTTCGACTTTCCGGAGCGTGATTGGGTATCGGTTGCCCTTGGCAGCATCATTTATTTTTATGGCGGCCGGCCGTTTCTGATTGGGTTGTGGGACGAAGTACGCCGCCGCCAACCGGGGATGATGACCCTCATCGGCGTAGCCATCACGGTGGCCTATCTGTACAGTACAGCAGTCGCCTTCCAATTAGTGGCGGGTATGGACTTTTATTGGGAACTGGCCACCCTGATCGTCATCATGCTGCTGGGTCACTGGCTCGAAATGAAATCCGTGGCCGGCGCTTCGAAAGCGTTGGAACTGATCGTCAAGATGTTACCTGCCGAAGCACACATGTACCACGGCGAAATGCTGCATGATATGCGGGTGGACGAGCTGAAAATCGGCGACGTGGTGCTGGTAAAACCCGGCGAGAAAATTCCGGTAGACGGCACTGTGACGGAGGGCAACAGCACGGTGAACGAGAGTATGCTCACCGGCGAAAGCGTACCAGTACAGAAAACTGTCGATGCAAAAGTCATTGCCGGGGCCATCAACGGCGAAGGCAGCCTGAAAATCCGGGTAGATAAATCGGGTAAAGACAGTTACCTCAACAAGGTTATTACCCTGGTGCAGGAGGCGCAGGCTGCCAAATCACAAACCCAGCACCTGGCCGATCGTGCCGCCAAGTGGCTGACTTTTATTGCCCTGGGCGTGGGCTTCGGAACACTGGCGGTCTGGCTGGCCAAAGGGCAGACACTGGCCTTTGCGCTTGAACGAATGGTGACGGTTATGGTCACTTCCTGTCCGCACGCGCTGGGAGTAGCAATACCGCTGGTAGTCGCTATTTCTACGGCTATGACTGCCCGCAGAGGCCTGCTTATCCGCAACCGCACGGCTTTTGAAAACGCCCGCCGCATCACGGCCATGGTGTTTGACAAGACCGGGACGCTGACCGAGGGCAAGTTCGGCGTATCGCGCATTGTGCCACTCACTGCGGGTTATGATAACAATACACTGCTGGCCACGGTGGCCGCGCTGGAACAGGAAAGCCAGCACCCGATCGCCCAGGGCATAGTGGCCGCCGCGAAGGCTGCCGAATTGGTGCTGCCACCGGTGTCCAACTTTGCTTCCATCACGGGCAAAGGCATCACGGGCGAGGTAGGCGGCAAAATGATGAGCGTGGTCAGCCCCGGTTATTTGAAGGAAAAAACCATTCCCATTCCCCTTGAGGCGAACGGTTCAGCGGCCGAAACGGTTGTTTTTGTACTGGAAAATGAACAATTAGCAGGCTTCCTGGCACTATCCGATCAAATCCGTCCCGATGCTGCCGAGGCGGTGCGGCAATTGAAAAGGCAAGGTATCCAGGTCTTTATGGCCACCGGCGACAATGCCCGGGTGGGCGAAGCGGTATCCAAGGAACTCGGTCTGGATGGTTTTTTTGCCGAAGTGTTGCCCCATCAAAAAGTAGAAATTGTGAAAGACTTACAAGCCAAAGGCGAGTACGTGGCTATGACCGGCGATGGCGTAAACGATGCGCCGGCACTGGCCCAGGCGGACGTAGGCATTGCCGTTGGCAGTGGCACTGACGTGGCCGCCGAGACCGCCGATATCATCCTGACCGACAGCAAGCCTTCCGATGTACTGGGCCTGGTTAATTTTGGCAAAGCCACCTACCGGAAAATGGTGCAGAACCTGTGGTGGGCAACGGGCTACAACGTGGTGGCCATTCCGCTGGCGGCCGGCGTATTGTATCCGCAATTCGTGCTCAGCCCGGCCATGGGCGCGGTGTTGATGTCGGCGAGCACCATCGTAGTAGCTTTAAACGCGCAGTTGTTGCGGCGGGATTTGCAGTCATGATGATCAGGAAATCGATTACTATGGTACCTGAAATGCTGATTATGTTCTTTGCTTACCTGGCAGTTAGCTGCCTGCCCACCTGGGCACAGGGCCCACTGGATGGTTATATGAAAGGCGCCCAGCATTTGGATATGGGGTCTCGTACTGGCAGTTTGGTGGGACGGCCTATTATTCCGAACGTGGACACACCGGCTTTTATCTCAGCTTTGGAAAAATAACCGGTGGCCGCAACGTCAGTCAAGTTTTTCGCATTACCGGGGGACTGGTATTTAAGCTCCGTTTAAAAGACGATTCCGGCATTCCAAATCCATAAAGACTACCACCTGCTAATATTTCCGTACTTCATGCAACCTTTTTCCGCGCTGGTGCGCACTTGACTTTTTGAACAGCTGCCTCCGGCGGCCGGACTATGACGCATGAACTGGGGCATTGGTTTGGCCTGTACCACACTTTCAACGGCGGTCGCGGGCAGGATACCTGTACGGGCGGAGACCTGGTGTGCGATACGCCGCCAGTGGCCGACCCCAATTATACCTGCAACCTGGCTGCGAATTCCTGTAATAATGACCAGCCCGATCTGCCGGACCAGGTGCGCAATTACCAAGAACAGTCTGCCAGTGACGAACCTGGAAGCAGGTATGTATTACCTGCGGGTCTTTGATGAACAGGGCAAAGTGCTTGGGCAGGCGTCTTTTGTAAAACTATAAAATTCAACCTGGGCGGCTATAATTTAATTCTATTCGGCTTAAGCCTATCCCTTACACAACAGTACTATCAATCGAACGATATGAAAGTTTCTTTTTTCCTGCTCCTTTTTTGGGCCTTTACTTCCCTTTCAGCGCAGACCCTTACTGGCACGGTCACCGACCAGAGTGGTGTTCCAGTTATCAATGCCCGCGTGACCTTATTTAACAGTGATACGACGCTGTTTCGGGAAGGCCGAACGGATGCAACGGGTCAATATTTATTTGAAAACCTGCCTGGCGGTGGTCCATACCTGTTTTTTGGTGTTGCCAAACCCGGCTTCGAGTACTTTCAAAATGCGACTACCGGCATTATCGGTACGATCACGCACAATGCCCAACTGCTGGTGGAGAGCCAGCCCGGTATTTGGACGACCATCATGAATTCCCCGGAACCACTCGGCGGTACCGATCTGGGCGTCCTGATGCCCGATGGGACGACCTATTACTGTCATAGTACCAAGGATCCCTTTGCTTTCGACCCGGTTGCCAACGACACGCTGAAGGTACCGGGAGATACTAAAGTACAGGGTTGTGTGGCGCCTAAATTACTTTGGAACGGCAATATTATCATGGCGGGTGGTACCGAACAGGAAATCTACGGACCCGGGACCCGTAAAATAAAACAGTACAATGTAGTCAGCAAGACCTGGCAGACGCTGCCCCAAATGCTCGATTACCGCTGGTATCCATCCATGACCCAGCTGGCCGACGGGCGATTACTGATTGTTGGCGGCGGCGGACCGAATAACCCGATCCGGGTAAACACGACAGAACTATATAATCCCCTCACCGGCCAAACCGAGTGGGCGGACACCATCGCCATTCGCAATGAGCAATCGCCCATCCTGACCTTGTACAGCGGCAAAGCGCTGATGACTTTCCGGCCGCCGCAACTTTTCGACCCGGTCACCAAGCAATGGGAGCTGGCCGCCGATTTCGTGCAGGGTAACCGCATGCCGAATGGCGACCATGTGGACCATGAGCTGGTTCATCTGCCGGAGGGCGAAGTAGTGGCCATCGGCTTTAAGCCCTTTCCCGCTGGCAGCGGCGGGAAGCTGGTAGAACGCTACCACCCCCTGACCAATACCTGGACGTTTGGCGCTCATTTTGCGCCACTCCGCTCCCGCCCGGAGACCGTATTGCTGCCTGATCGTCATATACTCGTGCTGGCGGGTGAGAAAGAGGATCCCACTGATCCCAGCCCGGTTAACCAGTGGAACTACATGGATCTGACTGATCTATATAATCCCTATACCGAAACCTGGCGGCGACTCACACCCATGCCCCGCAAACGGGAGTACCATGCTCTGGCGGTGCTGGTACCCGACGGGCGGGTGATCGTCGTGGGCGGTGAAGGACAGCCGGGTAATGAGCCGCCCTTGAGCGTGATCGATGCCTTTGAACCCCCTTATTTATTCCGGGGTATTCGTCCGCAGATATTGAACCTGGAAAAAACCGACTACCACCGGGGGGAGATAATTCACTTTGCTGCCGGACGGACCAATGCGCCGACTGCGGTAGTCCTGCAAAGTACGCAATCAGTTACCCACATGCTGAACTGTGGTGAAAACCGCTTCCTGGACCTTGCTTTTACCCAGCAAGGCATGGCTATCGAAGCAACTATTCCCAATGACTCGCTGCGCGCCTTACCGGGCTGGTATTTGCTTTGGGCTATGGTGGACGACATTCCGTCGGTGGCGCGCATGGTACGCATTTTGCCGGGACCGCCGATAGTTGTAGCAACGCCGCCGACGGCAAGTTTCACGGCTAACCTTACCTCGGGCTGCGGGTCGCTGACGGCCCAATTTAACAGTACTTCCAGTGGAAATCCGACCAGTTATAGCTGGCAATTTCCGGGAGGCACACCCAGCTCTTCCACTACCCAGAATCCCAGTGTAGTGTATTCGACCCCCGGCAGCTATTCCGTCGTACTGACGGTAAGCAATGCCGCTGGTAGCAATACCAGTACACTAACGAATTTTATCACGGTGAACCCGGTTGTTACGGCCGACTTTATCCCTTCCATAAACGGCGCAGTGGTTTCGTTTGCCAATACATCCGTCAATGCCACTTCCTATAACTGGAATTTTGGCGACGGGCAAAGCAGTACCGAAGCAAACCCCGCGCACACTTACGTAAGCGACGGAACTTACACCGTAATACTTATTACAACCGGGCCTTGTGATACGGCAACGGCCGCCCAGATCGTGACCATCACAACGGTCAACACCAACCAACCGGACTGGATAGAATCGTTCCGCCTGTCTCCCAATCCGAACGGTGGCGTTTTCACGCTGGAAATGCGCGGTTTGCCGCAAGACGAACTCGAATTCACGCTGCTCGATGCCATTGGTCAGCGTATTGGTCGCCAAACGGCAGACTTCCGCAGCGGCTGGTTAGTACGTCTCTTCGACTTTGGAACCTTGCCGGCGGCGCCGTACAATCTCCGCATCCGGGCCGGTGACCAGGTGTTTTTTGTAAAAATCATGGTGAAACATTAGACGGGCCGGGCATGCACCCTTTAGACCTCTTGACACCATTCTTTGCATAATTCCCACCTAGATTTTTCATCTAGCCACGCTGTGTTTCAATTAGCGGCTCTTCCATGCATTTTGCTGGAGGGGCCGCTAATTTTTTACCTGCTTTGAATTGAGCGCGTAGAAGTGGGATTTTACACTACACTATGGGATTTTGTTGCTATTTTTCTAAAAACATCCACCCGGATGTCGGACAATGTAGCGACGATGCTTTTCTATATCCAATAGGGTCAAAACCAACCCGAAAATGGCTGGCTGATGCTGTGGGCATTTTTCCACCCATTTATTGCCGGCGACAAACCAGTGAATAGTGATAGTAAACGCTGTGTTAACCGCGGCATGCGCAGACCCTTATGCTTTAACCCATGGCGGCACGATATTTTGCACTTTTTAGCCGACAATTTCCTTTACAAACTCAACATTATCAGGCAAATACAAAAAAGTATTATTTCTGCCTGACCGCCTGCGAGTACCCCGCCATCGTCCACATCAGCAAGGGGTGAATTAGCCATTTGTGCTTCTCTTTTTCCGCTACTTTATGGAATATGCTTTGTACCCGCCTGTAAGCACGAAGATTAGAGCTTGTTCATCCATGCTGTTCATTCTGCCCACATCGGTGCAGAGCGAGCTATTATTCACAATTCAACTTTTAAAACAAAAAAAATGAAAAAGGCAACCATTTTCTTACTCGCCATTGCAGCGATGATTTCGTTCACGCAATGCAACAACGCCAGCCCGGAGCAACTCTGCGGCAATGCGGCTTCGCGTGGAAAAATTATTTCGACACTGATGAACAACGGTGCGTATATGAATGAGGTCATGGATTCCATGCGCACCAAACATGGGGACGCCATGCTCTCCACTATGATGACCCATGCAAAAAACGACCCGGCTATGCAGATGGAAATGATGAATAATATGATGTCCATGTGCAATTCTGATACTGCCATGTGCAAAATGATGATGGGCAAAACTATGGAAATGTGTGACATGGACCCCTCCAAATGCAGTATGATGATGGGCTCGATGCAATCACGCCCCAATGTGATGAAGTCCATGCAGGGTATGTGCGACATGAAGGGCATGAAGATGGAGCCAAAGAAGTAGGCGCAGCCCAAAGGCCAACATAATTTAAAATAAAAACTGATACATCATGTAAAAAACAGCAAGAAAAACGCTGGAAGGAAAACTTCTTGCCGCCGCTAATGGAGTGCTTCAGACCTGTAAAATTGGCCGGACCAATAAAACTAAAAATGCACTGGAAAATCCATCAAAAAAATTACCAGGAAGATCGCTAAAAAAAGAACGGTGTTACTACTCAAGCGTAAAAAATCAGGTTTGAATGCAGGTACGCTGCCTTGGATAATTGCGCTCCTTCTTTACCGTTTGCACCAATGAAAAAGTGCCCTTTTTATTGGACGTTAAAAAATAAATTCATCCTCAGTTTATTAAAATATCATGATTAATGTCACGAATTTAAACCGCAGGTTTATCCATTTTTATATGTGTTTATTTATTTTTTTCGGGCTGGGTATATTTGCTGCGTATAGTCAACAAATGCCGAAAATGAACATGGATACTTTGGCCATGGACCAGAGAGATATGCAAAATCAAATGATGCTGCCCATGGCTTTCTTTACCCACATGGGTATTCCATTAAATGTTGGCACTTATGGCTTGCGGGTAGCGGCTTTAAAAACAGAGAGTGAAGACAAAACCAATACAGAATTTAGAAGAAGGTCCCATACAGAGTACAATTTTCAGTTGGAGACGGGCCTTTCGAAAACGGTGGGCTTGTTTATTGGCGGTGCAGGCTTATTTGATGACCCCACGTTAGAAGCGATGGTGCAGTTTTTAGTCTGGAAAAGCAAAAATGGAATGAACGGTATTTCGCCCATCGTAGAATTTGAGTTTCCGTTGGGGAAAGAAGCTACGCGCAATGTGTACACATTGGTTGGCTTTTCTTCCACCTTTTCTAATTCCCACCTTGTTATTATTACTTATTTAAAACAAACAACATCATGACGCACAAAACAACCCTTGTAACGATGGTCCTCCTGGCCATGCTTTATCTATGGAGTGGCTGTAATACCCAGAACAGCACTCCGGCTCCCTCTGCCACCCCAAAGACTGAAGACCACAGCCAACACAGCATGCACATGATGCAGGCTATGGACGCGATGATGCAACGTACGCAGGCTATGAAAATGACCGGTGATTTCGATGTAGATTTTGCCAACATGATGATCGAGCATCATCAGGGGGCCATCGAAATGTCCGAAATTGAATTAAAAGGAGGTGCTGACCCGCTGATGAAAGACATGGCGCAGAAAATTATCACGGCGCAAAAAACCGAGATTGCCAAATTGCAGGCCTTTGTACAAGCCCACCCGGTTGTAGCAGCCCAACAGCAACCGATGGTTGGCGGTATGCAGGCCATGCACGACCAGATGAAATCTATGCCGATGATGGGCATGGTGGACCAGGATTTTGCGGGCATGATGATGATACACCACCAAAGCGCGGTGACCATGGCTCAGGAAGAGCTGGCCAAAGGCAAACATGCCGAGCTGAAACAGATGGCGCAGCAAATGATTGTCGATCAGCAACGGGAAATTGCCGAATTTCAATCCTGGCTTGATAAATACAAAAAATAACTATTATGGAACATGCGAATCATAAGCATATGGCCGGCGCTATGGCGCATACCGATCATAAAAGCATGCCTGCCGGGGCTATGGATCCTACCAAGCAATACCAGAAGTTGCTCCTCATGGTGGTCCTCTCTTTTATCTCCATGTACGTGCTGATGTATAGGATGTTCCAGCCGCAGAACCCATGGATATGGGGAAAATGAACGATCAGAAGATGGATAAGGAGCCTACCCCGGCTGGACTCCCAAAGACGACCATCGTAAATTCCATCCCACCGCGAACCGTCCGCTACGATCTGTACATCCGCGATACGCTGGTCAACTTTACCGGAAAATCCAGACGAGCGATTGCCGTGAACGGGCAGATACCCATGCCTACCCTGACTTTTACGGAAGGGGATACCGCCGAAATATACGTGCACAACGAAATGAACGAGGCGACCTCGATGCACTGGCATGGTTTGCTGTTACCCAATAAATATGATGGGGTACCCAACCTGACCCAGATGCCCATTAAACCGCATACGACCCACCTGTACACGTTCCCGATTATCCAGCACGGCACGCACTGGTACCATAGCCATTCGGGATTGCAGGAGCAAATCGGGATGTACGGTTCTTTTATTATGAACAAAAGGAAAGAACCGAATATCCCGACCGTACCGATAATGCTGAGTGAATGGACGGACCTGAACCCCAACAATGTCCACCGGATGTTGCACAATGCGACCGATTGGTTTGCCATTAAAAAAGGTACGACTCAGAGTTATGGAGAAGCGATAAAACAGGGTTATTTTAAAACCAAAGTCGCTAATGAATGGAAACGCATGAATGCGATGGATGTAAGCGATGTGTATTACGACCGGTTTTTGATCAATGGAAAAAGTGAGAGCCAGCTGGACCAATTCAAGGCCGGCGATAAAATTCGTTTACGGATTTCCAATGGGGGCGCTTCCACTTATTTTTGGCTGACCTATGCCGGCGGCAAAATGACCGTGGTCGCCAATGATGGCAATGATATAGAACCTGTGGAAGTGGACCGTTTAATCATTGCTGTTTCTGAAACCTATGATGTTATCGTCACCATTCCGGCGGATAAAACGGCTTATGAATTTCTGGCCACGCCGGAAGACCGGACCAAATCGGCCTCTCTGTTTTTAGGGTCCGGCACAAAGCAAGCAGCGACTCCCCTGCCTAAACTCAAATATTTTGAAGGCATGCAGATGATGAACGGCATGATGAAAATGGATGGTCATCTGGACGATATGGGCATGCAAATGTCGCTCAACCAAATGGATATGAACACCGTTATGTATCCGGAAATTACGGGCGCAGTCAAGCCTAAAAGCGGGCATGATATGGGAAATATGAAAATGGGCGATATGAAAATGGAGGATAAAAAAGTGGGCGCAGAACAATACGATGCCAATGCCCTTTCGGATATCACCACTTTGAACTACGCCATGTTGAAATCGCCCACTAAGACCACCCTGCCGAAGGATGCGCCCGTCAAAGAACTGCGTTTCGAATTGACCGGTAATATGAATCGCTACGTCTGGAGCCTGGACAACAAGGTGGTGTCCGAAAGCGACAAGATCCTGATCAAAAAGGGAGAAACTGTGCGCATGGTCATGCATAATGGCTCCATGATGCGGCACCCGATGCACCTGCACGGCCATGATTTCCGCTTGCTCAACGGACAGGGCGACTACGCCCCGTTGAAAAACATTGTGGACATCATGCCGATGGAAACGGACACCCTGGAATTTTACGCCAATGCGGAAGGTGACTGGTTTTTTCACTGTCATATCCTGTATCACATGATGAGCGGGATGGGACGCGTTTTTACTTATGAAAACCAGGCCCTGAACCCAGAGATACCCAACCCCAAGTTGGCGCAACGCCGGTTGTTTGCCGATGACCGGCGGTTTCATTCGATGGCCAGGATCGGGCTGCAGAGCAACGGTAGCGATGGAGAAGCCATGCTGGCCAATACCCGGTGGAAATTAAGCACTTTATGGCATTTGGGTCTGCATGACCGGCACGGATATGAAAGCGAAACCATGTTTGGCCGTTATCTGGGTCGCATGCAATGGTGGTATGCATATGGCGGCTTCGATTATCATTATAAGAAAATGAACCTCCGGGAGGACCGTAATATTTTCGGCAGCGAGGATACTAATATGTTTGGGCAGATCAGCAACAAAAACAATCGGAAAGCAGCGGTTGTCGGTTTGGCCTACACCCTGCCCATGTTGCTGGTGGCTGATTTACGGGTGGATTCCGATCGGAAGTTTCGTTTACAATTGGGCCGGGAAGATGTACCGATTACTCAGCGGCTCCGGTTCAGTTTTATGGCCAATACCGATAAGGAATACATGGCCGGGCTTCGCTATATCGTCACCAGGAATTTTGCGCTGTCTACCCATTATGATAGTGACATGGGTATTGGTGCGGGGGTGACCTTGAGCTATTGAAAGGGGCGCTGATCTGGTTCTTCGTCACTCTTGGAACTACGAGTAGCCAAGTGTTTTTCATAAAAACGGGTGATTCACAAACATGGTTGCCTGACAAATGACGGAATTTTTCATAAATGGAATTATCTTGGCCCCTCCTGATTAAATGTAGACGATCATTTCCCAATATGAGCCTTTTGCTAACAACTGCAATTTGCCTGGCATCTTTACAAGTATAGGTGTACATTTTCCAGATTTCAACAAATAATCAACATCTATTTTTCGTGCGGAACGCCCGTTTTATCCCCGACTACCCCTATTCGACTGCTGCCCTGCTCCTCGATCTGGGGGAAGGTTTACGTTGCACTTATGAAGGGCAGGATTATACTATCCCCTGGTCCATTACTTATCAGGCGCTGGAAGAACTGCCTTTTGTGGAACAACGGCGACATGATCGCTTTGGCTGGCCGGTGTATTCCTTCAATGCTCCCCTGGTAATCGGAATTCTGGAAGTAGAGGGCCTGCAGGTCAATATACCAGACAAGGAGCGGCAGCCGGCCTGGCGCTTGGACGTACCCCTGGATACCCTTCCTTTTGAAGTTCGCCTGGCCGGTGACGGTGCCGATAATTACTGGCAGCTAAAAGCCTACTTCCAGGCTGCACTCGGCGAACCAGTCCGTGGTTGGGAACGCGATGATCAGCTCCATGCCGACTGGGAATACGACGGCCTGCATGTCGGACTCACCTATTGGTTGAAGTCCTCCGTGTTTCCAGAGGAATCCGGATACGCTTCCCTGAACATTCGGAATGAGCGCTTTTTTCCGCCTTATTTCACGGATTCCTATACGGAAAATTTCAACCTGCATGCATCGGGCCTCGTTTATGAAACCTTCGAGGTGGCCAACGCTACCCTACTCCACCATTATCGCACCACGCAGTGGGTGCGCTTTACTCCGGCGGAAATACGAGGTTTGCTGCAGAACGATAACCGACAAATTGCCGTATGGTATGATCCACAGGCCATGAAACTGGGTTTCGCTCAGGACGAACAACTATGCAAAATTGTTCAATTGACAGATAATCAAAGCTTTGTGCTCCAGCTGATCGACCACGACCGCGGAATTTATGCGCATGAAATACGGGTGCAAAGGCCGGATCAAACCCTGGAAACGGTGCTTTCAGGCGAGGTTGGATCTTTAGACGGCATTGTAAGGATGCTGGCGTCCAACGGCTTTCAGGTGCTGCGTGCAGCTATATAAATGTAGTACTCCGTGCATTTATCCTGTTTAATAATAATACCTTGTTCCTTCATACCCACTCAAACCCGCATCATTACCTCCACCAGATTCGCATCGCCGGGCAAACCCAGTTTTTTGCGTAAACGATAACGGCTGCCTTCCACCCCGCGCACGGATATATTGAGCAGGTTGGCAATCTCCTTCGTACTGAGGTTCATGCGTAAATAAGCGCATAAGCGCAGATCATTGGGACTGGTCTGCGGGTAACGTTCCCGCAGCCGCTTCAGGAAATCGCCGTGTACGGAATCGAAGTGAATGGCAAAGTGCTCCCAGTCGGCATCCAGTTGCGTATCGAACTGCAGGGTACGAATGATGCGGCGTATATCTTCATGCAGGGTTTGCACCGCCTGTTTTTTCTCCAGCGTTTTTTCTAGCTCCTCCTGCAGCGTACTCAGGATTTCGCCTTTTTGAACCAGGTGCATGGTTGCCAGGGCCAGTTCCTGATTTTTATGCTGTACTTCGGACTCCAGTTTTTCCGCGCGCAAACGGGTGATCTCCTGTTCGTTGCGGGCTACTTTACGCTGCTGCTCCGCACTCTCCTGCAGAAAAGTAGTGGCCAGCGCATTTTTCTCTTTTTCAAAACTGCTGCGCTGATGACGCAGTAACCAGGTCAGGCCCAGCAGGAACAATAGAAAATACAAGATTTTAGCCGGCAGGCCGGCGTACCACGGCGGACTAATGCTGAACGCGAATTGCACCGGGGCACTCTCTACGCCATATTCATTGCGGGCTTTGACCAGAAACGTATAGTCGCCAGCCGGCAGATTCAGGAATTCGCGTTCTGTCTTTTCCGACCAGGGCGACCACCTGTTGTCCAGACCTTTCAACTGATAACTGAAACGAACCTGGCGGGTTTCCCCGAAAATACTGGCCGTAAATGCAATAGACAAATTATGGAGCCGGTACGGCAGGGTCATTTTACCAGACTCCGCCCCGAAGCCCCCAAAGAGCAGACTGTCCCCCGCCCCAGGCAAGCGCACGCCTGAAATGAGTACTTGTACGCTCGTATCCGCCCGGCGTAAACGTTCCGGATCCAGGTGCAGAAAGCCATTCTCCGAGCCGAAAAAAATGTTTCGCTGGTCCGCCGGGAAAATATGCTCGAAACCACCCACCAATTGGCTGCTTAACACGGGAAAGATCTGGCGGCGGATTTTTTTCTCCAGCCCGGCGTCTTCTACCCATAAAATACCCACTTCACTGCCCCGGCAAAACCAGATATTGCCCTTGGCATCTTCCCGCAAATAACGCACCCTGCCGACGCCGCCCAGTCCCCGATCGAAGGCGGGCGCCGGTTCCAGTCGCTGCGTGTCCGGGTTAAAAGTATAAACGCCCTGTTCCGTGGCCACCAGCATTTTCCCGCCGATCTCGAATACATAGTTATTAAGATCGGAAGGCAGACCGTCTTTTTTACCAAACACCTGCACTTCCAGGCTATGAAAATCAGGGCGGACCCGTACATGAAATACCCCCCGGTAAGGATGCGAAATCCAGATGGACCCATCCGCATCACCGATCATGACCCGGCAGCTTTCGTTCAGGCCGGACAATTTTCGCCGGAAATGCCAGGCGCCCAGTGCACCCGGCCGGGTAAACAGCGCCAGTCCATCGTATAAACCGGCCAGCATAGAGGTGTCATTGAGCGGCAGAAACTGCCAGGTGCCCTGCGGCCCGGAAATATGTACAGCCTGGTTGTTTTCTAATTGAAATCCACCCTCGTGGTGGCCGAGCAGCAGGTCGCCGCTAACTTCTGTCAAACCCCAGACCTGGCCGGTCGTACCGGGCAGCAGGCTGAAATTCTTTTGAAGAAATGGGTTGATATAACTGCCAAATGGCTGCATAAACAACCCGTTGGAGGTGCCGAGCAACAGTTGCTTTTGAAAAATCCGGGCCGCATAACCGGTACCACCTAATTCGCCGTCCGGCAGAATACGATAGAAAGGAGAACTTATTTCCACCTGTGCAATCCCATTATCCAGACCCAGCCAGAGATTGCGGGATTTATCGGCAAAAACGGCCAGCACATTGGTGTTTTGTAACCCGGCATCTTTTTGCAGCCACTGGATGGGGCGACGGTTATTATCCAGAATGACGAGTCCGCCCAGCGAAGTGCCCAATGCTACCTGGCCACTGGGTAGTACAGCAGCATTATAAATCCGCTTTTCCCGAAAAAAAGCATCGATCGGCGTTGGCCAGGGACGGAGCCGGCCATTGGTCAGATAAAAAATACCATTTTTCAGGGTCGTTACCAATATCGTATCGCTGCTTCCGGCCAGCAGGCTGGTGACCGGGCTTTCCAGCTTTATATCGGTAAAAAGGGGGATGAAACGTTGACCATCGAAAGCCATTAAACCCTGCGTAGCATCGTGCAGCAATAAACGGCCGTTAACCTGCCCGAAGAAACTCATTTTTCCGCCACTGCTGAAAGCCCGGATGCGGTTGTCTTTTAGCTGAAAAAGCCGCTCCTCACTGCGGAAATAAACCGCGCCATCGGTGGCCACAACTATATTCCAGACATCGGCAAACTGGCGGTCTGCCGGCGCTATACGGTCATTCAACTCGTAATAGTATAGCCGGCCTTGTTTGTCGGGGCTGAAGAAACCAATCTCGCCCTGACCGCCTACATAAATTTTCCCGTCCGGACCAGCCGCGACCGAGCGTACGCAGGTGCCGTTCCCAATAGCGTAGCGCTGCCAGTGTGCCCCGTCAAAAATAACCAGGCCCTCATTATTGGCAAACAAAAGCCGGCCGGAAGCATCCTGGGCGATATCCCAATTCTGTGTACCAGCCTCATAAAGCGTTTTGGGATAATTGGTAATGGGAGGCAGCCCAAGACTGCCGGTCTGTGCCTGCAGCAGACCGGAAAGTAAACAGTATATGACGGTCTGGATTCTCAAAATGGAAGATGCAAGGTAGGGAACATCTGGATTATACTTGTCGTAGTAATGTCGTAGTGGCTGTGTAATGGTGTCGTACAGTAAAAAGTATTAAATGAAACGGAGATTCATAATTTTGGCGCGACAAAACCATACCTTTCAAAATAAAATTTCAAATTCACAAAAACAACCCTCTTATGCTTCAACGCTTACTCCTTCTTTTCGCCTTCTTTTGTGTGGGCCTGCATCTTACGACTGCACAAACCATCCTCAATTTTGAGGCCCCAGCTACAAGCACCACTTTCCAGTATTTCGGCAGCTCGATAGATGGTCAGCTTACCCAAATTATTGCCAACCCCAATCCCAGTGGCCTGAATACCAGCGCAACCGTGCTGGAGTTTAAAAAACCAGCCGGTGCACAAACCTGGGGTGGCGCTTTTTCCAACCCCAACCCGACCTCACCGGTGAACGTGGTCACCAACACCAAGATCACCATTAAGGTCCACTTCGACCATATTGGTAACCTGACCCTCAAACTGGAAAATTCGGCAGACGGTGGCTCCAACTGGGTTCAAACGGTCGCCAATACCAAGATCAATGAGTGGGAAACGCTTACTTTCAACGTCAGCATTCCGAGCATCGAAGCGCCGAATACCGCCGCCGCCGGTCATATATATTCCACCATTACCCTGTTCACTGATTTTGGCGTCAGCCCTACTACCGATCTGGTGGCTTACCTGGACGACTTTAAAGTAGAACAAGCGGAAACCTGCACGCCGATCCTGAACTTCGAAGCGCCGGCTACCACGACCACTTTTCAGTATTTCGGCAGCACCATCGACGGTCAGCCAACGACCACGGTGGCCAACCCGAACCCGACCGGATTGAACACCAGCGCGACCGTCCTGGAGTTTAAAAAACCGGCTAACTCGCAGAGCTGGGCCGGCGCCTATTCGAACCCGAATGCCGCTACTCCCGTCAATCTGCAAACCGGTGGAAAAGTCAAAATTAAATTCCATACCAACCACCCCGGTAACCTCACCCTGAAATTCGAAGAATCGCAGGATGGCGCACCAAACTGGGCCTTGAAAGTGGAAAACAGCGTCGTGAACGAATGGGTAGAATTGACTTTCGACCCGTCGTTGCCTTCCATCGAAGGACCAAATATGCCCGCTGCCGGCCACATTTACAATAAAATCGTCCTTTTTGCCGATTTCGATCAGGTATTTGCATCCGATCAAACGTACTATATCGACGATATTGAAGTCTGTACCTCCGGCAGCATTCCAACGGCAGAGGTTACCTTCAAACTGAACATGAATGACTTTGGCGGCACGTTCACCAAAGCCTACGTCAGCGGTTCCTTTAACAGCTGGTCGGGCGATGCCAACGAGCTGCTCGATCTGGACGGCGATAAAATCTACGAAGCCAAACTGACCTTGCCGGTCGGTCTGTACGAGTACAAATTCACCCTGGATAACTGGGCGCAGCAGGAGCAATTCTCCCCGACGACTACCTGTACGAACACCACGGTGGACGGCACCAATGTTTTCACCAACCGGAAACTGGTGTTGTCGGCCAATTCTACCGTCGGACCAGTATGCTTTAACTCCTGCTATGCCTGCGGAGATGCCGTTAAAATCACGGTGAACCTGGGCATGGGCGCTTATACGCCTGATCCGGGTGGTGTTTACCTGGCTGGCGGCCTGGATTTCGGCCCTCCCGGCGGACGTTTTAAAATGTCGGACATTGATGGCGACGGGGTGTTCAGCATCCAGATCGAACGCCAACGCGGATATGCTACCTACTACGATTTCGCCAACGGCGCCTGCCCGGACTATTCCTGCAAGGAAAACCTGGAAGGCCAGCCCTGCGCGGTAGCCACGAACTATAATGACCGCTGGCTCCCGGCCGTACAGCAGGACACGGTGATCAACACCTGTTTCGCTTCCTGCGCCACGAATACCGACTGTACTTCCGGTACCTCCTCCCCTGCCCTCTCGAGCGACTGGCTGACCTTGCAGCCAAGCCTGGTTACGACGACCGTACAACTGGGTTTCGCTACGCCTGCCAACGGCGCCGTGCAGATCCGCGTATTCGATGCAGCGGGTAAAATGGTGCTGAACGTATCTGCTAACAGCCTGATCGACAG
This sequence comes from Saprospirales bacterium, assembly GCA_031425035.1. Taxonomy (GTDB): domain Bacteria; phylum Bacteroidota; class Bacteroidia; order Chitinophagales; family Saprospiraceae; genus M3007. The sequence goes on along the minus strand of JANPIN010000053.1, from coordinate 29,512 downwards.
CTATTTACTGCCGGTTGCCGGACTGAACAAAGGCCTCTATTACCTGCTGGTGCAAACGGCAGATAAAGCTGCCAGTGCCCGTTTTGTCAAACAGGACTGATTATACTAATAATGCAGGAGGCCGCCTAACAAGTTCAGTTTGGCGAGTTTAGTTGGTTTAGAGGGGTTTAGAAAAAAGGTATAGCATTGATAATCAATGTTATGTACTCGGACTCTAAACCCCTCAAATTTTCCATACCCCTATACACCAGACTTGTAAGGCAGCCTCATTTTTTCCCTATCAACACAAGGTTATGAAGCTTTTTATACCCATTTTACTCGTATTTCTATCTCTCCAGCTCAGCGCCCAGATCGCCCTTTCCGGGCAGATTCTCGACGCGACTGACGCTCAGCCGCTCGTTGGCGCTACCGTTGCGTTGCAAGGCGTTGCCCGCGGTACCTCTACCGATATTGATGGCCGCTTCCGCCTGGACGTGCCCGGTGAAACGGCGGTGTTGCTCATTAGTTACTCCGGTTATGCCACCCAGCAAATCGTGGTCGGCGCCCAGCGCGAATTCAACGTCCGCCTGGCAGAAAGCCCTTCGCTGATCAATGAAGTCGTAGTCGTCGGTTATGGCACTCAAAAACGCAGTAGTATTAGCGGCGCCGTCTCTTCCATTACGGCCGATGAAATTTCCGAGCTGCCGGTGCTGCGTACCGAACAGGCTTTACAGGGCCGGGTAGCGGGGGTTACCGTGAGCCAGAACAGCGGTTCGCCCGGCAGCACGCTGACCGTTCGGGTCCGCGGTACCAGCACCATCAATAACTCGGAGCCCCTCTACATCGTGGATGGCATTCCGGTCGACGGACTAGATTTCCTGAATCCCAGCGACGTGGAAACCATTAACGTGTTAAAGGATGCGGCTTCAGCGGCTATTTACGGCGCGCGGGGCGCCAACGGCGTGGTGCTGATCACGACGAAATCCGGCCGGAAAAACCAGGCTGGACATATTAGTTACGATGCCTACTACGGTACGCAAAGTCCCTGGAAAACGGCCAACCTGTTGTCGGCGCGCGAGTACGCCATCCTTTCCAATGAAGCCCACGTGGCAGCCGGCACTACTCCCTTGCCGGAGTTTGCCAATCCCGACGTCCTCGGCGTCGGTACGAACTGGCTGGACGCAATTTTCAGTGACGCGCCCATGAGTAGCCACCAGCTGGGTATCAGTGGCGGTTCTGAAAAAAGCACTTACAGCCTGTCGGGAAATATTTTTGATCAAAACGGCATTGTCGGCGGGGAAAAATCGGGTTTCCGACGCTACACCGTGCGGGCAGCCGGCAGCAATGCCGTTAAAAACTGGTTGACCGTGGGCACCAACCTCGGTTTCACTACCCTCACCCGCAACGGTTTGCCAGAAAATAATGAATTTGTGACGCCCCTGGCCCGCGCCCTGAACATGGACCCCGTTACGCCGGTGCGTAAATCCAACGGCACGTATGCCTACTCGCGTTATGCCGATACCGATATTACCAATCCCGTAAATGCCATCGAGCAAACCAACGATCGCTGGCATTCCGACCGGGTGGTGGGCAGTGTATACGGTGAATTGACGCTGATGCCGGGTTTGACCTTTCGTTCCGTCTATAGTGTCGATGCTACCTTTGCGCAGCAGCAGGTATTTTATCCACGATTTGACCTGAGCAACGACCCCATACTGGCGGATGCGCCGGCTGGTGAAAAAAGACTGATCAACTCCGTGGTGATCAATAACAACACCTGGAAAAACTGGCAGTGGGAAAATGTGATGACTTACCATACTATCCTGGCGAATCGTCATGACCTGGTGCTGACCGGTGGTGTATCCGCCCTGGAAAATCACCATGAGTACAATGGCGGCGGCAACACGAACCTCCCCTCCAATAATCCGCAGGACGCTTATTTATCCAACACCATCGATCCCATCGCTTCCGGTATTTACGGCGGTGCGGAAGAATCGGCTTTGCAGTCATTTTTCGGACGGGCCAACTATGCGTTCGACGACAAATATCTGCTGAGCGTGGCCTTCCGGGCGGATGGTTCCTCGCGTTTTGGCGCCAACAACCGCTATGGCTATTTTCCGGCCGTTTCGGCAGGCTGGGTAGTGAGCCACGAAGATTTCTGGAACGAAAATTCCCTCATTAACTTCCTGAAACTCCGGGGCTCCTGGGGCCAGAACGGCAATGACCGGATCGGCAATTACAGCTTTACCACCGTGGTTTATTCCGGGCAGAACTATACTTTTGGACCCGGGCAGGTCATTACCAATGGTAGCGTTGCCCTCACTTCCGCTAACCCGGACCTGAAATGGGAAACGATCGAACAGACTGATTTCGGCGTAGATGCGGAGTTACTGAATAGCCGTTTGTCCTTCACCGGCGACTACTATTTCAAGAACACCCTGGATATGCTCTATGCGGCGCCTATTCCGCTCACCCCCGGTACGGCCGCGCCAGTGCGTAACGTCGGCAGCGTGCAAAACCGCGGTCTGGAACTGGCTCTGAACTATCGCAACCGCGACCACGCCTTTAAATACAGTGTCGGCGGTAACATTTCCTTTGTCAAAAATAAGGTCACCAGCCTGGGCGAAGGCGGCGAACCGGTGTTTGCCGGTCGTGTGCAATCGGGCAACGCCGACGTGACCAAAACGGAGGTCGGTCAGCCCATCGGATCTTTCTTCGGGTATGTGACGGACGGTATTTTCCAGAACCAGCAGGAAGTGGAAGCGGCGGCCCTGCAAAATGAAAATACCGCGCCGGGCGACGTTCGTTTCAAAGACCTGAACGGAGACCGGGTGATCAATTCTGAAGACCAGACCTACATTGGCAACCCGTCTCCGGATTTCACCTACGGCATGACCCTGGATTTCGAATTCAAAGGTTTCGATCTCGGCTTTTTCCTGCAGGGCAGTCAGGGCAACGATATTTACAATGCCACGGTCCGCTACGATTTCAACTACGTCAACCGGCCGGTTTCGGTGCTCAATCGCTGGACGGGACCCGGTACTTCCAACTCGGAACCGCGCGTGAACCTGCTCGATCCGAACCAGAATGCCCGGGTGAGCGACCGTTTTGTCGAAGATGGTTCCTACCTGCGTTTGAAGAACGTACAACTGGGCTACACCCTGCCGAAAACCATTTTACAAAAAATGCATTTTGAGAAACTGCGGTTTTACGCTTCGGCGCAGAATCTGTTCACCTTTACCAAATACAGCGGTATGGACCCGGAAATCGGCGCTTATGGCGGGGCATTGAACGCCGGTGTGGACAGGGGTTTTTACCCACAGGCGCGGGTCATTCTGGGTGGCGTAAACGTTACGTTTTAAAAGTTAAATTCCATAACATGAAACAACATAAAATATTCATAATCATAGCTTTAACGGCTATGTTGCCCGGCGCCTGCCAAAAAGATTTTCTGGACCGGAAACCGCTGATCGGTTCGACGGAGGAGAATTTTTACCGGACAGAAGCCGATGCCATCGCGGCGGTAAATGCCGCGTATGCGCCCCTGCAATTTGAAATTTCCCCGGCCGGCCATTTCCGCTGGATATGGGGCGATATGATGTCCGACGATGCCATCAAAGGCGGTTCCGGCGATAATGACGCCAACGAGCTGCTGCAACTGGAAACTTTCCGCGGACCGACCAATACCGACAACCTGGAAAGCGAGTGGTCGGCCGATTACGAAGGTATTTACCGGGCCAATATTGTGCTGGAACGGGTACCAGCGATCGTCATGGACGAAATTTTGAAAGCGCGGATTCTCGGGGAAGCCCACTTCATCCGCGCCTGGTTCAACTACACGCTGGTGACCATGTTCGGGGGTGTTCCGCTGGCCGATCACGTGCTGGCGCCCAGTGAGTACAACCTGCCGCGGGCCGATGCCGCACAGATCTGGGCCCTCATCGAAACCGATCTGCGCGCAGCAGCGGCCAGTCTGCCGGTACGCAGCGCTTATAGCCAGGAGGACCTGGGGCGTATAACCAAGGGAGCGGCGCAATCGCTGCTGGTGAAGTGTTATCTCTGGCAAAAACGCTGGTCCGAAGCGGAAGCGCTGGCCAATGAAGTCATTCAATCCAATGAATACCAATTAGTTGCTAACTACAGCAGCATTTTCACCGAAGCCGGCGAAAACAATGCGGAATCCGTTTTTGAAATCCAGTACATGAACGCTTCGGGCGGCAACTGGGGGAAAAACAATGCCAACGAAGGCACCTTTACTCCGGTTTTTCAGCGGGCCCGCGGGCAGTTTGAAGGCTATGGTTTCAACATTCCGACCGAAAACTTCGTCCAGGAATTTTTCAAGGAAGGGTTTGAAGACCCGCGCTTGAGAAGCACGGTGTTTCGGGTTGGGGATGCCATGGGCGACCGTGGTATTTTTACCAAAGAAGCGACCGGCGGCATAGCTTATGACTACTACCCGAAGAAGTATTTTACCAATAAAAGCGAGGATGCACCCTTTGGCGACCCCAACCCGAACGGCGGCGCCAATGACCGGGTGATCCGTTTCTCCGACGTACTGCTGATGCATGCGGAAGCGGCGGCTCAAAACGGCAATGAAAGTGCCGCCAAGGTTTCGCTCAACCGCGTTCGAGCGCGGGCCCGGGGTACGGCGACTAACATTTTGCCCGATATTAACGCTACCGGCGCAGCGCTGCTCACGGCCATTTACCGGGAGCGCCGCATCGAGCTGGGTCTGGAAGGACATCGTTTTTTCGATCTGGTGCGTACAGGTCGCGGGTTGGAAGCGTTGGGCGTGCTGGGTTACCAGGAAGGCCGCAATAACCTGTTCCCGCTACCGCAATCGCAGGTGCAGGCCACGAACGGGGCGATTGTCCAGAACCCGGGGTATTAAGGAGTGGTTGATAAGGTTGATGAAAGTTTATGCAGGTTTATAAAAAAGGTTGATAATCAGCACTTTGTATACATTCAGCACTCAATTTTCAACCTCACTCAGGTTTAAATTCAATTATTGGCCACTCAACCGGCCAAACTTCTGTTCATCAGACCATTCCGGACGGCGATTCGGATCAATTATATGAAAAACACACTGCTCTTATTTACCCTTCTGCTGGCCATAGCGGCCTGCTCCCCTTACGAGGAAAGCGACATCGACCTGCCCGGCCAACCGGCGGCGCCCGCCTTTTCCATGGAATATGTCCCCGGCGATTCCAACCGGATCGTGGTCCGGGACCTTTCTACGGGCTTTTTCGACCATTCTTTCGACTTTCCGGGCGGTATTCCAGCCAAGTCGAAAAATGCGGTCGATACCGTATTTTACACTAAAGCTGGCGATTACCTGATCACGTTGTACGCGGCGGGTGAAGGCGGCGGCGGCGTTTCGCAAAGCACGAAAGTCGCCAGCATCACCAAGGATGCGGTCGCTCTCTGCGATCCGCTGGTGGGTTTACTGACCGGAAGTTGCGAAGCTGCCGGTAAATGCTGGACGTTCACCCATGCTGCTGAAGCCGTGCGGGTCGGGCCGGTACCCGGTTCCAAGGAATGGTATAAATCGCCGGTCAACGGTTTGCAGGCCGCTCAGTACGACGATTTGTTTTGTTTCTATTTTGAAGGGGCGAAGTTTCAGTACAACAATAATGGGCAGACCGTCGATCCCTGGAACCAATATGCCGCCGTGCCATTTACACCGCCGACCAACCTGACCTGGCTGATTTCCAAGGGCACGGGCGATGCAGGCTCCGACCAGATCGTGTTACCCGCCGGCGCGTTCATCGGCACCTGGGATTCGGGTCCGGTGTATGATATTGCCAAACTAACGGAAACGGAACTCGTGCTGCGCTCGCCGATTCGCGATCAGGCCGGCGTACCAACGGCGGGCTGGTTCGAATTTACTTTCTTGAAAAATTAAGCGCAACGGCTATGAGTTCCTTTTGCAGACTACTCTGCTTTTTCGCCATTTTCGGGTTATTACCGGCTTGTACGTCCTCAAAAAAACTGGCGGTTCCGGCCGGGAAAAAACTGGTTTGGAGCGACGAATTCAACGCGACCGGTTTGCCGGACTCGACAAAATGGAGCTATGACTACGGCACCGGTTGTCCGGACGTATGCGGCTGGGGGAATAACGAACTGCAGTTTTACACGGCCCGCCGGCAGGAAAATGCCCGGATGGAAAAAGGCAACCTGATTATCGAGGCCCGCCGGGAGAACTGGGAGAAAAGTAACTACACCTCGGCGCGCCTGGTTTCCAAATACAAAGGCGACTGGACGTACGGGCGGATGGAAGCGCGGGTAAAATGTCCCGTCGGACGCGGCACCTGGCCGGCCGTCTGGATGTTATCCACCGACTGGAAATATGGGGGTTGGCCCCGCAGCGGGGAGATCGACATCATGGAACACGTCGGTTATATGCAGGATTCTGTGTTTGGCTCGGCGCATACCGAGTCATTCAACCACGTGAAGCATACGCAAAGTACCAGCGGTTATTTTTTGAAGGATGCGGAAGGTAGTTTTCACGTGTATGCCATTGAATGGTACCCCGACCGGATCGATTATTTTGTGGACGGCGTGAAATACCACACCTTTACCAACCAGCATAAAACCCCGAATGAGTGGCCTTTCGACCAGCGTTTTCACCTGATCCTTAATATGGCAGTCGGTGGAAACTGGGGTGGCGCCATGGGCGTGGATGAATCCATCTGGCCGCGACGCATGGAAGTGGACTACGTGCGGGTGTATAAATTTTGAAGCTTTAAATTTTCTAAATATGACTATTCAAAAATATAGTGCAGCTTGTTTGTTTGCCGGACTAGCCCTGCTATCGGCCTGCAAAAAAGATCCGGAAGTAACGCAAGTCCTTCCCCCTACCCTATCCATTGCCGATGTTTCGTTGGCGGAGGGAAATTCGGCAGGTTCTATTTCCGTGCAGGTCAGCTTATCGGAGGCAGCTAAAAGCAATGTGCTGGTGGGCTATGCCACGCTGAATGGAACTGCACAAACGGGCCTGGATTATACCGGAAAAACGGACGGCCAACTGATTTTTGCCGCCGGTGAAAGCTCCAAAACCATCTCCATCCCGCTACTGGGTGACGGTGTAAAAGAACCGGACGAAACCTTCCAGGTGCTGCTCATCAATCCGGTTGGCGCTACCCTCGCCCGTGATCGCGCGACGGTGACCATCCAAAACGATGATGCGGACAACCCCTTCAATATTCCGGCAACAGGGTATAGCACGCCGGAAACGTATGCGGGAAAAACGCTGGTCTGGCAGGATGAATTCAATGGGGCTGCACTGGACCCCAATGCCTGGACTTTTGAAATTGGCGCCAGTGGCTGGGGGAATAACGAGCTGCAGTATTACCGGCCGGAAAACACCTTTTTTTCGGATGGTAAGCTGATCATCGAGGCACGCAAAGAGAATTTCAGCAGTGCCGCCTACACCTCTTCGCGCATTATTACAAAGGGTAAAAAGGAGTTCAAGTTCGGCCGGATCGATATTCGCGCCGCGCTACCGCAGGGCCAGGGTATTTGGCCCGCTTTATGGATGCTGGGTGGCAACATCAACACCGTCAACTGGCCTTCCTGCGGAGAGATCGACATTATGGAACTCATTGGTAATCAACCAAACCGGGTTTACGGCACCGCACACTATGGTTCCAGCACCAATCAGCACCTGGAAAAGAGTAATTCCAAGGCCTTATCGGGTACGGCCAAATACAGCGATGAATTTCATGTGTTTTCCATCATTTGGGAACAGGATAAGATTCAGTGGCTGATCGATGACGTGAAATTTCACGAAATCACCGCTACCCTGCTGGCTCCGTCGCCTTATCCCTTTAACCAGAATTTCTTCTTTATTTTCAATGTGGCCGTGGGCGGTAACTGGCCCGGCAGCCCGGATGCTACCACGAACTTCCCACAACGGATGATCGTCGACTATGTGCGGGTGTTTCAATAAAGAGTGCGCGTAAAAAGTTAGGGCCGGTCTGGCCGTGACGTGAAATCCCGATCGTTTGGAATGGCCGAACGAGCGGGATTTCTTTTAGAGCGTGTTCCAAGTCCAACGTCTGATGTCCTTCATCCCCTATGTTTGCCCGCTATGAACGTTTCCCTACATCAGGCGCTGCTTGCGCAAATAGCACTGGGCAGCGAAAGCGCATTTGCGGAGTTCTACACGATTTTCAGCAGCCGGGTATACAATACGGCGCTGGGTTATTTGCAGCATGCGGAGGAAGCGGAGGAAGTCACGCAGGACGTTTTTATAAAGATCCATCAATCCGCGGATCGGTTTACGGGCAGTTCGGCGGTGAGTACCTGGATCTATCGGATCACGGTGAACCTGGCCCTCGACCGGCTGAACTACCGCAAACGGCAAAAACGGTTCGGCCTGGTGGTCAGTTTTTGCCGGGGGGAAACGCTGGAGCCGAAAATCGAGTTGCCGGTTTTTGATCATCCCGGCGTCGTGCTGGAGCAAAAGGAAGAAGCCCGTATCCTGTTCCAGGCAATAGACACTTTACCGGAACAGCAGAAAACCGCCTTCCTGCTCAGTTTTGTGGAAGATTTACCGCGACAGGAAGTGGCCGAGGTCATGGAAATCACTTTGAAAGCGGTGGAATCCCTTTTGCAAAGAGCAAAAAGTAATTTACGCAGTCGTTTAAGTGATTTGCAGGCGGAGCGAAGGATTTAAAATAAAATATCGTCTAAGTAACTAAAGCACGACAAACGTATGAACAAGGAAAACTGGGAAGAAGAAATTTTGAACAGTCTGCATGGTCTGCAGCGGGCAAAACCGGACCCGAAATTATACGCCCAGATCCGGGATCGGATTTTTGATGGCCGGCGCGTACTACCGCGTACCTACGTACTGATGACGGCCGCCTGTTTAGCTTTGCTGTTGTTCGCTAATCTACAGGTTTTGCAGCGGCCGCAAAAGCAGTCAAGCTCCCAGGTTTCGAGCTATAGCCTGGACAATACGAATTTCAACCTTTATCCCTGATAAATGAAAAAGGAAACTCTGCTCACCATCGCAGTGATCGCGCTGCTGTTACTGAATTTCGGCACCCTGGGCTTTCTGCTTTTCCGGGGTCCGGCACATGGGCCCGGCGACGGCCCACAACTGGACCACCAAATTGTCGAAACGCTGCACCTGGACGCCACCCAAGATAAACAATTCCGGGAGCTGAAGTCTACGCACCGGGAGCAAATGCAGGGTTATAACCGCGCCTACCGGTCGACAATGGAAAATTACTTTGCGCTGCTGGACCAGGAAACGGTAGCACCCAGCTTGCAGGATTCGCTTCTGACGGTTTTATCGCAAATTCAAAAAGACCGGGCAACAGTAACCTATGCCCATTTTGCCGCTTTAAAAGCCCTGTGTACCCCCGAGCAAAAAAAAGATTTTGAATCCCTGTTGCCGGATTTACTGCAAGTGATCCTGCCACCAAATCCGGGCAACCGACCAGGGCGCTGAGTATGTTTATGTTCAGGTTGACAGGTACGTACTTCGTGATCTTATCGATTTTTATAAGTGCTTTTTCTAAGCTGGAAATTTTTAACGGAGGAAACTTAAGCCTTCATTTCGCCCCGTTGTTTTCCGGACAAAACCTGGTTCTGGAAAAGCAGCTTTACCACTTATCCAATGGCGACAGTCTGTATGTGGATAAACTCCGCTTCTATATTACAGCCGTAGAACTTGTTGGAAAAGACGGCGTATTCACCGAAATAAACAGTTGCCACCTGATCGATGCGGAGGAAAGTGTTACCCAAAGCATTGAATTACAAGACGTTCCGGAGGGCACGTATACCAGCCTGCGCTTTTTGGTGGGCATCGATAGTCTGCATAATGTAAGCGGTGCGCAAGGCGGCGACCTGGATCCGACGCTGGGCATGTACTGGGCCTGGAACAGCGGTTATGTGAATGTAAAAATGGAAGGACGAAGTACGGCCTGCAGGACGCTGCATCAGGCTTTTGAATTTCATCTGGGCGGCTATATGCCCCCTTTTCAAAGTGTGCAGCAGGTCGTTTTACCCATCCAGGTACAGGTGAGTAAAAGGCAGCCCGCAGATTTGTCCGTTTCTGTGGAGCTGGCGAAATTTTTCGGGCAGCTTGATCTGCGGACTACCAATCAGGTGATGCAGCCTTCGCGGACAGCGGTGCAACTGGCCGGTTATTTTAAAAACGTTTTTTCCAGCGAATAATGGGGCTCCATCTGCGCATTCCACTGGCTTTATCCGGCCTGTTTGTCCTGCTCCTGGCTTTTACCAGTCGGCAGCCCGGCTTTCAGTTGCCTGCGGGCTGGCCGCAACCGACGTATGATTTCACTAAAAATCCTTTGACGGAATCCGGGTTTCAGTTGGGCCGCCGCCTTTTCTACGATCCCCTTCTCTCTCGCGACACCACCATTTCCTGCGCCAGCTGCCATTTACAGGCGACGGGTTTTGCCCATGTCGATCATGCCCTGAGTCACGGTATAGCCGGGCGCATTGGCCGCCGGAATGCACCGGCGATCATGAACATGGCCTGGATGAACGTTTTTATGTGGGACGGCGGCGTAAACCACCTGGATATGCAGCCCCTGGCCCCGATGGCTAGTCCCGAAGAGATGGACCAAAATATAGAACTCGTGGTGCAAAAGCTAAATCAATCCGGCAAATACCGGTCTCTGTTTCAAGCCGCTTTCGGCGATTCGCTGGCTACCGGTCAGCACAGTTTGCAGGCGCTTTCGCAGTTTGTTCTGTCGCTCCAGTCCTCAAATTCCAGGTATGACAAGTACATACGCCAGGAGGCTGGTGGCGAACTTGCCGTGCAGGAAATCAATGGATTAAGCTTGTTCCGGCAGCACTGTGCCGGCTGCCATACCGAACCCTTGTTTACCAACGGCGGTATCGCCAATAATGGTCTCCCGGTAGATACGGCCCTGCGTGATGTTGGCCGCATGCGTATTACCGGTTCGCCCCAGGATTCGCTGCTTTTCAAAATACCGACGCTGCGCAATATCCAATTTACCTACCCGTATATGCACGACGGGCGTTTCAAAAAACTGCTGGATGTGGTGAATCACTATACTGGCCTACAGGCAAGCAGCACGCTGGATAAGCGACTGAAAGCCCCCATCGTGTTGAGCGCCAATGAAAAAATTGACCTCGTCGCTTTTTTGCTGACGCTGACGGACCGGGAGTTTTTGTTTGATCCACGTTTCGGATTTCCCCGGGATTAATAGAATGGCTCCGGCGCTCCCACCGCAACAACTCTAATACCCATGCAGGTTAAAGCCCGCCGTTTCCACCATATCGACCCAGCGGCCCATTTTCTTTTGGATCACCCGGAAATGCTCTTCGTCGTCCGGTGTAACGAAGGAAATGGCTTCTCCATTAACGCCGGCGCGGCCCGTGCGCCCGATACGATGGATGAAATCTTTGGGCGAACGGGGTAGTTCGTAGTTGATCACCGTGGGCAAAGCCGGAATATCGATGCCCCGCGAGGCCAGATCCGTGGCTACCACAATATTCACTTCGCCGGTTTTCAAATACCGCAAAGCATCGGTCCGCGCACCCTGGCTTTTTTCTCCGTGCAGGGCTAAAGCGCTCAGGCCGTTTTGTTTGAGTTTATGCACCACACTATCCGCTTTGTGGATGGATGAGGTGAAAACCAGCACCTGCCGCAGTTGTTGTTCGCGGATCAAATAGCGCAGCAAGGGGCCTTTGCGCTCGTCGCTGACCCGGTAGCCGGTCTGTTTGATCAGGTCCAGATTTTCGGCTTCCTCGCCGATCTCGATCTTGACCGGGTTATGCAGGATCATTTCGGTGATTGTGTTGATGTCCTTACCCAGCGTTGCTGAAAACAGCAGGTTCTGGCGCTTCTTTGGCAACAGAGACAGAATGCGAGTCATTTCTTCGCGGAAACCCAGGTTCAGCATTTTATCGGCTTCATCCAGCACTAAAATATCCACTTCGGATAAGTATAAGGCATTGTTTGCCAGCAGATCCAGCAGGCGGCCGGGGGTGGCGATCAGCACTTCCACGCCCTGCATTTGCTTCATCTGCGGGTTAATACTGACCCCGCCGAAGACCGTCAGAATTTTTACCGGCCGTTCTAAACCGGCGCTGAACTGTTTAAAAACCCCGCCTACCTGTCCGGCCAACTCGCGGGTGGGTACCAGGACCAGGGCTTTGATGTAGCGATTTTTGGCCGCCGGTTTTTGTTGAAACTGCTGCAAAATGGGCAGTACGAAACCCGCCGTTTTTCCCGAACCGGTTTGCGCAATCCCCAGCACGTCTTTTCCCGCCAGGATGGCCGGAATAGCCATTTTCTGGATGGGATATGGCGTGGTGTAGTCAGCTTGGGTAATGGTGGAAAGCAGGGACGGGGATAAACCCAGTTCGGTAAAAGACATAGAGGCGATGTGGTTGTAATAACGGGCGGCAAAGGTAGGCTTTCCAGCGGCTGCGCGGGCAGTACGGGCTCCATTTCGCAAGTGCGCCGGTAATTTTTACAACTGCCCGCAGGATTTTTAAGCTTTTGTCGTCTAATCAGCCACACGCATTTTACCGCGTATTTGCCCATTTTGCCGGCCTTTTTAAGCTGCTAAAACTGTAATTCAAAATGTCATCCATGAAAAACATCCTCCTCGCCTGCTGCCTGCTGCTGACCACGACCGGCGTTTTTGCGCAATTAAACCCCGTGATCACTGCCTGGTTACAAAACACGACGGGTATTACCGGGCGCCACTACGTCAATGGCAACCCGACGCCCATCAACGATACCTATCTGGCCAACGTGCAAAAGGTGCAGTACTCGTCCGATTTTGTCTACGTCAATTCGACGGGCATTCCGTCCTACATTATCGGCCCTTTTCTGGACGGTAATCCTTCGCAGGGCACCAACCAGAACAATCTGTATAAAATCACGCGCAATCCGGTTGCGAATACCGGTACGCCCACCAACACGACGGGCGGCAATATTGGGGTGTTCATCAACGGCGTGGCCCTGTTCGATTACCGGGACGGCGTTTCCTTCAATATTAATACGGGCACCAACCAGGGCGGACCCAGTGGCGGTATGGGCAACGGCGTCTGGAACCGTGATGCCGTGGTGGCGGAGCGCGGCGGATTTGACTGCGCCAAGGGCCACCCGGCCATGGGAAATTATCACCACCACCAGAATCCGAGCGCTTTCAACCTGGATTTAAACGTGATCTCCAACGTCTGCGACGTATACCTGGCCGATGGTCTGTACGTGATCGATTCGACCAAACACTCGCCGCTGCTGGGATTTGCTTACGATGGTTTTCCGATTTACGGCGCTTATGGTTATAAAAATGCGGACGGTACCGGTGGCATTACCCGCATGAAATCGAGTTATACGCTGCGTAACATCACCGTCAGAACGACGTATGCGAATGGTACCGACGTAACTGATGGTCCGCCGGTCGGCCCGAACTTCCCCCTGGGTATGTACCGCGAGGACTACCAGTACAATCCGACCTCGGCTGCTACGCCGGACTATCTGGATGAGCATAACGGTCGCGTTTGCGTCACGCCGGAGTATCCCAATGGCATTTACTGCTATTTCGCTACCGTCGATGCCGGCTGGAACTCGGCCTATCCCTACGTAGTCGGACCCACTTTTTATGGAGTGAAAAGCGTGGTGAAAGTCAACAGCGTGAATGAGCCGACCACGGTTTATAACAGCACCACGTCGGTTCAGCATCCGGGCAGTGTGGAGCAGGCAAATATCCAGGTGTTCCCGAATCCGGCCGCCGATTTGATCATTATTCAGGCGAAAACCATGCTGGAGCAGTCTTTACAGGTGGAACTAACAGATATGAGCGGCCGCGTGGTGATCCGCAAAGATTTCTATCAGGGCAGCACCATATGCCACCTGGAAACCACTACGCTATACGATGGGACCTATTTCCTGACCGTTAAGGACGGCCGTTCCCTCAAAACATTCAAAGTGGTCATTAACCGTTAGAGGATCAACCATAAACACAGCTTTAGAAAATAACCATGCGTTCAACTATTCTATTATTCCTGGTTTTTAGTCTGGCGTTTACGGTTCAGGCCCAGCATAACGTCGTGCTGATCATTGCCGATGATTTAAGCCCCGACTATTTCGGTTTTTACGAAGACCACCAGGATACGGTGGATGTGCCCAACATCCGGAAATTACTGCATAAGGGCGTGCGTTTTACCAATGCCATGTCCAACCCGGTTTGTTCGGCCACACGTGCAGGTATGCTGACCGGGCAGTATAGTTTCCGGACCGGCGTGGGCGGCATTGTGGGCGGTACAGGTGGTTCCGGTACCCTCAACACCGCAGAAATGACGATTCCGCGTTTATTAAATTTATATAAACCCAATGGTATAGCGAAAGCGAATATTGGTAAATGGCATTTACAACAGCCGATGCCGGTATCTAATTTGAATAACCCGAACGTCATGGGTTACGACTATTTTGCCGGTAATTTTATCGGACAACTGACGAGTTACTTTAACTGGACGAAGGTAACGAACGGCGTAAGCAGTGTGTCGACCACCTATGCCACGACCGAGACCACGAATGATGCCATTAACTGGATAAAAGCCCAGCAGAACCAGCCGTTTTTCCTATGGTTGGCCTATAATGCGCCGCATGCGCCTTATCACCTGCCGCCGGCAGACCTGCATACCTACACTGGTTTAAGCGGTACCCAGCAAGACATCATGATGAACCCGAAGGCGTATTTCAAGGCGTCGCTCCAGGCGCTGGACCACGAGATCGGCCGGCTTTTTGATTCCCTGGCAGTGCATAACCAGCTGGATAGTACGGACATAATTTTCATTGGCGACAATGGCAATACGATACAGACCGCACAAATTGCGAATACGGACCGCGCGAAAGGCACGATTTATCAATACGGCGTACACGTGCCTTTTATAATTGCCGGGCCTTCTATAGTTGATCCGGGGCGGGTGAGTACGGCGCTGGTCAATACCACCGACTTATTCGCGACCATTTTAGAATTATACGGCTATAATAACTGGCCCAGCCAAATCCCGGCAGATAAACCGGTAGATAGCAAGAGCCTGTTACCCATTTTATTGAATCAAAATACAGCCATACGGCCCTGGTCTTTTACCGAAATATTTAAACTGATGCCGGATGAAGATGATGGTAAAACCATGCGTAATCAGGATTATAAACTGCTGCGTTTCGATGACGGCCACGCGGAATTTTATCATTTATCCATCGATCCGGGGGAAACGATTAATTTATTAAATGGCAGTTTAAACAGTGAGGAACTTAGTAATTATCTGTATTTATGTACGGAAATGACCAATTTAGTCGGTGGTTTGATCTGTAACCCCGCCGTCGGCCTGGCGGAAATAGGCAGCGGCCAAACCGGACTGCAAGCCTATCCCAACCCCTTCCATCATCAACTGCGACTTACACCTGGATTGGCGAACGTGCAGGTCGAGTTGATCAATGTATTAGGTCAAAAAATCTACGCGGGCGATCAATTGGAAAGCCAGGATTTCAGCCATTTACACCCGGGCAGTTACTTCCTGCGGCTGCGGACTTCGGGTTTTCCGACCGTACTCAATCTGGAAAAGGAATGAGCGTAGACCACATACTAGTGCCACGTCCCGTTCGTTCGCATTAAGCGGACTACGCATTTAAAATGCTCGTCATAACAAAAGATGAGAAAGGTCATTGCGCCAGGTCCTTTTCTGCGCCAATTTTGTAAAAAATACGCCAGCCATGAAAATTCAAATCACACCACGCATGACCATTGCTGATTTGCAACAGACTTTCAATGGTCTTTTCCCCAAACTGTCGCTTTCGTTTTTTACAAAACCGCATGGTATTTACCAGTTCAGCCCGGTTAAATACCTCATTACGGAGCAGAATATTTCCCTGGAACGGTTGGAAAATAATCCCCATACCGCGGAGGTGAACATTTATGCTGAAATGACTACCCTGGAACTACAAGAGTTGTTCGAGCAGGAATTTGGCCTGCACGTGCAGGTACTGTGTAAAAATGGCGACGACTGGACGGAAACGACCTGCACCGACGATCTCAGTCTGCGCGAACAAAATGCCAGCGCCACCAAGACAAAAGACATTACATTGCAGGGCCTGCAACCGCAAGAGTACCGCGATGCCCGTACGGAGTGGTATTTGGGTTAAAGACGATCCATGCTGACCCTCATTTTTAGGGTTACTGGCTCCGGCAAAACTACCCGGAGGCGATGAATTTGCCGGGCCATTATGGACCGCGTGACAAACAACTGGAAAATGACCATTACTTTTTACTCCGCTAAATCTTACGATGAAACATATTTTAATCGTATAAATACCCAACATACCCTTCGCTATATTGATACCCGGTTAAATGAACAGTCGGTCAGTTTATCGGCCGGCAGCGAGGTCGTTTGTTTATTTGTCAACGACCAGGCCAACGCCGAAACCATTCGGGCAATGTCGGAAGAGAGGGTTAAGTTAATTGCACTTCGCTGTGCCGGCTTTAATAATGTGGATCTGGCAGCCGCCAAACTGCATGATATTCCCGTGGTCCGCGTACCCGCTTACTCGCCGCATGCCATTGCCGAGCATGCCGTGGCCCTTATTCTTACCCTCAACCGCAAAACGCATAAAGCCTATAATCGGGTCAGGGAAGGTAATTTTTCCCTGGATCGACTGACGGGTTTCGACCTGTTTGGTAAAACGATCGGCGTGGTTGGGACCGGCAAAATCGGGGCGGTTTTTGCCGCTGTTATGCTGGGTTTTGGTTGTAAAGTCTGTGCTTACGACGTGCAGGAGAATGAAGAACTGGTCTCTAAAGGGGTGCAGTACAGTAGTTTGCCGGATTTGCTGGCCATCGCCGATATTGTTTCCCTGCATTGTCCGCTCACCACGGCGACCCGTCATTTGATCAATGCCGATAGTCTGCAAACCATGAAGACCGGCGCCATGCTCATCAACACCGGTCGCGGCGCCCTGATCGATTCCGCCGCCGTGATCGCGGCCCTGCGTTCGGGCAAACTCGGTTATCTGGGACTGGATGTGTATGAACAGGAAGAACACCTTTTTGCCCAGGATCTTTCCGATACCATCATCCAGGACGAGCTGATCCTGCAACTGATGGCTTTCCCTAATGTACTCATTACCGCCCATCAGGCCTATTTCACCGAAGAAGCCCTTTCTGAAATTGCCCTGACCACGATGGCGAACATTGATAGTTTTGCCGCCGGCGTTTTACGCAATCAGATTACGGTGTGATCTCGATCATCCCCTAACCTGCTGATCGTCATCTATGCCGGGTTGCAGATATGCGCAAATTGCCGCAAAATTCTGCCAACCTATGTTAGATCCTTTTTCCAACCATCCAGATCCGGACCCCCATTTCGAACTGAACCTGCCGCATGCGGACGCAAACCGGCATTCAGAAATCGCCCATTTACATCCCGCTGATCCGCTGGCGGAACCCATGCTGCCTCCACCCGTTAAACAGCGTAGGCTGACCGCGGAAAACATCGCCTTACTGGTTATCATCGGTCTGCTGCTGCTCATTGGTTCCGGCGTATGGACCCACCTGAATAACGTGCAGCAGGCTGACCAGCGCCGCCATGTCGTGCTGATGGACTCCCTGATACAGGTAAAAACCAATCTGGAGAGTCACCTGAATCAACTGGAACTGGCTTTCACCGATCTACAGCTGGAAAAAGACACGCTTGCTACGCAACTGGCCTCCGCCACCAATATTGTGGCCGAGAAAGAGTCTATGATTCAGCAGATTAAAAAGGAAAATGTCCAGGAAGAAAAATCCCTGCGCGCCCAGGTGCAGCGGCTGCAAAGCCTGAACGCACGTTATGAAACGATTATCGCGGTCATGGATAAGGACAATGCGGTTTTGCACGCGGAAAACGCCCAGCTCAACACCACCGCCACCGCCTTATCGGAGCAGGTGAGCGAACTGGGCCGGCAGTTAGAAAATCAGCTACGTAAAACGCTTTCCGCACAGTATAAAGCCAGTGCTTTCCGGCTTGAATTAGCCCGGCGAAATGATAAACTGACGGTGCGTGCCAGGCGAACCCGCGAGCTCAAAGTCATTTTTGAGCTCAACGACGTGCCCGCTATTTACCAGGGCAATCAGCAGCTGTACCTGGTCATTACCAACGACCAGGGGCTGCCCATAACCTCCCCAAATCCCACCCACACAACCATTCGTACGGAAAAAGGCGAGGTGGCCATCGTGTCCCAGGCTACGCAGCTGAAAAATGTGATTGATAATCAGCGCGTAATACTGACTTATAAACTGGAAGATCGCCTGAAAAAAGGTACTTACATTGTATCCGTCTACTCGGAAAGAGGCTTGCTTGGTGTAGCTAGTTTCCGGTTAAGCTAAACCTGAATTTTGTGACTTACTTGAAAATGAATTTGCTGCTGCTGCTGGCCTTATCCGGGATTATTTCCTGCAAAAAACAGCCGGAAAAGACGCAGGTCAGAACGGAAAATATTTCTGAATCCGTGTATGCGTCCGGCTTTATTAAAAGCCGGAACCAGTACCAGGTTTTTGCTACCGTCGGTGGTTTGATCCGGGAAATACTGGTTAAAGAAGGCGACCTGGTCAAAAAAGGCGATCCCTTATTCGTGGTGGAAAATGAAACCTCCCGCCTGAATGCGGAAAACGCCCAGCTCGCCGCCGAATTCGCCACCTCCAACATGCAGGGCGACCGGCTGCGGGAGTTGAGCAGCAGCATTGAAACGGCCCGCAGCAAAATGATGAACGATTCCATTTTGCTGATCCGGCAACGCGGCTTATGGGCACAGCAGATCGGTTCGCAAATGGACCTGGAACAACGCGAACTGGCCTATACCAGCTCCCTCAATAACTACCAGGCCACCATCAGCCGTTATAAAGATCTGCAGAAACAACTACGGTTCTCCGCTGCACAGTCCAAAAAACAACTGGCCATCAGCCGGAACATAGCCCAGGACTACGTAGTACGCAGCCAGACAGCCGGCCGGGTGTACAGCCTGGATAAAGAAGTCGGGGAAATTGTTACTTCCCAGAGCCCCATCGCGGTCATCGGCGCGGCGGAGGAGTTTGTGGTGGAACTACAGGTTGATGAAAATGACGTAGTGCGTATTCGCCCCGGCCAACAGGTTTTAATCACTATGGACAGCTATAAAGGTCAGGTCTTTGCCGGGCAGGTCGCGACTATTGACCCAATTATGAATGAACGTTCGCGCACTTTCCTGGTGGAAGCGGTATTCACGAAGCAGCCGCCGACCCTATACCCCAACCTTACGGTGGAAGCGAATATCGTCATTCAGTCCAAAGCCGGCGCACTGACGATCCCGCGGGCCTACCTCATCGGCGATTCGGCCGTCATGCTGGAAAACAGCGAACAACGGAAGGTTGTCTTGGGACTGAGGGACTATCAGAAAGCGGAAATTACGAGCGGTCTGAGCGCCGGTGACATTATTTTGAAACCTGGAAAATGAACCTAAAACTCATTGCGGATATCGCCAAGTCGCTGTTACTGGCCCGCTGGCGCCAATCACTGGTCGCGGCCATCGGGGTGACTTTCAGCATTACGATGTTCGTGGCGCTGCTGGGATTTATGAACGGACTGAACGAGTTACTGGACGGACTGGTGCTGAACCGGACGCCGCATATCCGGCTGTATAACGAGATCAAACCCAGCGCCAGTCAACCGGTTAACCGCTCCCCGGAATTTAGAGACGGTTATAATTTTATTCAGTCGGTCAAATCCAGTGGCGGCCGTCTGGAAATCTATAACAGCGCGGCGATTATTCAAAGCTTGTACAAGGATGAGCGGGTGTCCGGGGTGGCGCCGAAAATTACCGCGCCCGTGCTGTATAATGCCGGCACGATCGATATTACCGGTACCGTCAGCGGCATCGACGTACTGGCGGAAAGTCGCATGTTCTTCTTTAATGACTACGTAACTAAAGGGGTGTCGCTCGACCTGAAAAGTGTCAGTAACAGTATTATTCTGGGTAAAGGCGTAGCGGACCGGCTGCTGGCCGAAATTGGCGATGTGGTACAGGTTACGACTTCCAAAGGCGACCGTTTATCCCTGAAAGTGGTCGGTTATTTCCAGTCGGGTATTGCAGAATTTGATAAGGTGCAGAGTTATGCGTCTTTATCTACCGTGCAGAAATTACTGGGTAAGCCCAATAGTTATGTCACGGATATTCAAATTAAACTCCATGATTTTAATCAGGCGCCGACCGTTGCTAAAGAATATGCGCAGTTATTTCAGACGGATGCGGAAGATATTCAAACTGCAAATTCCCAGTTCGAGACCGGCAGTTTTATTCGTTCACTCATTTCTTATGTGGTCGGCATTACCCTGTTGATCGTGGCCGGATTCGGGATCTATAACATCCTCAACATGATGATCTATGAGAAAATGGACACGATCGCTATTTTAAAAGCCACCGGTTTTGCGGGTAGTGACGTGCGTAAAATATTTCTCGGCATCGCATTGACCATCGGTTTACTGGGTGGTTTACTAGGCTTATTATTAGGCTTTAGTTTATCCGCCATTATTGATCAGATTCCCTTTAATACGGCAGCATTACCCACTATTAAAACCTATCCGGTAAGTTATAATCCGATGTATTATACGATCGGTATCGTCTTCGCTTTAATTACTACTTATTTAGCGGGTTTATTTCCCGCCAGAAAGGCCAGTAAAATTGATCCGGTGGTGACGATTAGAGGGAAATGAGGGTTTGTTGGTTTGAGGGTTTGGTTTGATGGTTTGTTGGTTTGTAGGCAGGTGAAACGCAAGAAAAATTTTATACCATGTAAGCAAATGGAGTTACCTGCCAAATCCTGGGAGCTGCCTTCATCTAAGCTTTACGCCGGGTCAAAATCTGTGAAAATCTGCGCGAAAAAAAACTACATGAAATCTGCGCGAAAAAAAACCACGTGAAATCTGTACGAAAAATCTCCCGGTTGATGGCGAAGCAATACAACCAAATTCAAAACAGCAAACCTGCCCTCCATGTCCGTACTTGAGACCAGTCAAATCAATAAATACTTTATAGATCCGGTGCGGGTGCAGGTGCTGAAAAACATTAATTTCTCGGTCAATGCGGGCGAATTTGTGGCGATCACCGGAAAATCAGGTTGCGGAAAGTCCACGCTGCTCTATATCCTCTCAACGATGGATACGGATTACGAGGGCGAATTACGCATTGATGGCGACGTCATGCGGGGCAAAAGTGAAAGCCAGCTGGCGAGCATTCGAAATGAAAAAATTGGGTTTGTTTTTCAGTTCCACTACTTATTAAATGAATTTACGGTCCTGAAAAACGTCATGTTGCCAGGACTGAAGCGAGCCCAATTTACAGAAGCGGAAATAGAACACCGCGCTTATGAGCGTCTTAAAATGCTGGATATTGATAACCTGGCTCTAAAAAAAGCCAACCAGTTGTCCGGCGGGGAAAAGCAGCGCGTAGCAATTGCCCGCGCACTGATCAATGACCCGATTATTATTATGGGGGACGAACCGACGGGCAATCTGGACAAGAAGAACAGTGACGTCGTTTTTGATATTTTTAAACGCTTGTCGGAAGAATTTAAACAAACCTTGCTCATTGTGACCCATGACCAGGCATTTGCTGAAAACACCCATCGCATTATTGAAATGCAGGATGGCCGGATCATCAACCAGTGAATAGATTTTCTATATTATTTTTTAAAACCAATAACTATGTGTTTCTCCGCTACTGCCAGTTTTGGAGTCGGGATAGCGCTTTGTGCTACCAGTATTCCTGTACTTAAAAAAGTAACCGTCCCCAAACAGTATGCCTTTGCCAGTATTCCGTTGATATTTGGCGCACAACAGATCATAGAAGGTTTTGTCTGGTTATCTTTATCTAATCCGGCATACAGTTACTGGGCACAAACGTCTACGCATGCCTTCCTGATTTTTGCACAGGCGGTCTGGCCGATCTGGGTGCCGCTTTCTATTATGCTGATGGAAGAAAATACGGAACGCAAGCGGGTATTGAAATTATTACTGGGAATAGGCGTGGCGGTGGCCGCTTTTCTAATGTTTGCCGTATTTTCTAAAACAACTGTAGCGGAAATCCAGGAACATCATATTGTTTATAAGGTCACTGTTCCGGCCATGTTGGCCATTTCGTCCGGACTACCCTATTTCATTGCTACGGTCATTCCGGCGTTTATTTCCAGCGTAAAAGGCATGAAATGGCTGGCCTGGGCGGCATTAATTTCCCTGCTGGTGTCAAAAATTTATTTCGAGCAGTACCTGGTCTCCGTATGGTGTTTTTTTGCCGCCGTTATAAGTGTCGTGGTGTATATGATCCTGGCCCGGGCGCCGCGTTTGCAGTCGATTGCGGTGCAAAGGCAAGTTTGAGTGGTTTGTTGGTTTGAATAACTGGTTATCCGGTATTTATAATCCCACTTTTTTCAATACCACTGCGCATCAATTATAATCAAGGTAAATATTGAGCGATAAGCGCTTTCAATTCCGCGCCGTGCACGTTTTTGGCCAGTACTTTCCCCTGTGCATCCAGCACGAAATTGGCGGGAATAGTCGTGATCCGCAATGCCTGCATGAAAGGGGTTTCATCTCCGCTCAGGTGCGAAGCCTGTGGCCAATTGGCCTGGTCTTTCCCCATGGCGGCTTTCCAGGCTTCCAGGTTACTGTCAATGGAATAACCGACAATTTGCAAACCGCGGTCCCGGTAAAGCTGGAACATGGGGGTCAGTACCTCCCGGTTTTCCCTACGACAAGGCGCACACCAGGAAGCCCATATATCGAGTATGGTCAGCCGGCTGCCCAGTAAGTCATGCAACCGGATCGAATCACCCGTAGACATGGGCAATAAGTAATCCGGCATGATGCTGCCGGCCAATAGAGGCAACTTATCCGGATTAGCAGACTGGCAAAGCTGGTCGACCCAGGGCTGGCCACTGGTTTGCGAACGCCATTTCCGGCAGAGACCGACCAGGAACTCCGGTACACGTTCGTAATCGCCGGATGGGCTGACCCAATGCGCCGCGAGCAGTGCCGGCCATAAATAAGGCGTACTATCCGCAAAAGCCATCAACGGGCGCTGGAAGTTGTGCCAGGCGGTTTCCCGCTCCATTAAATTATGTTCGTCCGGCTGCTCCCCGGCATGTTTCGCCCAGGACTGCGTGTAGGCGACATGACGCAGGTCGCGCAGTTGCAGCAAGGCCCGGTTTTCCGGAGATGGATTTACAATGGAAAAACTGGCCTGCAAACGATCGGCTGCGGCCATCATACGTATTGTTTCTCCGGGCTGAAAAACAAAGGGCATATAATTGGCCAACAGCGGATTATCATCCAGCAACCGGGTTTTAAAACGCGCGCCGACCGGTTGGATGCACAGTTCCAGCAGGAGCGGAGCGTCAGCTTTAGGCAGGTGTTCGAACTCAAAACTGCCGTCCGATTCCACCCAGGCCGAATCCAGCACGAAGGGTACAAAACTGGTGGCGATTTCCGCGAAACTGCGCGCCTGGATCAGGTATAAGCGCGGTCTCCAGCCCTCCGCTAAATCGATTTTACCGCTGATTTGCGCGCTCGTCTGACATCGGGCGACACAAAGCCACAGGAAAATGGGGAGCAGCCAGGTTAATATGGTTTTTAAAAACATAATTGGTTTAATTATCTCACAACCGTCACATCACCTTTGTGAATGGAGATGACGCCGTCTTTCCACTCTACTTCTCCGGTGAGCTACCGCCATCCGGGTATCAAAGTACCGGCCAGATAGTAAATCCGATGTTGATGAATATCATCAGCCGGGCTTATTTTCATCATTCCGGACCGTCGTGTAGTTACCAACCTTTGTGGGTTTCAGCAGGCTTTCAACGCACTTTTATTCCATTTTTTTTAATAAAAAACTATGTTTTACCATCGTCTCGGCAACATTCCCCATAAACGACACGTCCAGTTCCGGACTGAAAATAACGGTAGTTTATACGCTGAAGAACTGGTGGGTACCCAGGGATTTTCCGGGGTGTCGTCTCTGGTTTATCACCTGCATCCACCGACCATGGTAAAATACCGCGGGGAGCCGTATTCCGTGGCGCCCAAAATTGCGGTGGCTAAGAACCTGCAGGCCCTCAGCTTCCAGGGCTTCGATTTGCCGGCCTGTGATCATTACCTGGAAAGCCGGACCACGCTTTTTGTTAACCACGATCTGCACGTTGGTCTGGCCGCTCCGAGAGCCGGTACGCGGGACTTATTTTTTAAAAACGCCGACGCCGATGAAATCCTGTTCGTGCACCGGGGCAGCGGCATACTGAAAACAGCATTCGGCCACATCGTCTTCGCCTATGGGGATTACCTGGATTTCAAATTGCCGCAGGAACTGGAAACCAACAATGAACGCGGTGACTTCGAGATCCTGATCAAAAAACAGGGCATGATCTACCCGTATATATACGCTACCCACCCTTTCGACGTAGTGGGTTGGGACGGTTATTTATACCCCTACGGCTTTTCCATTTTTGATTTTGAGCCCATTACCGGCCGCATTCATCAGCCCCCACCGGTCCACCAGCAGTTTGAAGGCGATGGATTCGTGATCTGTTCGTTCGTGCCCCGTTTATACGACTATCATCCCCAGGCCATACCAGCGCCCTATCAACACAGCAACATCGATTCCGACGAAATTCTCTACTATGTCGATGGCGATTTTATGAGCCGCAACAACATCAAAAAAGGCCAGCTGACACTGCATCCTGCCGGACTTCCGCATGGTCCGCACCCGGGAACGGTGGAACGCAGTATCGGGAAAAAGTCGACGGAGGAACTGGCCGTGATGATCGACCCTTTCCGCCCGATGATGATCACCGAAGCGGCTTTACTGCTCGATGTGGAAGACTATTATAAATCCTGGATGATCGAAGAAATCTAATTGCCCAATCTCTTCACCTTTGCCGCCTGCCGGCAAATAAAACGCATACCATGTCTGACCTCTCCGGTATTACTAACTATCAGTACGGCCTGCAGAAAATATTCCCGGATGCCGAAGATTTTCTACCGCTGCTGGGCACCGATTATATTGAATTATACGTCGGCAACGCCAAACAGGCCGCCCACTACTACAAAACGGCTTTCGGGTTTCAATCCCAGGCCTACGCCGGGCTGGAAACGGGACAGCGTGACCGCACTTCCTATGTGCTGCGGCAAGGCAAGGTCTGCCTGGTACTGACTACGCCGCTCAGTTCACATGGTCCGATTGCCGAGCATATTCATAAACATGGCGACGGGGTGAAAGTCATCGCCCTGTGGGTCGACGATGCCCGGGACGCTTTCGAGCAAACGGTTAAACGCGGTGCAACACCTTACCTGCATCCAACGGTGGAAAAAGATGCTTTCGGCGAAGTCGTCCGCTCGGGCATCCATACCTACGGCGATACGGTGCATATTTTTGTCGAACGGAAAAACTACCACGGCGCCTTCCTGCCCGGTTATACGGCCTGGGAAACCAATTTCCACCCGCCAACCATGGGGTTTAAATACATCGATCACCTGGTTGGTAATGTGGGCTGGGGACAGATGAACACCTGGGCGAAATTCTACCGGGAGGTGATGGGCTTTGCCAACCTGATCTCTTTCGACGACAAGGATATTTCCACCGAGTATTCCGCACTAATGAGCAAGGTGATGACCAATGGCAACGGGCGCATCAAATTTCCCATTAATGAGCCGGCGGAAGGGTTAAAGAAATCACAGATCGAAGAGTACCTCGATTTTTATGAAGGATCCGGTTGCCAGCATATAGCGTTGGCTACCAATGATATAGTTTTTACCGTTCGGGAAATGCGCGCCCGCGGGGTCGAATTCCTGCACGTACCGGGTCACTACTATGATACCGTAGCGGACCGGGTTGGCACCATCGAGGAAGACCTGGAAGCACTGAAAGATCTCGGCATCATGGTGGACCGCGATGACGAAGGTTATCTACTGCAAATATTCACCCGCCCGGTGGAAGACCGCCCTACCCTCTTTTTTGAAATCATTCAACGCAAGGGTGCAAATTCGTTTGGCAAGGGCAATTTTCAGGCGCTGTTTGAAAGCATCGAAGCGGAACAGGCACGACGTGGAACACTGTAATCAAAACCATCATGCAAACATCAGTGATTAACTATCTAACGAATTTTCATTTTGAGTATAAATTATGGGCCATGGAAGCCAGTTTCTACACTTACGAAATGAAACTGTATAGCCACTGGCTCCATGAAATCGCTGCCAAACAGGGGGACCGGATCATTGGCGATCAGGTGAAGGCATTCATGACTAAATTCCACACCGAATGTGATCACCTGGATGTGTTGAATAAACAGCTCGATCATTATGAAAGCTGGTTTTCGGTCATCTCGATTTCGCAATGCAGTTGTGTCCATCATCAATTCAACACCGATCATAATGTGTTACGCCAGCAGGTGCAGAGCTTCGAAAAACGCTACGAAAATTTAAAAACAGATTTTAAATATTTTGTGGAAACGTTGTCTTCGACTTCGCCAAAAGCAAAGTGCTCACAGGGCGTTGGATAAGCCCCACGTTTCATCGCCACGCGCATCCGGGTCGTAAAATCCTAGGTAAAACCTCCCAGCACAAAAGCCGAACTGGTTACGTTGTTGAACGGGGTGCCGTCAGCAGGTTTGGGGGCGGTTAGCGAGATAAACGTCTCGGTTGCTTCATCAAAAATCCCGTCCTGATTATAATCGATCCACACTTTCCAGTATTCATCATAGGTCGTGTAACTGAAGCCGGTACCCAGCGTAATTTCCACCGGAAAACCGGCATTTACATCCAAGGTTTGCTGGCTAAAATCACTGTACGCGCTCTTGCCGGAGTTATTATCCAGGTTGGCCATTTTCACCCGGGCAATCCAGTCATGCCAGGGAAATTCACCGCCGGCAGTACAGTTGGCTATTTCATCATCGAACATCTGGCAATTGCAGGCGGAGGTTTGCGCTTCCAAAGTCCGGCCTTCCTGATAGTCGATAATATAGGGCCACCAGTTGTTCAGGATCCCGGTTTTATCTTTACACCGGAAATGAGGAATATGACGCAGCCACCAACTTACGTAATTCAGTCCGCAATCCCCCTCGCAGCCCCAGGCGGTACAGTTGATCGGTTCGCTCCGGTTAAATAAATAGGGGTAGCGTTTCCAGTCAGGCGCATAGGTGGTAACTACTTCCAGGTTGTCGTAATCATAATTATCGATGCCGTTGGGCGGAAAATGGCCGTTGCCCACCTGGGCATTACCGGGATCGAGCTGGTCATAATTCATGTAAAGCTGCAGGGGATTATCCGGTGAGCCACCCGGATAAGGCGGATCGGACGCTACGTACCGAAAATCGGAATTGAAAACCTTACGCAGGGTAATTTCGATGCGGTGGGTGAAATTATGCAGCGCACAGCCGGCATACCGTTCGTAATTGAAGCCCATCATCGGCAGCAGGTCTGTGCAGGAATTGCCCGAAATTGATATTAATACGGGGTGATATAAATCAAATATCCGCCTGACCTTTATCTTGTCCGACCGTAGCCCGATGCACGATTTTTGCCCTAACCATTCTTTAAAACCGAATTTCTTCCACCATGCAGAAAATACTCGTCACCACCGATTTTTCCACAGCCTCCCGGGCCGGTTTACGCTTCGCCATTCAACTGGCTACCCAGATGGACGTGGAACTGGTTTTTATCCATTGTTTCGAAAGCCTGATTCCGACCACCATTTACCGCGAGCAGGTCGAGACGGAGCTGCGTACGCAGACCGCTGAAAATTTGCAAAAGCTGAAAACGATGGTCGCTGACGTACATAAATTAATGCACGTGTCCCCGGGCCTGCACAGTTTTGTGGTGCTGGAACATGGCCATCCGGAAAAGGCGCTGCTGGACTATGCGCAGGAACATGCTTTTCAATACATCTGCATGAGTACCCGCGGCGCCGGCACGTTCGATAAAATTATCGGCAACTACACCAGCTATGCCGTGCAGCGCTCGGCGGTACCCGTCATCGTAGTGCCGCATGGTTACCGCTCGGAGCCCCTGGAAAAACTCCTGTACGCCTCCGACATGGAAAATTTCAATGCGGAAATGGCGCTGGTATCCTCTTTTGCGAACACACTGGGTATAAAAACCGACCTCGCCCACTTTTACTTACCGGAACGTATGTCGCTGGACCGGGAGAATCTTCAGTTAATGTGGCGGATGAAATACCCGCAACTCGATCAGGTTTATCTGGAGTTACTGAATGAAGACGGCGATTTTTCTATCCAGCTGGATCGCCTGACCAGTAAGATCAAACCCTCGCTGGTGGTATTTTTTGCCCATCCCCGCAAGACCTGGCTGGAGAAAATATTTGGTGAAAGCGTTTCTAAATCGGTCATGCTGACAACCAAGGTGCCGATGCTGGTGTACCGGAAAGTGTAGCCGCATTAAACCGAACGCATTTCTTTTTTCAGCATGGCCATTTGCTGTTCGTTTTCCACCTGCAATTTCTGGTGGAAGTAAGCCCATTCGGCGCGGATCGCATTTTCCGGCAGGCCGGTCATTATGCGGAGCGCCAGATCGGCCAGCATCTCCAGATCATGCCATTCGCCGAGTAATCCCTGTAGCCGCTTCAATGACCGCAGCCGCTTTTCCGTCAGGATGGGCAACCCATGCTCGCTGAATAAGGCCGCCAGACTGGTAATAATGCGCAAATGGCGGCGGACATCGTGCAGGCCTTCTATGTCCAAACCCTGCGTCGTCGCCTGCCTGATCAAATTGATTTTACCCGCTATAAATGCCCTGGCTTTGGCCCGTAACCTGGAAACCGGCGTGGCCGTACACAGGCCTTTTACTTTTCCACTCGTTTTTTCCAGCTTTTGCAGTTTAAAGCCTGCAGCAGCCCGCTGTAGTTTTTTCCGGTCTTCTTTAAGCTGCGTTTTTAAGCTTTTTTCCAGCTGTATGGTACACTGTTTGGAAAACCAGTATTTATGCAGTAGTTGTTGGCTAATCAGGTTATCCCGTAGTTTGCCCGCTTTTTTAAACAGGATATTTAAATCTTTCAGGTGGGTCTCTTCCTTAAATTTCTTGTTGGTCAGGGTTAAAAGTAAAAAGGTCGCGCGCATCTTTTTAATACCGACCCGTACCTTCTTCAGGTCTTCATTATTATAGTCCTGCTGCGCTGTTTTTTTAATAAAATTTAGGAGTACGGCTTCCTTCTCCTGGAAAGAATGATACAGAAAATCTGCGTTTTTCATATTACTATTAGATGGTGTAAGTATTATAAACGCCAAAGGTAAATCGCAGCACTAAAATAAAGCAGGTTGATCAAAATCAACTGTATACCTGATCCTGGTTTTGCCGGCCGGTGGGAGCATACCTGACCTTTGCCGGACAAAACAAACCATGCAGCATTTACTAGAAAAGTATGTCTTGTCCTGAAAACACTTTACATCAACCCAGTGCTGTAAAGCTATGCTCAGGATTAAAAAAGTTAAAAGTCCACAACGTT
>JANPIN010000052.1:0-68814 GCA_031425035.1 Saprospirales bacterium | reverse complement strand
GGCGCCGTTGCAGCCGATGTTCACCTGGCTGATGATTTCAGCCAATAATGCTGTCGGTTGGGTAATGGTCGCCGAAGTGACTGTCGTACAGCCTTTGGCGTCCGTCACCGTCACCGTGTAGGTGCCGGCAGCGAGGTTAGTAGCTGTAGCCGAAGTCTGGGCATTACTCCATAAGTACGTGTAGGCGATGGTACCACCCACTGCCGTTACCGTGGCCGAACCGGTTGAGCCGCCGTTGCACAGCACATTGGTCTGCGCCGTGATCGAAGCGGTAAGCACTGCCGGTTCGGTGATGGTGATTTGTTTGACTACCGTACAGCCTTTAGAATCGGTGACCGTCACTTCATACACGCCGGCGGTCAATCCGCTGATCGAAGCGATGGATTGACCGTTATTCCACAAATAACTGTATCCGGGAGTGCCGCCGCTGGCTACCACGGTCGCCGTACCATTTGCTCCGCCAAAGCAGGAAACGTTCGTGCCGGAAATGGTGGCTGTAACCGCCGAAGCCGGCTGGGTAATGGTCGCCGTGGCAGTTTTTGTGCAATTGTTCGCATCAGTAACCGTCACGGTATAAGTGCCGGCCGCAAGGCCGGTCGCGGTTTGATCAGTCGACCCGTTGCTCCACTGATAGGTATAACCCGGCGTGCCGCCAACCGTAGTTGCGCTGGCTGAACCGTTGGCACCGCCAAAACAACTTACGGCGCTAACCTGTGCAGCCGAAACCGTCAGAATTGGTGGCTGCGTAATCGTTACGCTGGCCGTTCCCGTACACCCTACCCCGTCGGTAATGGTCACCGTATAAGTACCGGCAGTCAAATTACTGGCCGTTTGCGTAGTTGCCCCATTTGACCACAGATAACTGTATTGTGGCGTACCGTCAGCGGGAATCGCAGTTGCGCTACCGTTTGACCCCCCAAAGCAGGTAACCTGGGTTGGAACAATCGTAATATTCGACAACAGGCAGGTGGAACAAGCCACCGGTCCCGTGCCATTATTGCAATACAGGTTGGCATTTCCGCCGCCCAATACTTTAAAACTATTGTCCCCGCTGATATTGGGGTCCCCATTTAACGGATCGGCATAGTTATCATACAAGGAGATGTTGCCGGTACAACCAGCCGGAATTTTAAAAGTAAACAAGGCGATATCGGTATTAGCCGGAATATTAAACACCGTATAACTACCCGCATTATCCGGCGCAAAAAACGTGTAGTCGGAACCCGGATTCTCGGGCGGGCTGTTCAACTGGGTAAAAGTCATATTCAGAGCGGTCAGGGAAGTCACATTGGCCAATTGGATGACTGCCGGACCGGTGCCATCGGGATCTGGGAAGACTAAAGTGAATTGTGTACTGCCCGTAATACGCGCCAAAGGACCACTGTAAGCAATGGAACTGTTGAAAGAAACGCGATAGGTTTGACCATCCGGATCAAGGGTTAGTTTATAGACCACCGAACCCGTATTCTGGCCAATAACTACATTGGATACCACCGTACAGCCATTTTGGTCCGTAACGGTAACGGTATAAGTGCCCACTCCCAGATTACTGGCCGTAGCGGTCAAAGCACCCGTACTCCAGAAATAAGTATAACCGGGTGTACCACCGGTCGGCGCCGCCGTGGCGCTGCCGTTATTGGTACCGCCGCAACTTACGTTTACTCCGGACACCGCTACCGTCAAAGCCAATGCCGGCTGGGTAATGGTCACGGTAACGGTGGCTGTACAGCCGTGCGCATCCGTGGCCGTAACGATGTACGAGCCAGCAGCCAGTCCGGTGCCGGTAGCGGTAGTCTGGCTACCCGCAGCTGCGGGCCACAAATAACTGTAGTTGGGCGTACCGCCGGCAGCCACGATGGTCGCGCTGCCCGTGCTGGCTCCCCTGCACAATACATTGGTCTGGGCACCAACCACCGCCGTGAGGACGCTGGGCTGGGTGATCATAACCGAAGCCATGGCCGTACAGTTATTGGCATCGGTAATCGTAACCGTGTAAATACCAGCGACCAGGCCGGTGGCCGTAGCATTGGTCTGACCATTGCTCCACAAGTAGTTAAAAGGACCGGTGCCGCCACCGGCAGTAACGGTGGCAGTACCGCTGGCGCCGCCGGCACAACCGGCATTGATACTGGCCGTAATGGTCGCACTCAACGGCTGAGCCGGCTGACCAACGGTGGCCGAAGCGGTCGCCGTACAGCTTTTCGAGTCGGTAACCGTGACGGTATAGGTCCCGGCAACGAGATTGGTAACAGTCTGATCGGTCGAACCGTTCGACCATAAGATGGAGTATCCGGGCGTACCGCCGCCAATGACCACCATGACCGAGCCGGTCGCTGCGCCGTTGCACAAGACCGGGGCGACGACACTCGCTACGGCGGTCAGTACCGGTGGCTGGGTGATGGTGAAAGCAACCGTTCCCGTGCAACCTACCCCGTCGGTCACGGTGACGGTATACGTGCCGGCGACCAGATTGGTAACGGTTTGGGTGGTTTGATTTCCAGCACTGGCTGGCCAGGCATAGCTGTACTGGGGAACGCCATCAGCAGCAATAATGGTGGCCGCGCCGGTAGAACCGCCGAAACATGACACATTGGTCGTGACGGCCGTAATATTGGAAAGCGCGCACAACGGGCAGGCTACCGGGCCCGTGGCATTATTGCAATACAGGTTGGCATTGCCGCCACCCAGCGTTTTAAAACTATTATCCGCACTGATATTCTGGTTGGAATTCAAGGGGTCGGCATAGTTGTCAAATAAATAAACCGAGCCGGAACAGCCCAGGGGAATTTTAAAAGTAAATAAAGCGATATCGGTATTAGCCGGAATATTGAACAGGGTATAAGCACCGGCGTTGGTCGGCGCAAAAAACGCGTAGTCCCTGGACGGACTTGCCGGAGGACTATTCAATTGGGTGTAATCCATGTCCAGACTGGTCAACGAGGTCACGTTGGCCAATTGCACGACGCCCGCACCGGAGCCGTCGGGATCGGGAAAGACCAGGGTAAACTGGGTACTGCCCGTTATCCGCGCCAGCGAACCGCTGTAGGCCACCGAACTATTGAAGGAAACCCGGTAGGTTACCCCGTCCGGATCCAGGGTCAGTTTATAGTTGACCGATCCCGTGTTTTGACCAATCACCACGCTGGCGGCGGCCGTACAGCTATTTTGATCGGTGACGGTAACCGTATAAGTACCTACGCCCAGATTAGTGGCCGTAGCCGTCAGGGCGCCGGTACTCCATAAATAAGTGTAGCCGGGAGTTCCGCCCGCAGGGGTGACGGTCGCGCTGCCGTTGTTGGTCCCGCCGCAGCTGACGTTTACGCCGCTAATAGCGGTGGTGAGGGGTGCCGCAGGCGCGGTGATGGTCGCAGTGGCCGTAGCCGTGCAGCCCTGTCCATCGGTGACCGTGGCATTATAAATACCGGCCGGCAGGTTGGTCGCGGTAGCCGTGGTCTGACTACCCGCCGACACCGGCCATAAATAACTATAGGCAATGGTACCGCCGGCAGCACTGATCGTGGCGCTGCCCGTGGCTGTCCCATTGCACAACACATTGGTCTGCGCGCTGATGACGGCGGTCAACACCGTCGGCGCCGTAATGGTGGCGGTCGCGCTGGCCGTGCAGTTATGGGCATCGGTGATCGTCACGGTATAAGTACCCGCCGCCAATCCGGTGGCCATGGCCGCCGTCTGACCATTACTCCATAAATAAGTATAAGGCGTAGTACCGCCACTCCCCGCAGCCGTTGCCGAACCATTGGTTCCGCCAAAACAGCTGGCATTGGTACTGGCATTAATACCCGCGCTTAAGGACTGCGCCGGTTGGGTCACGGTGGCCGAGGAAGTTATAGTACAGCCTTTGGCGTCCGTGACGGTGATCGTGTAAGTTCCCGCTGCTAAACCGGTCACGGTCTGGTTGCTGGAACCGCCGGTCCATAACAAAGTATAAGGCGGCGTGCCACCGCCGGCAGCGACCGTGACGGAACCATTCGTACCGCCGAAACACATGACATTGGTCAAGGTACTGGCCGATGCCGTGAGCTGCGTCGGCTGGGTAATGGTGGCGGTCACCGTGCCGATACAACCGCCGGAATCATTTACGGTAACTACGTAGGTGCCTGCCATCAGGTTGCTGACGGTTTGTGTCGTTTGGTTGCCGGCACTGGCTGGCCAGGCATAAGTGTAAGGCGGAGTTCCATCGGCGGCAACGACGGTACCGGCACCATCCGTTCCATTAAAGCAACTGACATTGGTCGTTATCGCCGTGATATTGGAAAGCAGGCAGGGCGGACAGGATACCGGCCCGCTACTATTGCCCGTGTATAAATCGACGTTACCTCCGCCAAATATCCGGATGCTGTTATCGGCATTGTAATTCGGATTGGCGTTCAGTGGATCAGTAATATTATCATATAAATAAAGCGTGCCCATACAAGCCTGAGCAGCTTTAAAACTGAATAAATTAATATCGGTATTGGCCGGGATATTAAATGGCGAATATCCTCCGGCATTGGAAGGCGTAAAAAAGAGATAATCCTTAGTTGTATTTTGGGGAGGACTGTTCAACTGGCTGAAACCCCAATTGAGGGTCGTCAGGGTCGTCAGATTGGTGACCCCGAAGCTGCCCGCTCCGGTACCATCGGGATCGGGCACCACGACCGTTATCTGCGTGGAAGGAAAGATCCGGGCCTGGGGTCCGGTATACGCAACGGTGCTGTTAAGAGATACAGTATATACCTGGGTTACACTGTTATAAACTAATTTATAAGTAACCGTGGCTTGCAGGCTGGAAACACACAACATGACCAGCAAGGCAATAGGCGAAAGAAGTAAAAGTAGCTGTCTTTTCATGATTGATTAATTTTAAAGAGTTGGGGCTGCACCAAAGCGTTAAATCTCTACAACTTAACTTTGATGCAACCCCAATTCAATATTTTGGATTAGAGCATAAGTGATTAAATGTCAATGAATTACCATTAAATTCCAGGAAGGCGTACGCTGGCCGCCGGCAAAGACAAATTGCATGCTGTACAGGCCTGCCTGCCAGTTTGCCACCTGGACATGCATGCTGTACCGTCCCTGGACACCGCTTATTTTTTGCCGGAAAACTTCCCGGCCCCGGGCGTCGAAAATGAGCATTTCCCGCTGTTCCTGCTGGTCCGTAAGTAAGGTCCATTGAATATTCACTACGTTATCCGCAGGTACCGGAGACACCTTTACTTCGTCGATCACTTTACCCGTCGGTGCGTCCACACTGGTGAGCGGGGAGCAATCCACTGCGCTATTGATCAAGCCGGTAAAAGCATTTCCACGGGCGCCGAGTACGGCGAAATGCTGGGTAATATTGAATCCTGCTCCCCGTACGGACTGCACCATCGGATCGTCATTGGCCAACAGGACCACCTGACCGGCGCAACCGTTTCCAGCATTGACGAAGGAAAAAAGCGGTACTTCCTGACCGTCGGCCAGCGGTATTTGCGTAGTTGGACCATTGACCAGAGAAATGCAGACGAAAGTGTATTCCGGAGCCCCATCAGGATGTTCGATGTAAGCATTGTCGGCCCAGGTCAAACCGGGTACCAGGGAAGTGATGCCAGGGGTAAATTCCTGATTCGCTGCCACGCGCAATACGACCTGCGCCGAGCTGACCATGTTTTTAGGCGCTCCCCAGCTGACTTCCGGGAGGATGCTAACCGTATAGACCTTGGTCGCCTCCTGATAGCTCAGGTTAAATTTAACCTGAGCATTTACCAGGGAGGAGAAGAGCAGCGCACTTAACAACACCACTATATTTTTCATAATTATTTATGTTTTTCAATGAAGGAGGATGGATGTTCAGAATCAGGGTATTTGCTGGAAAATGACGAAATTGGGCAGGAACAGGTTGTTATCCGGGAAGGACAGCACGTTGAAAAATGGAATGTCCGAATCGGAACCATTGCCCTGGTAAATGACCATCCCGTCCAGATTAGCGTCTGACCGATCATAAGCATTGACGATATAGTTGGGGAGCACCAGCAGGTTACCCGGATCGAGCAATACCCGGAAGTAGGGCTCATCGCTGTCGGAATTACTACCCTGAAACTGGATCTGGTTGCCGGAACCGGACAAATTGCTCATGTTCCCTTCCCAGAGGGCGCGCTTGCCGTTGGGCAGCGTTCTTTGGGCGTAGGTGCTTCCGGTAGCGCCCGGCAACTGGTAATTATTCGTCGCAGCACTGGTGAAATTGATCGATACCGCCGAACTGCCGCTCAGGACAATGGCCGAGCTGGTCATCACGCCCAGGTGGTTGCGGTGTTTCACGGCGACATAATAACTGCCCGCCGTAGCCCCTACAAAGACGACCGGGGAAGTACCATCCGCGGATTCGACCACATCGCCGTCGCGCTGCACCAGGGCCGCTTTACGGGCGATAACGGTGCCGGGACTAGCCGGGCTGCGTAACTCCAGCAGCACCCAGTCCACAATGGCGTTCGTACCGGTTACCGCCAGTACGCCGGCGCCGATCGTTTCCGGACCGTTATAGTTGAAGTCGGCATACTGGGCGCCCCCATAAGGCTGTGTATTCGGGATCTGATTCGCCACCCGCATTTGATCCTTCATCAGATCAACCGCAGCGTCATACGGACCGCTCAGGAAGACTTTTACGGCAGCCAAAGAATTGCAGGCCGACACTGTGATCGCTCCGGTGGGCGCGGAAGCACAGCCGGTACTGCTGCTGGTAAAGGTGAACGTGGCGGTGCCGGCACCTACACCCGTAACCAGGCCGGCATTCGTCACGGTGGCCACCGCCGGATTGCTACTGGCCCAGGTGCCACCGGTCGTTGGCGATAAGCTGGAGGTTGCGCCGATACAAATACTATTAGAACCCGTGATACTGACCGCTGGCAACCCGTTGACCGTCACGGTGCCCGTAGGAGCGGAACTACATCCTGTGGCCGTGCTGGTAAAGGTAAACGTCGCCGTGCCGGCCGTTAAGCCGAGCACCACGCCGCCATTCGTCACACTGGCTACCGCCGGATTACTGCTCACCCAGGTACCACCGGTGGTCGGCGATAAGGTAGTGGTCGCGCCGATGCAGATATTGTTTACCCCGGTGATACTGACGATCGGTGAAGCGTTTACCGTGACGGCCGAAGTAGCCGCCGAAGCACAACCGGTCAGGGAATTCGTGAAGGTAAAGGTGACCGAGCCGGCCGATACGCCGGTGACGATACCGGCATTCGTGACCGTGGCTACGGCTGGATTACTGCTCACCCAGGTACCGCCGGTGGTCGGCGACAGGGTGGTGGTTCCGCCAACGCAAATGCTGCTCGTCCCGGTAATGCTCGCCACCGGTAAAGCATTTACCGTAACCGCTGATGTAGGCGAAGACATGCAACCGCTGGCCGTATTGGTAAAGGTAAAGGTGGCGGTGCCGGCGCTTACCGCCGTAACTACCCCGGCATTCGTGACCGTAGCTACCGCCGGATTACTGCTCACCCAGGTGCCACCGGTCGTCGGCGACAAGGCGGTCGTAAAGCCGATGCAAATGCTGCTGGAACCGGTAATACTGACCACCGGAATGGCATTGACGGTGACGGCGGAAGTCGGGGCCGAAACGCAACCCGTGGTGGTATTGGTAAAGGTAAACGTCGCCGTGCCCGCTGATACGCCGGAGACCACACCGGTCCCCGAAACCGTAGCGACACCAGGATTGCTGCTCGCCCACGTACCGCCGCTGGTGGGCGACAAGGTGGTCGTTGCACCGACGCAAATGCTGCTGACTCCGGTAATACTGGCGACCGGCAGGGCATTCACGGTGACGATCGGCGTAGACGAGGACATACAGCCCGTCACGGAATTCGTAAAGGTGAAGGTGACCGATCCGGCCGATACGCCGGTGACAATACCGAGGTTGGTAACGGTGGCTACTGCCGGGTTGCTGCTGGCCCAGGTGCCGCCGCTGGTCGGCGACAGGGTCGTGGAGGCGCCTACACAAATGCCGCTGGTCCCGGTGATACTCACCAATGGCAGGGCATTGACCGTGACCGGCGCGGTTGGCGCTGCTACGCAGCCGGTTGCCGAATTGGTGAAGGTGAACGTAGCGGTGCCGGCGGATATACCGGTGACCACACCGGTATTCGTGACCGTAGCTACGGCCGCATTACTGCTCGTCCAGGTACCCCCGGAGTTCGGTGACAAAGTAGTGGTGAACCCGGCGCAAATGGTGGTGGGGCCGGTGATCGTACCGGCTGGGGTGCCGTTAACAGTTACTGCCGGCGTGGGCGCTGATACACAACCCGTGCTGCCGTTCGTGAACGTGAAGGTGGCGGTGCCGGCAGTTATACCGGTAACTACTCCTGCATTCGAGACGGTCGCTACGGCCGGGTTGCTGCTCGTCCAGGTACCGCCCGTAGAAGGCGATAATCCGGTCATGGCGCCGATACAAATGCTGGAAGCCCCGACAATACTGACGATGGGCGTGGCATTGACCGTCACCGCAGCGGTAGCCGCCGACACGCAGCCGGTGCTACTGTTGGTGAAGATAAAGGTCGCCGTGCCTGCTGATACGGCGGTAACTACGCCGGCATTGGTAACCGTCGCTACACCGGCGTTCGTACTGGTCCATGTACCGCCGGTCGTGGGTGTCAAGGTAGTCGTGGAGCCGATGCAAATGCTGGTTGCGCCGCTGATATTGACTACCGGTATGGCATTTACAGTAACCGCTGCCGTGGGCGCCGACATGCAGCCGGTGCCGGTATTGGTAAAGACAAAGGTGGCGGTGCCGGCCGAAACCCCGGTCACTACACCGGATGAGGTAACCGTGGCGACCGCAGCATTGCTGCTCGCCCAGGTGCCGCCGGAAGAAGGCGATAAACCGGTAGTTGCGCCAACGCAAATACTATTGGGTCCGCTGATGCTGGCTACCGGTAAAGGATTAACGGTAATCGCTCCCGTGGGCGCCGAGGTGCAACCCGTTGCCGTACTGGTAAAGGTGAAGGTGACTAAACCGGCCGATACACCGGTAACGAGACCGGCATTGGTGACCGTGGCCACGCTCGGGTCACTGCTTAACCAGGTACCCCCACTGGTCGGCGCCAACACCGTGGTTAAGCCAACACAAATATTATTCGCCCCGGTAATGCTGACCACGGGTGGCGCATTGACCGTAACCACCGGGGTAGGTGCAGACTGGCAACCCGTCGAGGTATTGGTAAAGGTAAAGGTGACGGTACCCGCCGCTACACCGGTGACTATGCCGGCATTGGTGACCGTAGCCACCGCCGGATCGCTGCTCATCCAGACGCCGTTCGTCGGCGACAAGGTGGTCGTAGAACCTATACAGATGCTGCTGGCGCCGGTAATGCTGACCGTCGGCGTAGGATTGACCGTAATGGCCGGCGTAGGCGCCGAGGCGCAATTCGTACCGGACTGGGTGAAGGTAAAGGTGGCCGTGCCGGCCGATACGCCGGTAACGACACCGGCATTGGTGACGGTGGCTACCG
This sequence comes from Saprospirales bacterium, assembly GCA_031425035.1. Lineage (GTDB taxonomy): Bacteria > Bacteroidota > Bacteroidia > Chitinophagales > Saprospiraceae > M3007. Next base: position 59,326 of record JANPIN010000052.1, on the reverse strand, counting down.
CTGCGTTACTGCTCGCCCAGGTACCGCCGCTGGTGGGCGACAAGCCCGACATGGCGCCGATACAGATGCTGGTTGCCCCGGTGATCAGCACCGTCGGAATAGCATTCACGGTAACTGCTCCGGTCGGCATGGATACGCAACCGGTGACGGAATTGGTAAACGTAAAGGTGGCCGTGCCGGCAGAAGTACCGGTAACCAACCCTGCATTCGTGACCGTGGCTATGGCCGGATCGCTGCTGACCCAGGTGCCACCGGTAGTCGGCGATAAAGTAGTAGTAAAGCCCACGCAAATACTGCTGGAACCGACAATGCTTACCACCGGTAAAGCATTGACCGTAACCGCCGGGGTGGGATCCGAAACGCAACCGGTAGCCGACAAAGTGAAGGTAAACGTGGCCGTACCCGCCCCCGTGCCGGTAACTACACCGGCATTGGAAACCGTGGCGACCATAGCATTACTACTGGCCCAGGTGCCGCCGGATGTCGGCGACAGGGTCGTCGTGGTACCCACGCAGATCGTGCCGGATCCGGTGACACTGACCACTGGCAGCGCCAGTACGGTGACCGTGCCGGTCGTTGCGGCACAATTCGGTGCAGTATTGCTGGTAAAGGTAAACGTAGCCGTACCTGCCGCTACACCGGTGACCACTCCGCCATTCGTGACCGTGGCCACCGCAGGATCACTGCTGACCCAGGTGCCGCCGGTGGAAGGAGACAAGGTCGTGGTGAGGCCGGCACAGATCGTGCTGGCGCCACTGATAGCAACTACCGGTAAGGCCGTAACCGTAACCGCCCCGGTAGGCATGGAGACGCAACCCGTTGCCGTGCTCGTAAAGCTGAATGTGACGCTGCCCGCCGTTAAAGCGGTGACCACCCCGGCATTCGTGACCGTGGCTACCCCAGCATTGCTGCTCGCCCAGGTACCGCCGCTGGTCGGCGATAAGGTGGTGCCTCCGCCTACGCAAATACTGCTGGCGCCGGTGATGCTGACCACAGGTAAGGCGTTTACCGTAACTGGTGCAGTGGCCGGAGAAGCACAATTAGTAGTGGTATTTGTATAAATGAATGAAGCCGTACCCGCCGATACACCGGTAACGATACCGGCATTCGTGACGGTGGCCACGGCCATATTAGTACTCGCCCAGGTACCGCCAGTCGTCGGCGACAAAGTCGTGGTTGTGCCGGCACAGATCGTGGTTGCTCCGGTAATGCTGGTTGGGGTCAAAGCATTTACCGTAACGGTCATGGTCGTAGCACCGCAATTGGGCGCTGCATTTTTGACAAAGGTAAAGGTGACTGTTCCACCCGTTACACCGGTTACCAGACCGGCATTCGTTACGGATGCTACTGTAGGATCACTGCTCGTCCAGGTACCGCCGGTGGTCGGCGACAGGGTGGTGGTGGTGCCTACACAAATTGTACTGGACCCGGTGATATTCACCACCGGTAAAGCATTGATAGTTACGGCTGCAGTAGGTGCTGAAACACAACCTGTAGTGGAATTCGTAAAAGTGAAGGTCGCTGTACCTGCCGATACGCCGGTGACTATACCGGCATTGGTCACCGTAGCCACGGCCATATTATTACTGGTCCAGGTGCCGCCGGTAGTCGGCGACAGGGCCGTATTTCCATTCACGCAAATATTATTGGAACCGGTGATGGTAACTAGTGGGGTAGCATTCACGGTAACCGGTAATGTGGAGGCCGAAGTGCAACCGGATGCCGAACTTGTAAAGTTAAACACGGCAGCGCCGGCCGAAACCCCGGTGACCACGCCGGCATTAGTGACGCTCGCTATGGCCGGGTTACTGCTCTGCCAGGTGCCGCCCGAAGTTGGTGAAACCCCGGTCATATCGCCCACGCAGATGCTGCTGGCGCCGGTAAGACTGACGGTTGGTGCGGTGACAATGGTAATTAACTTACTTGCTGAAGCAGTGCAACCATTGGCATCGCTTACGGTGACCATGTAAGAAGTGTTCAATAACGGAGTCACTGTTCGGACCGCAAGGGTACTGGCATCATCCCAGAAATACGTGGTGCCGCCACTGGCAGTCAGGGTAGCCTGATCGCCGCTCAATACTTTGCTGTCGTCAGCAAGGCAGGAATTATCCGTTTCTACGATCGCTGCTACTGCTGGCGGAACTATCGTTACCGTCGACGTTGACGAAGCAGTACAGCCGTTAGCGGCCGTTACCGTCACGGTATACGTGGTCGTGACCATCGGATTTACGGTCAGCGTCGGAGTGGTCGCCGCATTGTTCCAGAGATAGGAAGCACCACTGGTCGGCGTAAGCAGCGCGGAAGCGCCGGCCAATATTTTACCGTCATCCATGGTGCAGGAATTATCCGTCTCGGTGATCATCACGGCCGGAGCCACGGCGCCGGTGGCAATGGCGTTATTCTTCATGACGAACGTGATGTACTTCGTCGTACCTGCCGGAAATTGATAGGACCCTTCCCAATTGTTGGTCAGCACGTTCAAGGTCATTGGTATTTCCTGCTCCAAGGCATTTATACCGAAATCGGCATTATTATTCAATACCATCCAAACGCTGTAGCCGGCAGTGACCGCAGGAAGTTTAGTCGCTTCCGAACTGGTGGCATCCGGGATGGCGAATAAAATGGTTGGGGTCGCATACGTACCGGTTACTTTCCACTGCCGGTTGATCCGGGTAGGCAGTACACAGGTCGTTTGATAAATGTCGGGGGTGTTCGGATTAGCGCCGCCGCCCATGACCCAGGCCGCAATGGAACCACTGTTATCACCGGCCATTACGTACGAACGGTCCTGCAGGAATACCGCCGCATTACCGCTGTTTTCCGCAGCGAACGCCGTATTAATACTCATTTTCAGCATGCTGCCAGGGACCGCACTGGTACTTTGCTTTTGATAGAAACAACCGGTCGTATCGGTACCCACCCCAAATACCCGGTTTGGATAAATACTGACGTCGTAAAGCGTGGTAGCGGCGGCATTGGTACCATCGTAATCGGCATTGAAATAATTATGGCTGAGCGTCTGCCCGTATTTGATGGCCAGGTAGCTTTCCAAAACCAGTCTCTCTTCCGGATCCAGGACCCGGTCGAAGGCAAATGCTTCGGCGATAGTACCGTTGTTGTAAACGCCGTTGCTACCATTCTGGCCAAAGCCGAGGGTATAAGCACCTGCTGCTCTGGCAGCTATAGATCCAGACGCAGTACCGGCGGTACCATTGGTATAACCCGTGACATTGGTGGTAGAACCGAGCATACTGAATACGTTCGGCGTTCCGGCAGTGCCGCCGCCAGAAGTACCGGACGTGCCGTTAAATAAGGCGCCAGCGTTTAAACCACTAACGTTGCCGAGCGCGCTGCTGATGCCAAACAGGTTGACATTGCTGGTCCCTACTGCCAACATACTACCCGCTGCCGCTTCGATCACATCGGTATTGGCCAGACTACCTTTGGTAAAGCCGGCATTACCGGTCAATGTGATACTACGGTTGTAGTTAAAGCTGGTGGCGCTGCCGGCCACGACGGTCGCCGTACCGTTGGCGTTACGGTTGAGCGAATACGCTCCGAAGGCCAGGTCGGGGAAGGCATTGGCCGTATTGGCCGGGAGGACGCCCAGTAGTAAATCGGTAGCATGGTACCAGCTGGTCAGGCCTTCACTAATACCCACCGGAGCGATACAGACTTTTTCCGAACCGAACGTGAAGTAATCGCCGTCGGCAAAATTATACGTCGTGTACCACTTCTGGTTGGTCGCATCGAAGGTCATTAATTGCACCGTTACGCCGGTGAGACTGTTGAACCGGCCATTTGTGGCGCTATTGGCTACCAACAGGTAAATATTATTCGTCGTCGTCGGCAATTTGGTGGCCAGTGCCGAACTATTATCCGGCGCTTCCAGGTACACCGTACCCACGGTGCCGGTTTCTTTTACCCGCCACACCCGGTTGAGGCGAACGTTGCCGCCGTTGATGGGTACGCCGGAGCCCGTCCAGGTAAGGTTCTTGTTATTATCACCCATTAACAGCCAGCTGTTATCGGCGCTGTAGGTACTGGTATTGGCGTCGTTCGTAGCGGCGAGGGTCGTACCATTACTGATGGTTACTAATGATCCGGCGTCCTGGTTTTTACTTTGTTTTTGCTGGAGATCGCTGCAATCATCGCGGCCAATACCGGTGATGCGGTTGGTGTAGGCAGCATATGTAGTGGCATTCCAAATGACTGTACCATTGGCCGATAAATAGTTGTACGGGGTAGTTTGGTCAATGGTCAAGCCCCATTTCACCGCCAGATAGCTGTTCACTTTTTGTTGATCCAGAGCCGTCAAAAGCGATTCATAGGCAATTATTTCTCCAATCTGTCCGCTCCACAACTGACCATTGCCAACATCGGCGCCAATCGTGCCCGTACCATTTGCCTTATTCAAGGCAGGTAATACACCGCTGGTAGCTACCGTTTTGCCATTCAGGATGTTCATCCGGATGGAAGTGCTGGCATCCCGGGCAAAAGATTCTATATAAGCTTTATTGGTTGAAACAGTTCCTCCTGAAAAATCATTGCACCAGTTAACGTTAAACAAGGTATTGCCGTTATTGACTGAAAAACCAATGGCTTGGCTACAACTGTTAGCCCCGTCATGGAGCCAATGCCGGACGCCGCCGGCAGCACTGTTTCCGTTGACCACGCCAAAAGAGGTATAATTCAAATTGCCTGTACCAAATATCGGAGCGGTGGTCTTGAACAGATCATTGGAACCGTCGAACGAAAGCGAAGGGTTAAAATTGATTAAATTCGTAACACTGTTATAGGCAGGCTGGCTGACAACCGTATTCTGAACGGCATCATTCCCAGCTGGTCCCTGATCGATCCAGCCACTGACCGTACTACCGTTTAGGGCAATGCCATCCTCGGCCCGAAGCCAGAGCTTTAGATTACTGGTGATATTAGCCGGTCCCTGCGCCTTCTGACCAACAACGGTAAAGAACTGGCCATTGGTAAAGTTCACGTTATTAAAAGTTACCACCCCGCCGCTGTAGCTGCTGGCCTGGATCAATTTGGTGATTACACCGGCAAAAGTAGACGTACTGTTGATGGCTAAGTAAAAATCGCTGGCCACCTTACCGAGGGAAGTACCCCGGAGGTTCACCTTTACCTGCACATTGCCCACAGTGCCGGTTTCCTGTACCTTAAAGGTTTTCCCAAGCCGGCGAAACACGCCGCAGGTGCTGGGGTTCAGATTAATAGTACCGTCGCCAGTTATAGTGGTAGTGGCACTGCCGGCGATGCCATCATCCCCCCAGATCTCAAAGCTTTTATCCGCGCTGAATTCATTGGGGTTGGCCGTATTGGTAGCGGCAATCGTACCCAGACCCATGGTTACATAAGCGCTGGTGGTATCCTGGTTGCGGCTTTGGCGCTGCGCCAGATCGCTGCAGTCGTCCCGGCCAATGCCGGTAATCCGGTTCTTATAAATCGCGTTGGCCGCGCCATCCCAGAGCACGGTGCTGTCCGCAGCAATATAACTGTACGGACTGGTCTGGTCCAGCGTAACGCCCCATTTCACCGCCAGATAGGTATTTACTTTTTGTCTTTGGCCGGGCGTTAAGGCCTGGGAATAGATGATCACTTCCCCCATGGTGCCGGCATAGTCCTGGACGCCGGTGTAGGAGCCCAGGTGAAAAGCACTGTTGTTGCCTTTATAGCTGCTGGCCGCAATAGTCCCGGAAAGAATGCTTTTACTGTTTTGGTAGATGGCTTGTACGCTCGGCGCCGAATAAAGTCCCCATATATTATACTGAGTGGTCGTAGTTGCGGGAGCGGGAAGGCTGATACGGGTGGCAATTGGCACGTCGCTGTAAATAGTTCCGCTATATGGAATATGCGTACCGAAATAACTACCTCCTACGGCCAGGTTTTCTTCAAATAACCGGCTGGTCTGGCCGGTATTGGCCGGTTTGGTCAGGGCGAATACAGTTGCCCCGGTAAAAGTGTTGACATTGCCCAGAATACCGCCGGGCAAGTTCAGGAAGTTACCGCTGGCGCCGCCCGGGAAAGAAACGACCGGGTTAAAATTCTGCATGGCCGTATAGCTCATGCCCAGTCCACCTGCGCCGGCCAAAAGATTACCGGCAGGCCCCTGATCGTCCCAGCCGGTTACGGCTGCCCCGGTCAGCGTGACGGCTTCGTCGCCTTTGACCCAAAGTTTCAGGTTCGCCGTGATATTGGCCGGGCCATACGTTCTTTGGCCAATGACCGTAAAAAACTGCCCGTCCGTAAAGTTCACATTGTCAAAGGTGACCACTTTCCCCACGTACGAAGTGGCCGCGACCAGCTTGGTAATGGTGCCCGAAAAAGTGCTGGTATTGTTGATTGCCAGGTAGTAATCGCCGGCCGTTTTTCCAATGGTGATACCGGTCATATCCACTTTCACCTGCACGACCCCGATGGTGCCGGTTTCCTGGATTTTAAACGTTTTAGCCATCCGGGCGTATTGCGCGCAGGAGCCTCCAGTGAGGGTAATCATACCGTCGCCGGTAATAGCCGTAGAAGTACTGCCGGTTTTACCATCGTCTGCCCAGACCTCGAAACTCTTATCGGCCGGAAAACTGGTGGGATTGGTGGCATTGCTGATGGCGATGGTACCCACACCCATGGTCACAATACCCGGGTTGCTTACATTCACATTACGGCTCTGTTTCTGCACCAGGCTATCACAGTCGTCGCGGCCAATACCCGTAATGCGGTGGTAATAACCCGTGTTGGCCGTCCAGATCACGGTGGTACCATCGCCAAGGAGGTAATTGTTGCCCACGCCCGCCACTTTCGCAATCGTCGTATCAAATGAAACGCCGTATTTAATGGAAAGGTAAGTGTTGATTTTTTGGCGTTCGGTACTGGTCAGGGGTCGGTTATACACGATCAAATCGCCCACAACGCCATGCAGCGGATTGTAGTTGCCGGGTGTATAGGATCCCCCCACCCTGGCAATACCGTCCGTGCTGAAACTGGTCGCATTGGTAAAAATACCGTCGGCCGCCCCGTTATTATAAAATTCATAGTTGCCTGCTGCCGTCGTACGCGATGACATGAGCAGATTAGGGATGCCTGCCGTATTGGTTTTAGTAGACAGACCAAGGTCGCCGACATTATGGTAATGTATTTTTTGCCGTCCGTCCGGATGGAAGTAATTGGCCATGCCATAGGCGGCGCCCCCTAAAATGGAGCCCTGTGAGCCATAAGAAGTGGCGCGTATGGTCGACGCAATGGTAAACACTTTGGTATCCGTAATGCCCAACCGGTCCGGAAAGTCCAGGCGATCATCGGAACCATCAAATTGGACCACCGGATTGAAATTCATCAACAGCGTGGTGGACCGGTATTTAGGTTGGGCGGTGGCAGTAAACTGCTTGGCCTTTTTACCGTTACCGGAATAATCAATCCATTGATCCAGGGCGGCGCCTTCGGCCTTGCCGGTAATTTTATCGGCCCGCAACCACATGGCCACCCCGGCATTTACACATCCCGGCCCCTGCGGGTCTAAAGCCATGGAGTTACTAAACTCCGAAGTGCCGTTACAGGATGCCCCCGTACGGGTAAAGGTCATGGTCAGGTTCGCCGTTTTGGGGTTCGCCGCCGGACCGGTATTGGTGGTAATGGTAGCCGTCTGCCCCACCCCGGCACTTAAACCGCTGACGCTGCTGACGTAATATTCCCCTTCTATGCCCGCAATAGGATTGTTGGTAAAAAATTCTACTTTGAAGGTACCCGGTCCCGCTGCAGCGGGTATGGTAAAATTGACTAAGTATTGATTGCCCGCCATCGGCGTCACCGAATTAATACTAGGCGCCAATGCCCCTTCCAGGAGACAGTTGCCGTTTCCGGTATGGTTGATACCCAGCCCTGCATTATCGTAAATGTTGTTTTGGGTGATCACTACGTTGTCGGGCGCTGTAATCTGGATACCATCGCCCGCAGTGGAGGTTCTTCCGTTGCCTCTGATCAAACAGTTTTTAATGGTATACATCGTGGCAACGTTGCCGTTCCATAAATAAATGCCGTCGCTGCCGGCATTTGTGATCGTATCATTTAAGATGGCCACACTATCAGCCAGACCGCCTAAACAGATCGGCAAAGCGATCCCGTTGGTCGTGGAACTGTCGATTTCCAGGTTTTGCAGCTTTACATTCCGGCGGTTGTAATTACAGTTGTCGCCGCGAATACCGGTGCCGTTCTTGAATAAATTACCGCCGGTCCAGGTAACGTTCCTGAAATCTACCCAGATATGGACGCCATATACATCGGCTTCCTTAACATTAACATTAGTCAGGGTTGCGCCGTTTACACTGCCGATAAAGCGCAGGCCGTAATCGCCGTCATCGGTAGTACCGGTTATATCCTCGTTAATGGTCACATTGGTCATCGTCAGGTTGGTGACTGGCCCGTTGAATTCAAGTCCTAAGTTGGTAACATGACCATTAAAATTATCAATGGTGGTATTGGTAATACTTCCGGTGGCCATCCCGTTACCAAAAAAGGCGCCCCGAAGATCGCAGTCATGGATGGTCAGGTTATTGATGTTGGCATTGCTAACGGTGGTATTGAAATAAAGTCCGTAGTCACCATCGTCTCCTAAGGGCGTCGGAGTGGTGGTAATGTTCATATCAATCAATAAATTATTTATCGTAAATCCATTCACTACACCCACGACCCGAAAGCCAATACCTTGACCCCACCCGTCGCCTTGCTTTATCTGGGTGTTTTGGATGTTAAAGTTGGTCAGGGTGCCAGAAAAATGCATTCCATATATTTCGCCGTCATTAATCGTATCATTATTCATGGTCAAACCCGTGACATTGCTGTCAAACAAAATGCCGTAGTCGCCGTCATCGGTGGTGTTCTGGTCATCGAGGTTGATATAGCAGTTACTGATGGTCATGTTGTTGACTACCCCCCCGAAACGCATGCCAATGCCGGTGGTACCCGGCCCCTGCGGAATTCTTACGCTGTCAATGGTCACATTGGTCGAGGTACCGCTGATGTGGATAGCATCGAAAGCATTCTCGATGTTGTTCATAATGAAGTTCCGGATGGTATAATTCGTAGCATTCCCGGTGATGAAAAGCCCGTAATTCCACCAGTCCCCGCTGCTATTGCTACAGATAATGTTCCGAATAGTAATGTCGGTAGGCGACCCGTCAATCCGGATGGGTTCCAAACCGCCCCCCCGGATATCCAGGTTCTTCAGGGTGGAATTGCTGGAGCCGGTATTCAGATAAAACGGCCGCAATAATCCATTACCGGCCGTACACTGCACGATCACTTTAGATGCTCCCCCATCGATGGTAATTTGTCGGATAATCTGCGGGTAATCAGAAGCGAACGTAACGGAAGGTACCGTAAAAGTGATGGTATGCGGCCCGGCGCTGAGGTCCGCCTGGGTGATGCAATACCGCAGCGTACCCGTTACCCCGGATCCCGTATTCGCATCGCTCGAGCTATTTACAATATAGTTAGTGGCATACAATCCTGTAGAGCCAAATAGACATAAAAGTGCTCCGAAAGTGAGCATCGCTTTCCTGAAAAAGGAGCAGGGCTTGATTAAATTGTATAAAGGATCCATGATGCAGTAATTATTTTATTAGAAATGAGGACAAAGAGAGGGTGGCTTTACCAGGGGATAAAGCCTACAGGATGGCGGCAGGAAAAGGAAAGGTTCAGCTGCTGATCAGCACAAGGCGATGTGAAAGCGGACCATAGCGCAGTTGCATCCATAGGATTTCATACAACCTACGCAATCGGATAAGGTCAGACGCTGATCCATGATGCAGCCGGAAGGCAGTTTATCAATAGGCCCGGCCCGGTTGCTTCGTTTACGGTACATGACTTCCGGCGTGGAATTATCCGGAACGGACAGTAAAGAAATAGTGCATTTTTTTTTCATGAGCAAGGATTAGTACTGCGGCGTTAAAATGTCATGCAGTAGGATAAATAATAAAATGCGGGTTCGGACCTCTTCGAAACGGATCCCAGCCCGAAACTCCAGCTAAAAATCATTCCGTCCACGCCGGAACAAAATGCTCGGTGCTGACGGAATGATGATTAAAAAATCATGCTTCTGGCGGCAGCATTTCGCCGCTGCATCGTACCCCACTCTCCGGCAACACCCTCCTCATTTACCGAATCGGGAGAATCACTCTCGTCTGCCAGCTAAAAGGGAAGCCAACTGAATAAATAGCCGGACTGATTGGATGGAAGTTCATTTGAAATTCATTTTAGGAGTGTTAATTATAACCAATTGATAATTCTTATATCAAACTCCATACAGGGCGTAACTTTAATGGTCACCAGCAATGCGGCAACTAATAAACTTTACAGGAATAAATCAGTATGGATAGTATAGTTAAATGGAAATAGTCGCGAACACTTTAATACACAACGATCAGCAATTATTATTGCCTCCGTTCAAAACCACTTTGTGTTGACTATAACCTGGATCGCTGATAGCCGCTCAGCGAATAAATATGGCCATTGTTACTTTACATCGAATATGATGATGGGAAGTCTGCAGCAGACAAATAGGTGTAGAGACGTGTAGAAGACTTTTCATGAAGGAGTGAGTTAAGTGATTAAAAAAAGTACTTAATTGATGGTATAAATGTACAGGCAAATAGATGGATAACCTTGGACATTTTCACGCGTTTTTCCTCTCAAAAACTAATTCAGATTCAGCAGACAGAACAAGCATATTTTTTTATAAACATAAGTCAATCAATGATTTATATACACTTATCTCCTTTATGATTTCGACACTTTGACTCGGATAAGCCCAAAAAACGGATGAAATTTCCTGTCTGAACAGTAATAAAAAGGAATAAAATCTCTAGAGATCAGGAGTAGAAAATATGACCGGACCGGTCAGCTAGACGCAGCACTTTCGTTCACGCCGAAGCTGAAACGGAGAAAGCACTATTTTACAGCCCGGTAAAAGAAGGGAGGGAGGAAAACCACAGAAAATAGATCCTGTATACGGTTAGATGAAATGGGGATGGATTTGTTAACTGTCTGCAGGTACAACCCTAGAAAACGCAGCCCGAATAATTTTCATCATTCGGGCTGCGCAATCATTGCAAACACTGCTTAACGAAACTCCTAGTCGCTTCCTTTACGGGTGACATCAATCACGATGATGGAATGCCCATCGGTGACCAATAAAGAAGTGGATGAAAACAGTACCGGAGTTTTTAAAGTAATACGTGGGGACAGCAAAACATTTTTCATGAATACAAGTTATAAGATTAAAAAATGGCATCAGGCAAACAAACCGTAAAAAATGCTTCCAGGCGAGATTGTTTACCTTATTCTTTACAACGCAAAAACGGTTGATTGCAGTAAAAATGTAAAATTGCTGTAGACCAGCAATTAAACACGTCACCACTACACGCTCTTGCTGATTGACGGTATAAATATAGCGTCAGCAGGAGTAGTTTTCATTGGACAGTTTTACGCTTTTTTCTCTTCCATTTAATTTATAATTTAAAAGGATTTTCCAATAGTCAACTCGTAAATCTCACATAATCAATATATTACAATTGTACTTTTAAAAAAATGCTGACACTTTTCTTAAATATGGACAGAAACCGGGTCTATTTTTTTCCTGGAACCGGGTCGAAAAAGACAGGTTTTGACCTTTTTATTTGGAAATAATTTTCTAATTATTATCCGCTATAAGGCAGGTTAAGAGCGTAACTTCCATATGCAGTTCATTGGGTGGCACGAACCCGCTGCGGTTTGCTAAACGTACCCATCACCATCGTCCACAGAGCTTCATAGGGAATTATTTCGACTTCAAAATTCTGGTTGGCATCTTCGGGAGAGGCCGACTGCAACTTTTGTAACCAGGGTTGCGCTTTAAGGCTGATAGTACCGGGTTCGAAGGCCGATTTTGGAATGAACTCCAGCATGCGGAAGAAATAGTGGCTGCGGGCGGCATGGTCGATGGCCAGGTAACGACTCCGGTACTTAGCCATATTTTCCTGCCGGGCAAGACACTGATTATAATCATTTTCCACCAGGTTTATCAGGAACTGGATGATGAGAATGGGAATGTTCATCCCACTTTTATCCCGTTGTGCGAACTGGATTTCGTTCAACAGCTTACCGACCCGAAATTTTTTATCCGTCTTTTTCTCTTTGATTCGGCCACAGCGGGCCAGAAAGTACAAATAGCCCTCGGCAATTTTCCAGAATTCGCTGCTGGAAGCCGGCAGATCCGCATCGTCCAGCAGGGCGGTCACCTGCCGGAAAATATCGGCCGCCGCTTCATAGTGTCCGGCATGCAACTCGGCAAGCAGGTATAATTCATTCCATTTGAACCAGTTATACACCCCTGGCTGAAAAATATGCATATACTCATTGGCTACCTCGCGACAGCGGTCATACGCCTGCAGACTGAGGTAGCTAACCAGGAGAGAATAATGAAATACCTGCAGGGCATTAACGCTTTTGTAGGGTTTCTGATCGAAAAACCGAATAGCGTCGAGGCAGAGCTCGATCACTTTCGCATAATCGTTCTGGTTGTCGTAAATGGCAATTTGGATCAGCCGCCCGTAAATATGTAGCCGGCAGGTGGTGCACTGGGCGAGCAGGGGCGCAATAGCAGCGTTGGCATTCCGGGCCCGATCGGCCATTTCGCGCTTGTCGGACCGGCTGTTCACAAAGGCGATCATCAGTTCGGTGTAGGCCGTTTCGGCCTGCTCTTCCATGTGCCGGATGGACTGGAGCTGGTTCAGTTGCGCCGTATATTCCAGGTACTCCGCTTCATTGCCGCTGGTGATGCTGGCGTGCAGGCGTAAGGTCTGTAATACATCGATGCTAAGTTCCGTGAACTCGAAGCGGCGGGTTTGACGCAGTAAATGCTCGAGTCGGTCAATACCCTGTTGCCGGTAATTTTTGGAAAACAGGATGGTGGCCGCCGTCCATTTTTTAAGACATTGGACATAGGCATTTTGCCGGTCATTCGTCTCCAGGTCGGTAAATTCCATAAAAAGCAATGCTTCCGAAAGGCGTTCCTTCAACTTGCTTTTTACTTTCGATATTAAGGTGTCGGAAGCGCCCAGTTCCGGAATACTGCGACTCACGTCCTCCTCGTCATACACCTGATTGCTCGCTACCGCGTCGTACAATCGACGCATCTGGGTGCCGGGTTCCAGCAGCAGATTGAGTTCGCTCCCTACTTTGAATTTCGAACTCTTAACAATGTTTACCCATATACGTAAATCGTCCATGATAAGGCGGGTTGAGTAAGTACATAACGTATGAATAGCGAGTGCAAAATTGGAAAAAGGAATGTGTTCCGGCATGACTAATTTGACCGGAAACATGACGAAAATCGTCATTCAATCCGCTCATCTTGTATTTTTTTGAATATATTGGCTCCTTTTGGTTACCTATGTGCTCTTTAGATATAAAAAATGAGATTTTACGGCTGTCTGGCATCGATTTGATAACCCGCTTAAATGAAGCAATTTTTCTCCTGCCTACTTCTCCTGATCTGTACGGGCACAGGCTATTCCCAGCGCTATCGCATGGAATCCCTCAACGTAGTAGACGGTCTTTCCCAGGGTTTTATCAGTTGTATGCTGCAGGACAGCCGGGGTTTCCTATGGTTCGGCAGCCTGGACGGGTTGAACCGTTACGATGGTTATCAGGTCAAAAGGTTTACCAATAATCAGGCAACCTGGGCATTCAAAGCCAACTCCATTTACTGCATGACCGAATCGGCCGATGGTTTGCTCTGGCTGGGAACGGAGAAAGGCGTGGTGGTCATGGATCCTTATACGGAGCGATTTGTGTCACTGTCGGAAATCAATGCGGCTTTCCCGGCCAGTCAAGTCAGGGACATCAATATCCAGGACAGTGGCCGGGTCTGGCTCTCTTTTGATCTGTTGCAGGAGAAAAGCCTGTTCGTTTTTCTTCCGCCCGCGGATCTGATTACCCGCATTCGGACCAGCCAGCTACAGAGCACGGATTTTAACCTGCAACCCCTGGAACAGGGGCCGGGTGTTGTTCCGCCTTTATTCTGGATATGCCCAAATAATGACACTATCATTTTTGCAGTCGATGATCATCGTCAGTTCTGCCAGGTTGATCGGGCCAAAAAATTGATTCAATTCGCCGGTACGGAACATTTGAATTATGAACGGCTGGGTCACTATGGGCTCGTCCATGCCCGGCGAAAAATGATACATATTTTATTTCCGCTGGACGCAAAATTCCAGGCATTGCCCGTTAGCGGTTGCTACCTGGGTTTTGTGGTCATGCCGGATGAAAAACCGTTTTTTTACCTGGAAGGCACCTCCACGCTTTATCAGGTGGATACCAGTTTTTTCCAATCCAAAAACTTGGAAACGCTGTTGACCGTTCCGGCCGGTTATCGCCGGCTCCAGCCGGTTGTTGAAGCGGACAAACCTCTCTCATACACGAATATAGCAGACCGGTCTGGTCATTTGTGGATGGCCACTACCGGTCACGGAGTACGTAAAATCAGTCGTAACAGGCTGGATTTCAATGCCTTCCCGGCTGCCAACGGTTCTTACAATTTAACGAGGTTACCCGATGGTCGTCTGTGGATAGGTTATCGCCGCCCCGAGGTGGTAATTAATGTGCAAAACGGAAAAAAGGAAATGCCCCCCTGGGCCAATGCCCTTCCCCGTAGCACCCAGGCGCATAGTTTACTGATTACCCATTCCGGAGATTGGTGGATGATTGCTATCGAACAGAACCACTGTCGCCTTTTAAAGAAAGACCGGGCTGGGGAGCCGTGGAGGGAACAACCGGTGAAGTTGCGTGGTCCGAACAATGCTATTCCGATGTACGAAGATCGTCGGGGCAATATTTGGTTAGCGGGCGTACAGGGACAGGTACTGCGCATCCGCCCCGATGGTCATATAGATGAGTGGCAGATCGATCATCTTTTTCAGGACCAGTCCGGCCAGGAGCAGCACTTCACCTGTGTGGTGGAAGATGAACAGGGTATATTATGGATGGGATCCAACCATGGACTTGTGCAGGTAGACGAACCGGCAGGCGAACCGAAATTTCAGTTATGGCCCCATAACCGGCAGCGATCGCCGCTCAAAAACGACTGGATAACCAGTATTTATCCCGAGCCGAATAGTCAAGGCGTGCTCTGGCTCGGCACCCGTGGTGGCGGACTGAGTCGTTATAAAAGCGTAAATGGCGTATGTGAGCATTTCACGGAAAGCGAAGGGCTTATAAATAACGTAGTGTACGGCATTCTACCGGATTCTTTCGGCTATTTGTGGCTGAGTACCAACCGGGGAATAACGCGCTTTAATCCACGCAATTATACCTTCAGCAGTTTGTTGAATACGGATAAGCAATTAAATACGGAGTTCAATACCGGCGCTTATCTGGCGCTGCCTTCGGGAGAACTGGCTTTTGGAAGTGTGGAAGGTCTATTCCTGATCCGACCGCCGAAACAACCGCTCACGGAGCCTACGTATGTAGTGGAAATCACCCAGTTAAAGATCAATGGCATAAACTTCGATCCGGCTACGGCGGAAGGGCGAATACGACATTCAGAAAAAAATGAAATAATCCTGCAACTGCCTTTTAGCCAGAATAATCTGATCCTGGAATTTGCCGCTTTGCCGCCCAATGAGCCCACCTCTTCCCAGTATCGTTATCGGGTAATCGGCCTGGGAGAACAATGGACCTCGATCGGGCACCAACATACCGTCAACCTGGTCGCCATACCACCCGGAAATTACACCATCGAACTGCAAAGTATTGGCGCCAACGGCTCCTGGGCGAACGCACCGGTTACCCATGTTTACATGACGATCCGGCCACCCTGGTTTTTGAGCTGGCCGGCCTGGTTTCTTTATGCCGGCCTGGTGACGCTCCTGTTCTACGCGTATATCATTTATGAACGCAAACAACTGCGCTTAAAACATGCCGGAGCAATCAATCGCAAAGAACTGGAACGCCTTAAATCCCTGGATGATTTCAAAAACCGGTTTTTTAGTTACGTCACCCACGAATTCAAAACGCCCTTAACCATTATCCTGGGCCAGGCCAATCGCCTGCCGCCGGAACAACAGCATCAAAAAACCGCCATCTTCCAACAAGGCCAAAGCATGCTCGAAATGGTCGACCAAATGGTGGACTTTATCCGGCTGGACGACCATAAACTACGCTTGAACTGGCGAAACGGAAATATCAGTGAATACATACAGGCGCTATTCGAAGCCTTTCACCCCCTGACGGAAACCAAAAATGTACGCCTGGCTTTCGAGACGTCTATACCCGACCTGATGATGGACTTCGATCCGTTGCGGTTAAAACATATTGTCAGCAACCTGTTGAGCAATGCCCTGCAATACACCTCGGCAGGTGGACATATTACCATCGACTTATACACGAACGGTCCAAACCAGATCTGTATAGAAGTGTCGGATACGGGGGAAGGCATTTCGGCGCAGGACTTGCCGCATATATTTGACCGTTATTATCAAGGCCATAACAGCAGTCGGCATCCGCATCATTTTGGCTTGGGCCTGGCGCTCGTTCGGGATCTGGTCGAGCTCTTCCACGGCAAAATAGAGGTCAACAGTTCGCCGGGCGAAGGCACGATCTTTACGGTCTGGTTGCCCATCAGCCGGGACGCGGTACCGCTGGAAGATTCGCTGTTTCCTTTTCTTCCCTACTATGAAGAAAACACCACCGTTCAGCGAGCGAACGACCCACTTCATTCCGGCCGACCGTTGCTGCTGGTGGTCGAAGACAATGCCTTCATTACCAGTTTTTTGAAAACCTGCCTGTTCCCACATTTTCTGCTGGAATTCGCGGCGGACGGCCTGAGCGGCTATGAAAAAGCCCTGGAAATTATACCGGATCTCATTTTGACCGACGTGATGATGCCGGGCATAGATGGATATGAACTTACTAACCAGCTGAAAAATCATGCCCTGACCGGCCACATACCCATCGTCATGCTCAGCGCCCGGTCTGGCTTGTCGGATCGGCTGCAGGGGCAGCAGTTTGGGGCCGATGCTTACCTTGGCAAACCATTCGATGAGCAGGAATTAATCCTGACCCTGCAGAATCTGTACCAGTTGCAGCGTCGCTGGCGGGATCGATACGCCGATTTGCCGCAAAAACAAGTAGTGGTCGACATGGTCCCGGCGCAGCCGGCGGAAGTCGTGCAACAGACTGATGCATTTATGCTGAAAATATACGCGCTGTTTGAGAAGAACTACCCGCACGAAGAATATGACCTGGCCCAGCTATGCCACGAAATGGAAACGAGTCCTTCCCAGCTGCATCGCAAGCTGGTGGCCTTATCCGATCAATCGCCCATGCAGCTGCTGCGGATATACCGCCTGCAAAAGGCTTACGGACTGCTGACCCACAACCCGCATTCGAACGTGAAGGAAGTGTGTTTTCAGGTGGGATTTAAAGACGCTTCCCACTTTTCCAGGCTTTTTTCCAGGACGTTTGGCATGGCGCCTTCGGAGGTGAAGAAGGGAGTGCAATCTGGTTTTTAGTTACTGAGGTGCTCACTTTGAGTGAGACGTTCACTAACTAAAAACAAAGAGGGGTTCCTGCGCGTGCAGCAACCCCTTCTTAGTTTATTTCGTGGAGAATAGCGGATTCGAACCGCTGACCTCTTGCATGCCATGCAAGCGCTCTACCAACTGAGCTAATCCCCCATATGCCTCTTTTCAAAAGCGGGTGCAAACATAAGACATGCCGTAGGAGAAATTCAAACCTAAACGAAAATTTTTCCGGCAAAAACAAAAACAGCACGTTTTTCCCCAATGCCGCCCTTTCAGGTGCCACTTCCCACCATATAGTGGCCTGCGCAGAAAAAAAGTTTGCGCCCGGCATGGCCCGGTTTTTTTAAGAAAACCCCTGCAACAGACAATGGGTCAAAGACTTATGCACTTCCCGCCCCAATGGCCTGATCGCCCCGAAATGTCATTCTGTCGAAAATTTAGTCAACCTACTTGATTAATTCAATCGTCCAACCATACCTTTGCACGAAATTGATCAAACGGTTAAACAAGTAAATTAAATTATGTCGTCAGCAGGTAACACGGAGGTGATCATTGTGGAAGCAGCGCGGAAGGTGTTCATGCAAAAAGGATTTGCGGCAACGAGGATGTGCGATATAGCATTGGCGGCCAATATTAATCAGGCACTGTTGCATTACTATTTCCGAACGAAGGACAAGCTCTTCCAGATCATTTTCGATCAGGAATCGCGCAAGTTCCTGTCCGACATGACGGCTATTCTGCGTTCTGATTTACCGTTCTTTGACAAGCTGCGGCTGATGCTGCAAAAGGATCTGGAAAAGTTGCAATCTGCACCTTATCTGCCTATTTTTGTCTTAAATGAAATGCACAGCAATCCCGACCGGATGCAGTGCCGGCAGTTGAACGACGATGGCTATGGGGCGATTTTTCAGGACTTCAGCGAACTGGTGAAACGGGAACAACAAGCGGGGCGCATTCGCCCGGTCTGCCCGAAACAGTTACTGCTTAGTATTCAGGCTATTATGATGTTTCCTTATCTGGCGCAACCCATGGCAAAGATGTCGCTGGGCCTCGACCAACAGGCATTCGAGCATTTAATGGCCGAACGGGCTGAACATGCCGGCGATCTGATCATTCGTGGCCTACAGGTGTAGCGCCCGCATAAATACCGGACAGCAAACCATTACGCGGAACGATTGTTAGTATTACGCTATACCGTCGTTTTGCCTGGTCTGAAATGTTGTCCGTAAAAACAAAAAACCAAGTACGTATTTCCAAGGCCCTTGTTCCCATTTTACCGCAGAATTAATTGGCGCTGCGGATAATCAACCGGTTCTTAATCAACTTTTTACTAATTATTTTTTACTAGAAAAACGGGCAGTAACGCCTGTTTTACTCTAAAAAAAATTTGTTTTCTCAAAGGGGAAAAGTCAATTTCCTCCTAAATTGAACGGCATGAACCATAACCTCCTCCACAAGATTCGCAGTTATGACGCTCCCCAACAATTGAAGCGCGCTAACCTCTATCCTTATTTCCGTACCATAGAATCTGAACAGGATACGGAAGTGATGATCGACGGTAAATCCGTATTGATGTTCGGTTCCAACAGCTACCTAGGGCTGACCAATCACCCCAAGCTCAAGGAAGCTGCCAACCAGGCCATACAACAGTATGGTACCGGTTGCGCCGGCTCCCGTTTTCTGAATGGCACCCTGAAGATCCATATCGAACTCGAAGAAGCCCTGGCCGACTACCTGGACAAAGAAGCGGTGTTGCTCTATAGCACGGGCTTTCAGGCTAACCTGGGCGCCATCGCTCCCCTGGCCGGCCGTAACGACTATATTTTCATCGACGAACTGGTCCACGCCTCGATCATCGACGGGACCCGCCTGAGCTTCGGTAAAGTGGTCAAATACCGGCACAACGATATGCAGTCGCTGGAACAACAACTGCGCCGGGTCGAAGGAGACGGGGCGAAAATCATCGTCATGGACGGTATTTTCAGCATGGAAGGCGACATCGCTGACCTGCCGGGCATCATCGCCCTGGCTAAAACCTATGACGCTACCGTCATCGTGGATGATGCGCATGCCGTAGGCGTGATCGGCGAACAAGGCCGCGGAACCGGTCACCACTTCGGGCTGCAGGACCAGGTGGACCTGATTGTCGGTACGTTCTCCAAATCGCTGGCGTCGCTGGGTGGATTTGTCGCCGCCGATTTTGATACGATCAACTACCTCAAGCATAATTCGCGGGCCCTGATTTTCAGCGCCAGCATGACGCCGGCATCCGCCGCCAGCGCCCTGGCCGCCCTGGAAATCATCCGCAGCGAGCCGGAACGCATCGATAAATTGTGGCAAAACACCCATTACGCCATGGACCTGCTGCGCAGCGCCGGGTTCGAGATCGGTAAAACGGAGTCGCCCATCCTGCCCATCTATATTCGCGATGATCAGAAAACCTTTCAGTTCGCCAAAATGATGGCCGATGACGGGGTGTTCGTTAATCCGGTGGTTTCGCCGGCCGTACGCAGCACCGATTCGCTTATTCGTTTTTCGCTGATGGCCACGCATTCCTTCGCCCAGATCGATCGGGCCGTGGAAATTATGTACCGCAACGCCCAGCAACTGGAAATTTTTGAATCGGTCAGTTTTAGCTAAGAGCGAATCCTCATTTACCTTATTAACAACGCATGAAAAACACCTCTACTACCCTGCCCGAAACCACCCTTGACCTGCGTATCGAGCGGGTAGAAGGCCACAAGGCTTTGCAGCAGTTCATCGATTTCCCGCATGACCTTTTTGCGGGCGATCCACTGTACGTGCCGGAACTGTTCATGGCCCAGGAAGCGCTGTTGAACCGGAAAAAAAGCCCGTTTTTCCTGCACTCGGAAGCGGAATATTTTCTGGCCAAATCACCGGAAGGCAAGGTGCTGGGTCGTATAGCTGCCATTCGCAACAACAACTACATCGAGTTTGCGCAGGAACAAACGGGGTTTTTCGGGTTTTTCGACGTGGTGAATGACTACCACGTGGCTAAAACTTTGTTGGATACGGCCGCCGACTGGTTGCGGGCACAAGGCCTGGAGCGGGTACTCGGGCCGACCAATTTTTCCACGAATGAAACCTGCGGCCTGCTCATCGAAAATTTCGAAGAGCCGCCCTTTGTACTGACGACTTATAACTACCCGTACTATGCCGAACTGCTGGAACGCTACGGTTTCGTCAAAAATACTGACCTGCTGAGTTACGACCTGTACGTGAAAACGTTGACGCCGGAAATGGAAAGTATGGCCGCCCGCCTGGAAGAACGACTGGCTCAGCGCGGGGTGACCATCCGGACCATCAACATGAAGGACTTCGAAAATGAAGTGAATAAATTCCTGCCGGTCTACAATGCGTCCTGGGATCAGAACCTGGGTTTTGTGCCCATGACCGAAGCGGAAGTGCGCCAGATGGGCAAGGACCTGAAAATGGCCATCGATCCGGATTTTGTGTTTTTTGCGGAAAAAGACGGCAAAACGATTGGTATTGCGCTGTCCATTCCCAATTTGAACGAGGTGTTCATCAAGATCAAACGTGGCCGGCTGTTCCCGACCGGGGTGTTCAAATTCCTGTTTGGCCGTAAATCCATCAAGGCGGTGCGCATCGTTGCCCTCGGCGTGCTGCCGGAATATCGTCGCTCCGGCCTGGACATGTGCTTTTACGTGCGTACGTACCAGGCGGCTATTCGCAAAGGCATTGACCGGGGCGAAGCGTCGTGGATACTGGAAGATAATGCGCTGATGAACCGGGCACTGCTGCAAATTGGCGGTAAAATGTTCCGTAAGCACCGCATTTACGAAAAAACGCTCTGAGTCGTGGCGCGTATTCTGATCACCGGCGCCAGCGGATTCATTGGCGGTTACCTGGTCGCTCTGGCCCTCGAACGGGGCGACGACGTCACCGCCACCGTGCGGGCCGGCAGTGATCGCAGCCGATTGAACGATCCGCGTTTGCATCTGCTCGAACTGCCCCTGCATGATGAGGCTGCGATGACCACCGTGCTGCGGGCAACCGACCGGTATGACTGGGTGATCCATAATGCCGGGACCACCAAGGCACTACACCGGGACGACTACCGCCGGGGCAACCTGGAGCTTACCCGCCGCCTGGTGAACGCCCTGCAAAACGCGGAAAAAGTGCCGGATAAGTTCCTGTTTGTTAGCAGTTTAGCTGCCCTGGGTGCTGCTCCAGCCGACTCGGACCTCATAAAAAATAACCAGGCGCCGCGGCCGCTGACCCCATATGGAGAAAGCAAACTGCAGACCGAACGCTATCTGGAGTCGCTTCCATTAGATTTTCCCTGGGTGGTGGTACGGCCAACCGCCGTGTACGGTCCCTGGGAACGCGATATTCTGACCTTCATCCGACTGGCGGAAAAAGGGCTGGAACTGACGATTGGCAGCGAGCCGCAACGCCTCAGTTTTGTCCACGCCGCCGACGTTGCGCAGGCCATTTTCAGGGTGCTGGAAAGTCCGCTGGCCAACCACCGGAAGTACATCATCGGGGATGGACAGGCATACCGCACAGCCGATCTGGGAGCGGCAGTGCGGAAGGCATTGGGTAGAAAAAAGACCTTGAAACTGGGCATTCCACTAAGTGTCATGCGCCCGATAGCCGGCCTGGCCGAAACAATCGGGCGCTGGCAGAAGAAACCCAGTCCGCTGAACCGGGAAAAATTACCCGAACTGGCGGCTGAAAACTGGCACTGCGACGTGCAACCGCTCTTTGAAGAACTGCATTTTAAACCCCGGTTCAATCTGTACAGCGGTATGGCCGATGCAGTGAACTGGTACCGGCAGCATGGCTGGCTTTGAAACAAACCTCTCCAAACAACAAACCATTCAAACCTTACTTACACAACCGTGAATGCAAACATGAATAGCTGGTCCAAAATTCTGGGGACCGGTTTTGGTACGGGATGGTTGCCCATTGCGCCGGGGACCTGGGGAAGCGGATTAGGCCTGCTGTTTTTACTGCCTTTCTGGGCCTGGTCGGGGCCGGCCATGGCGCCCTGGCTACTGGTGGCCAGCCTGGTGGCTTTGCTGGTGGGGGTGCGCGCGGCGGCGAACGTGTATGGTGAATGGGGGGAAGACCCCCGGCAGTTCGTGCTCGATGAAGTGGTAGGCGTATGGATCACCATGTTGTTTTTCCCGGTAGATTTTCAGCACTTATGCGCGGCATTTTTCCTCTTCCGCTTTTTCGATATTTTCAAACCGCTGGGTATTCGCCGGCTGGAGCGACTGGAAAATGGCTGGGGCGTGATGCTGGATGATGTGGCGGCAGGTGTAGCGGCCAATGCGGTGCTCTGGGGTTTGCACCTGCTTTTTTTCAGTAATTCATAACCAGCAAATACCCAAACCAGCAAACCACCCAAACCTGCCTACAAATCGTGTCTTCCCGTGGACACTTTTGATTCTACCCTATCTGCTAATTCATCGCTCAAATGCTGCAAATGGTCGAAAACGCCTTTCCGCGGTAGAGCCAATCCTATTCCTGATTGTTGAAACGTACATGCCCTTTATAGTCAGCGCAAAGTGGTTTTGAACTACGTTGGATTTCAAGTACCTGATCATCAGGTGTTCAAACCAACAAACCAGGTCGAACCATCAAACCTGCCTTTACCATAATCCAAATTCGTCTAAACTTATCTTTTCGCCCACCCCCAACCGACTGAAAACGAGAATATTATGCAAGCTTTTACAAGAATATTGGTCCGCCCGGGTCTGTTATTATTGCTGTTATTTCTGACTTCCGGCCTGTTAACTGCCCAGCAATCCACCTCTGTCCATGGTAAAGTAATTGACGACCGTACGAACGAGCCCCTGGCTTACGCGACCGTCCAGTTACCCGACGTCAAAGCCGGTACCCGTACGGATATTGCCGGCAATTTCCTGATCGAATCCGATCAGCCAACCACCGTCCTCCGCGTCGCTTATGTGGGCTATACCACCCAGAATATCAAGATCCGCTCCGGTGAACATAGTGAGATCACCGTGCGGTTGATGGATGAAACCGTCAACCTGCGCGAGGTGGAAATCCGCCCCGACAAATACCGCCGGAAAAATAACCCGGCCGTCGATCTGATCGGTGAAGTGTTTGCCCACAAGGACAAAAACCGGAAAGAAGGGCTGGATTTTTATCAATACGAGGCCTACGAGAAACTGCAGTTCGATCTCAACAACATTTCGGATAAATTCCGCAACCGCCGCAGCCTGCGCAAATTCCAGTTCGTTTTCGAAAATGTGGATACGAACCAGGTCAGCGGTAAAGTCGCCCTGCCCGTTTATCTGCGCGAACGCCTGATGAACGTGTACTACCGAAAAGACCCGAAGTCCGAAAAAGAGTACATCACCGGCGAACAGCAAACCGGCCTGGAGGGCTATCTCGACGATGAAGGCCTATCCAACTACCTGAACAGCCTGTACCAGAACGTCGATATTTACGACGCGAACATCAGCCTGCTAACCACCCAGTTCGTCGGGCCGCTGTCCGCACTGGCGCCTACCATGTACCGTTTCTATATCGTGGATACGCTCGACTATGCCGGTACCCGCTGCGCCGACATCTTTTTTGCGCCCCGTAACAAGAGCGACCTGGCGTTTGTCGGCAACATGCTAGTCGCCCTCGATTCTACTTACGCGGTGCGTAAAGTGCAGATGGGTATTTCGCACGACGCCAACCTCAACTGGGTCAGCGACCTGCACCTGGAACAGGATTTTGACTTTTTCGGCACCGGCGCCAGCCGCCGGCTGATGTTGACCCGCGATGATATTTCCATGGATTTCCAGCTGGTGAAATCGGAAAAGCGCCAGAGCGTACTGGGCCATAAATCGATTTCCTACCGGAACTACCGACTCAATGAGCCTTTGCCGGACAGCCTGTTCCGCACCAAAGTAGCCACGGTGACCGATGAAACAGTTACGCATCGCGCCCCCGCTTTCTGGCAGGAAAACCGCCATAATCCGCTTTCCAAACAGGAACTGGGCATTTACCGCATGGTCGACAGCATCCAGAACGTGCCGGCATTTAAGCGGACGATGAATATTGCCGTGTTCGTGCTGGCCGGGTATAAGAGTTTCGGCGGCTTCGATCTCGGGCCGGTCAACACTTTCTACAGCTTCAACGACGTGGAAGGTCTGCGCCTGCGGGCCGGTGGACGGACCAACGTACATTTTGCCAAAAGCCTGTATCTGGAGGGCTATGTTGCCCATGGTTTCAAGGACGATCGCTGGAAACACTATGCCGGGGTGACCTATGCTTTTAACCAGAAAACGGCCGGTTTGTACCCCATGAACCAGTTGACCATCTCCACCCAAAATGAAATTCAAATTCCGGGAGAGAGCCTGGAATTTGTGCAGGAAGACAACTTTTTGCTGTCGTTCAAACGGGGCGTCAATGACAAGATGATTTACAATCGTTCCTTCAAGCTGAATTACGTGCGGGAAATGCGGAAGGGACTCAGTTACACAGCCTCTTTTCAACAGCTTCGCAAACTTCCCGGCGGCATATTGCAGTTCGATTACCGGCGGGCCGGCGACGAGGACGTGCACTACCTGCCGGAAATTAACGTCACTGAAATGGGATTTTCCGTGCGCTATGCCGTCAATGAAAAATTCTATCAGGGCAAGACCTACCGCATACCCATCCTGAGTAAATACCCCATTTTCCAGCTGCATGTGCGGGCCGGAAAAAAAGGCCTGCTGGGCGGCGAATACGACTACCAGCAGGTGAGCGCCCAGGTGAGCAAGATCTTTTACATCGCGCCGCTGGGTTACTCCGACTGGTCGCTCGAAGCGGGCCGCGTATTCGGCAAAGTACCCTATCCGCTGCTGGTCATCCACCGCGCCAACCAGACGTATTCCTATCAGTTACAGGCGTATAACCTGATGAACTTCCTGGAATTTGCCAGCGATAAGTTCGTGGCGCTCAATATTCAGCACAATTTCGGCGGTTTCTTTTTCAATAAAATACCCGTCATACGCCGCCTGAAATGGCGGGAAGTCGCCAGCTTTAAAGGCCTGTACGGCGGCCTCGATCAGCGGAATCAACCCAGTCTTACGAACGGCGTACTGCGCTTTCCGGTCGATGCCAATGGACAAACGGTGACCCACACGCTTGAAAAACAACCCTATATCGAAGCCAGCGTCGGGATCGCCAATATTTTCCGACTCTTCCGGGTGGACTACGTGCGCCGACTGACCTATACCGATCTGCCCGGCGTGAGCAAATGGGGCATTCGCGCCCGCTTTAAACTTGACTTCTAAATTTCTAATCCATGAAAAATATACTATTCCTCCTGTCGGCTTTGCTGTTTTCCAGCCTGGGTCTGCAAGCGCAGGACAACTACCCCACCCCGCCACAGGGCTTTCAATCGCTGTTCTATATTCAGCGCAGCGGCAATGCCAACACGATCGTTTATGACGCTAATCTGTTGTCCGGCAGTAAGTTGGACGAGAAGAAGCCGATCAATATTTACTGGATCCGGTACACGGACGGTGGCACCCGGGAAGGCCTGAGCTTCATTCAGCGTAACTTGGCGTACGGGGTTTCGGTGGACCAACTGGGCGAAAACAACTTCCAGTTTCACCTGGTCAGTTATGCGCGGAAGAAATTCATTCTGGAAATGGGCCCCGACGGCAAACCCCGGGCGCGCATGGAAGTCAATGGCAAACAGGTGGTGGTCAAGCGTATTTACGTCAGTATTGAACAAAGTTCGCTGTGGAGCCTGGCGCCCAAGGTGCAGTACGTGGAAATTTTCGGCGCCGATCCCTGGAACGGCCAGGCGATGTACGAGAAATTTTACCCCTGATCCGGTCTGCCAAGTACTTGAAAATGAGCCCAATAGCCAGCGGCCATTTTATCCCAGCTGAATTGGGAGCGTGTATATTCCCGGGCGGCTTTTCCCTGCGCTGCGTAGAGCTCCGGGTTTTTAAAAGCCGCATTTAAGGCATTTACCCAGGCGTCCGCATTTTGGGCGGGTAACAGCACACCGTTTTTACCGTCGTGAATCGCATCGGGAATGCCGTCCGTAAGAGCGGCAAAAACCGTTGTGCCGCACATGCTCGCTTCCAGGCAGACTAGTCCGAAACCCTCCATATCGCCCGCCATTGGGATGTTGGGCATAACGAAGGCCGTAGCTTTCGACAGGATTTGCAGTATATGGTCGAATGGCAGTTTACCCAGGTGCCGCAGCCTGTTTTTCAGCTCCGGCTGCGCCAAAAGTTCGCGTAAACGTGCTTCATCGGTGGGAAAACCCAGGAACAGCTCGATCTGACGGCGCAGGCCAGCGGGTAAATAAGGCAGCCAGACCGCCGGACCGGCAGGTTTGGTTTGAAAAGGGCCGATCATCACCAAAATGGCTTCCGGCGCTAAACGGGGGAGCACGTTTTCAATAAACCAGGAAAAACCCTTGCGTTTTACCGAACGTCCCATGGTCACCAGAATCGGCCGGCCGTTTAAATCGAGCCCATAATGTTCCTGGAAAAACGCGTAAAAATCCGGCCGCGGGTGGCTCGTGGCGATGTCCGTATCCACGCCGTTGGGTACCACTACCACTTTTTCGGCCGGCAGTCCCCGCTCGATACAGGCCTGTGCGGTCGCCTGGCTGACGGCAAAAATCAGATCCAGTTTTTTGAACCCGGGCAAAACGAAACGCTGATACAGCCGGTTGGGGAAAACGACCTCCAGACCATGCAGGGTGGCGGTACGTTTCAGGTGTTCATAACCGGTATGCCGCAGGCAAATGGCCGCCAGGAGTCCGTCGTTGAAATGGATCACCGAAATGCCGGGATGCTCGCGACAAGTGTCCAGTATTCGCCGGCGCAGTCCCAGGAAAAAACCCAGTTTACTTTCCCCGGCAGCATGCACGATGGTATGCACTTTGGCATGCCGTTCCATGCCCCGAATGAGCTCGAAACTTTGTTTCTCCATGCCCCCAATCGAGGGCGGGTATTTATGACTGATAAATAGAATTTCCATCAGGATCGGCGGAGCGCATCGCCCCATCTTTTATACATGGCCAGGTAAACGATCAGCCCGAAAGTGACCCAGAATAATTGCCGGGCGCGCCGCAGGATGGACACCGCAATCCAGGTGCCTCCCCCCACCACGCCGATGGTAGCCAGCATCACTTTGTTGCCGTACTCCTCGATGCCGATCTGTCCGGGTATAAATGCACCCGCCGCCTTGAAGAAAACGACGCCCATATCGACCAGAATAGACTGGGCCAGGCTGGCTTTGATGCCCAGAAAATAGAGAATACAGTAGAATTCCATGCCGCCCAGCACCCAGTGCACCGCGAAAAACAGGCTGGCCAGCGCCAGGTCTCGTTTGTTGTTTTTGTAAAAAAGTGACAGGTCCGCACGCAGTTCCCGAAGCCGCTGCAGCAGTACTGCCGTGCGGTGGGCCAGGGGTTTGCCCAGGGCACTGGAAAGCAACAGTTTACGTAACCAGGAAGTGCGGAAAAGTAAGAAAAGGAGCACTAAAACGACCAGTGAAAGGAGGTAAAAAGTCGGCGACAAGGCGGGTAAACGCAGGGAAAAGCCGCCCCGGTAAACCAGTACAAACCCGGCTATCAGCAGCAGCAGCAACTGGGTTAAGACCATCAGGGTGCGCGAGATCAGGGCGGAAGCGACCACTGTTTTTTGTTCTATTTCTTTTTCCCGCAGCAGGAAAACCTTCACGGCTTCCCCGCCGACCACGCTGGTTGGATTGATGAGTCCGACTCCTTCCCCGACCACCCGAATGAGGAATAACTCCCACAGCGACAGCTTTTTACCCGGTTCGCCCATGCAATAGCGCCAGCCGATAGTGGCCAGGAAGGCCGCTGCAAAAGTGACCAGGATCAATATAAGAAACCGGTAACCCACCTGCCGCATCGAGATCATGACCTGCTCCATATCGGTCGCACGCACAAAGAAAAACAGGGAGATCAGGATGACGATGACCAGCAGAATTTTCAGGGTCTTCATCGCGCCAGGTTTTCCAGATCGTCAAAATACACGTCCGCTAACTGCCCCCAGTCGAAGGTCTGGCTGTACTGTCGCCCGGTGGTAGAGAGCTGCCGCCACAAGGCCTTGTTTTCTAAAATCATCTCTATTTTTTCTACATAAAATGCCGCATCGTTCGGCGGGCATTTGAAGCCGTTTACGCCCTGTTCGACAAAATTCTGCGAACCGCCGCCTTCCGCAATAACGCAGGGCAAACCCGAGGCCATGGCCTCCAGGACCACGTTGCCATACGATTCGGAAATCGAAGGGAAGAGGAAAACATCGGCGGAAGCATAGAGTTCAGCCAGCCGTTCATGATCGACCGTGCCCAGGAAAACAGCCTGGGGCATCCTGCTTTCCACGGCTTTTCTGGCTACGCCGTCGCCGGCCACCAGGAAGTTATAGGGCAGGTTTTTAGCCTGGCATTGTTCATATACATGGATCAGCGTCTCCAGGTTTTTTTCCCAGACCAGGCGGCTGGCAAACAGGATGGTCGGCCGATCATTACCGGTCAGTTCGCGCATCCGTCCGGCATTTCGTTTTTCCGGGGAAAACAGCCGCGTATCGATGCCGCGTTTCCAGATTTTCATCCGGGCACTTTCCACCCCCATGTCCACCAGCTCGGCGGCAATGGCTTCCGCCGGTACGTAGATCAGGTCACAACGGTTGTAAAATTTGCGCTGACTGACCACCACTTTCGATTTAATAAAAGGAATAAGTACCGGGAGCCGGCGGAAGTAGTAATCGATATAGGAAATAAAATGCGTGTGATAAATAGAAATGACCGGCAGTTGGGCTTGCCGGGCGTAGTCCAGCGCGTACTCGCCCAGGAGCGACGGGGTGGCGATGTGGACCACCTGGGGCGCAAATGCGGCGAGTTTTTCGCGCAATTTACGTTTGCCTAACAGCGGCACGGCCATGCGGTAGGTGCTATTCATGGGCAGGGTGACGGTCGGCAGGCGCAGACAGTCGAAGCCGTAAATTTCCTCCGGCCCTACTCCGCAAATGAAGAGAAATTCGAAGCGGTCGGCGGGAATGCGCTTCAGCAGCTGGAACATGGTCCGCGAGGCCCCGTCAAAATCCTCGATCAGGATTTCGGCAAAAAAAACGACTTTTATTTTCGGCATCGGGCAGTTGGTTGCGAATCGTGGGCGCAAAATTATCAACGTTTTTCCGCAAATTTGAGCCTATGGAAACTTTCACCGCCCACTACCTCTCGCCCGTCGGCATGCTCGAACTACGGGCCGATACCGAAGCGCTGCAGGCCATTCTCTTCGTGGATACGGAAAGACGACCGGGTCCGGGCCAGCCGGTCAGCGCCGAACAACCTGCTATTCTGCAACTGGCCCAACAGCAGCTCGACGAGTATTTTGCCGGCCGGCGTTTGTATTTCGATTTACCCACGGCCCAGCACGGTACCGCTTTTCAGGAAAAAGTATGGACCGCACTGACCGGCATTCCCTACGGCGAAACCATTTCCTACCTGGACCTGGCCCGTCGGCTCGGCGATGAAAAGTGCATCCGTGCCGCCGGAACAGCCAACGGGCGCAATAACCTGAGCATTCTGGTGCCCTGTCACCGGGTCATTGGCAGTAATGGCCAGCTGATTGGTTATGGCGGTGATCTTTGGCGCAAGAAATGGCTGTTGCAGCATGAGGCGGGGTTTGCGACGAAAAGGGCGGGGGAGCTGTTTTAAAGTGATTTTGATCGGCAGAATACTATGGCAGGTTTGAGTGGTTCGGTTTGTTGGCAGTTTGTAAAAATATAGTTTACCGGAATAAATTTTAAACAATGGGGGTTGACGGCTTTCACCCGCAACCCCGATTATCATTAATTTATCGAGCAAATACAAACATCAGATTCTTACAAAATGACAAAAAACACAACCGCTCGATGTTTACCTGGCATTACCAGAGCCGATAACAGAACATCGGGGTTGCCGGCTTACACCCGCAACCCCGATTAAAATTTATCCAGCCAATACAAACATCAGATGCCTACAGCATGACAAAAAACACAACCACCCGATGTTTGCCTGGCATTACCAGAGTCAAAAAGAGAACACTGGATATAGCCCAATAACCACCTGATCTCAAGCAATCCCCACCATCAACTCCGCCAGAGCCCATTCCGCACTCCGCATTCCCTATTCCGCATTCGCTATATCACTTCCACCCATTTCCCTGGTGTGCTCGCCCGAATACGCTTGTCGTACATCGCTTCGCAGCCCACGGTCGGCAGGTAGTAACGCCCCGCATAGGCCGCGTTCAGTTGTACCCGGTAGACCCGCGTTTCCTTGGTCTTCAGGTCGCCGGTGCCCAGATCGAAGTAGGTAAACACCCGGTCGTCGCGTACGTCCTGGTAGTCGGCCGGACTGCTGCCGCTGGTCGGTATGTTGCTCATGCGGTCGTTCATAATTTCCCAGCCGGAGGGGAAAACCTGTGACAGCGCCAGTTCGGTGAAGGGGAAGGTGAGCGCGGAACTACGCGTCACCGTCACTTCGGCGTAGAAATCGGTGCCTTGCGTAATACGCACCGGATCCAGCATCTTGTTATTCGCATCCGTGTAACGCACGGCGATGGTGATGTTGCTGCTTTGCGCCGTTTGATCGCCCACGGCATTCTGGCCGCTCACGCTCATCCGGGCGTATAATTTGCCGCCACTGGTGTTCTTAATGGTCACTTTCGAGGCCGTTTCGGATTGTTCCGTGAAATCCACGAGACCGATCGGGCGGGAGTTATCGCCGTTTTTGAAACCACTGCCGGCGCCAACGCGGTAGCTATACGCGCCACCGGCTCCGCTGAGGTTCTTCGCCGCGTATTTGGAAAGGGCGCGCAGGGCCGTAGACAGGCTTTGGGTGGTCCAGTACCATTGCTCATCGCCGCCGATTTCCGTGCAGATATAATTGACCATCGCCTGGGCCCGGGTCATGTCGCCGGTGGCCGTATAGGTCTCGAGCAGCATGGAACGGTCGCGCAGATCGCTGCCGTAGGTGTAACCGCACCACTCATAACTCCAGTCTTCCTTGAACTTACCCGCCGTTAATTCGCGGGCAGCTTCGGGTTTACCGGCCTGGGCATAGGCGGTGGCCAGCAAATACGCCGTTTGGGTGTACAGGTCTTTTTGTTCGCGCAGGCGGTTCATGCCCGCCATATCCGGTTTGCCGGCCAGGGCCAGCGTGTACAGGCGGTAGGCCTGATTGAGGTCGCTGTCGAAACGTTCCCATTTGCTCGTCGTGTTTTCCTGCCACTGGCGACTGCTGTTGGTCTGATAAACGATCCAGCGTTCGAGCAGGCCCTCGGGCAGGTTATAACCTTTGGCCTTGGCTTCCAGCAGGAAATGACCGGCATACGTACAGGACCAGGAATTTATTTCCCCGCCGCCCGGCCAGTAGGAAAACGCCCCGGCGGAGGTCTGGAAATTGCGGATCTTATTGACTGCCGCCGTTACATTTTTAGTGATGTCCTTCTTTTGCTTCTCCGATAAGGGCGCTAAAACATCCACGTACAACTGCGGGAAAGCCGCTGAAGTGGTCTGTTCGATGCACCCGTGCGGATACTGGATCAAATACTGCAAATGGCGGCTCATATTCACCGGCGGCAAAGCGCTCACTTCGAAAGAGGCATTGCTGATATCGGTGTACTGCGCCGGATCGAAATCGGCCGACCATTCCTGCCCGGGCTCGATCACGCCGTTCCAGACTTTAGTCAGCACCGGATTAGGATTCCGGATGAGCAGTTCAATTTCCTGGGTCGCTATTTCTCCCCCACCCTGTGCGGTGATCAGGAAACGGGCTACCCCGGTCTTTTGCCCCACTTTCAGGTCGAAATACGTCATTTGTTCCCCGGGCTCGGCGAACGTGAGGCTGTTCACCGAGGCGCCCTGCATACTCACCAGGCCGGAACTTTCCTTGACCCGGATGGTCGCGCTCTGGACCTGTTTTTCCATGGCAAATACGTTGACCGGCAGCCGCAGCGTCTCGCCGGGACCCAGCACCCGCGGCAGGGTCGGCAGGATCATCAGCGGTTTGCGTACCGGGCAGGTCTTGTCGCCGCTGCCGTAAGCGCCAGTACCGTTGGCGCCGGGGTTCGACATGACGACCATCACCCGCACCGAACCGACGTAGTTATTGATCTGCAGCGTGTGCTTACGCGTTTGCCCTTTCTCCAGCATCACCGGCCCGACGTGCAGGACGGTGGCTTTAAAACGATTGACCTGGACCGCGTTTTTGGCTTTCTGATTAATACCATCGCCACCAATGCTCAGAATACGTTCCAGAGAAGCGCCGTAAGCGCCCAGTACATAGTCGTAAATGTCCCAGGTTTTCACGCCGAGGCCCTCGCGGGCAAACAAGGCATCCCAGGGGTTCGGCGTTTTGAACCGGGTCAGGTCCAGCAAACCCTCGTCCACCACGTCGATGGTGTAAGCGCAGGGGCCGCCGTGGGTCTCGCTGACCGCGATCGTGAAGGGTTCGCCGGGACGCAGCACGTCCGGCATATCGATCTTCGGGGTCAACCGAGAATTCGGATTTTCCACGTTCACCGGCACCACGCCGTACATGCGGATCGGCAGGTCGTTTTTAGTCTGCGCATGTGGCTGGATCAGACTGACGTGGGCGTATACGGTAGGTGACATGCCCTCTTCGGCTTTGAATTTCAGGTAGTTATCGCCGGCTTTAGCGTCAAACCAGAGATGTTTGGCCACGCGGGTACCGGTTTCCAGCGTCAGCAGAATACGGCCCGATTCTCCAGCGGGGACTTTCAGGGTCACTTCATCGCCAACGTTGTATTTTTCTTTTTCCACGGTAAATGGCAACATCGCGGCGGCATTCCGGCTCTTAATATCGTCCAGTTGCTGCGGGTAACCGCTCCAGAAAAAGTCGCCGGACGCATGGCCGCCTTCTTCATCGACGACGCGCACAAAATAGCGGCCCCAGTCGTTGGGTTTCACTTTCCAGGAAGCCAGCCCGCGCGCATCGGTGGTCAGCGTGGTTTGATCCAGCGCCGTTACGTTCTCCGCATTGTTGAACTGTGCAGCGCCGGAAGTGGCGTCTTCATCCCACCACCAGCGCCAGTCGGTCCGGTAAAGGGCGACCTGGAGTTTACGGCCGGGCTGGGCTTTACCGTTTTTATCGACACTGGCAAACTGGACCATGCCGCCACGCTGATCAATGCTCTTATCGCCCCAGCGTCCGGTTGGAATGGCTACGCCGACAAAGCGGTCATACGGGAAGTAGTCGAGGGCAAAGTTATCGGTGCTGAAATCACCGCTTTTTTCAAAAGCGCGGACCTTGAAGTTGGCAATAAGTTTGCCCGGCGCCTGTTCCAGGTCACCCAGTTTCAGGGGCACGCTCGCCAGTCCGGTCTGGTCTGTTTCCGCATCGAAGAGCACCTGCGGTTCGCTGGAGAAATAGCGGGCCGGATCGTCGAACACGTAGCCTTTGAAGTTGGGAAATTCCGTTTTGACCGAACGCAACTGGAGATCGACTTTGGCTTTGAGGCCCTTGGCCACCGCGCCCGACAACCAGTTCACTTTGAGTTTGCCGTTCAGGTCTTTATCCGTTTTGGACAGGGCGGTTTTACCGAAATTCAGGTCCAGTTTGAGCCGGTTGGGTTTGACGGTCTCGATCTTCAGTTGTTTGGTAAAAGTGGCGCCACCGACCAGCACCCGGGCCGTCCAGTTGCCCGTCGGTGCATCCAGGCGGGTTGCGCAGTAAAGCGGATACACGCGGTTGACGTTGGAGGTGGTGACAATCCGGCTTTGCAGCGCGCCGCGCGGATCGCTCAGTTCCAGCGTCACCGGGTGATCGGCGGGCAGTTTACCGGTTTTATCTTCCAGCACGAAGTTCAGGTAAATGGAATCGCCGGGCCGCCATACGCCCCGTTCGCCGTATAAATAACCTTTCAAGCCTTTCTGGGTTTCCATGCCGGCCACATCGAAGCGGCTGAGCGACAAGGTGTTACCATCGGCCATGCGCAGGTAGCCCCGGCGGTCGCCTTTGTTGGCAACGGTCACGAAGGGCACTTCCCGCAGGTTCTCGACCATGGCCGTACCATCCGATTCGGTGCGGGCCTTGCCAATGGGCTGGAGCTGGTAGTTATAGAACTGCAGATCGACGTTGTTGACCGCTTGTGCCGTATGCAGGTCGGTAACGGCAACGAAAAGCGAACCATCGCGGCCACGCTTGGCGGTCAACCCGAGGTCGCTGACGAAGACATTTCGTTTGGCGTAGTGTTCGTAGAAGTAATATTCTTTGCGGCAGGCATCCTGGCGGGCATCCCAGTTATAACCGCCGCCGTCTTCACTATCGCTGTAGTACCAGGGATCGTCATTGCCCCAGTAAATGCCGCGTTCGTCGCCCATAATACTGGTGACCTGGCCGTCATCGTCCATAACGCCCAGGCCGGTTTTTACGTCGCCCAGGTTGGAGGTGGCGCAGGGGAAATTGGTGTATTCGCTGCGGAAAGCCAGGCGGACCTGATAAATAGCCCCTGGGTCCTGGCGGATCATATCTTTCAATTCCAGGGCGTAGCGCTGCCAGTTGGCGGCGCTGGCATCGGGGCTGAGTTCGGTGAGCAGGATTTTTTTCTGCAAAATAATTTTACCGACGCGCTCCAGTTCATCTTCGCCTTCCAGTTCATTCATCTGCAAATACTGCAGAATGCTGGAGTTGTAAATTTTAAACACCTCCACGTCGACGGCGGTCAGTCCCACGGCCTCGAAAGGAAAGAGCACGCCGCCCTGGTCATTTTGCGGAATAATGGCGCCGTGGCCCACGAGGCGGACGGCGGGTTTGAGCTCGCTGAATTCCAGGTTCATATCGATGGCCTCGCGCATGGCCTGGCCGGCGGCGTTGCGGACGCCCGATTCCACGCGCAGGTTCAGGGTACCGGTGAGGCGGCTGTCGGCGTAGACCCGAACGAAGTTGCCGTCCACCACGAAGCGGAGTTTACCGGTATAGCCTTGCAGGCGTACGAGGCCATTCAGGTCTTGCCCGGCCGAGACTGGATCGGAAAAATTCAGCAGAATATATTGTTCTTCGACCTGTACGGCGCGGGCCGAGAGCAGGGTAAAATCATCGAAAGCGGCGATCACCTGTTCGGTCTGACCGTCTTTTTTAGCCCCGATCGCGGCGCCTGACCAGGCCAGTTGCACCTTGGAACGCACTTTGGTCCGCTCGACGCCTTCAACGGTAAAGCTGTGGCTGAGTCCGTCGGCGGCATGGGTCCAGCTGACCTGCAGCGCTTTTCCTTCCTGCCGGGCATTCAGCATTTTTTCCACCTGGGCGCCTTCCACCGCTTCATTGATATGAATACGGCCGGTCACTTGCTGGCGATGCGGATCGTTGGGATCGCTGCCTACCCCATCGGTAACGACTTCGTAAGCAATGGCCTTGGCGTGAAATTCAAATTCAAAACTTTGCAGCATGGCGGGCACCTC
Source organism: Saprospirales bacterium (assembly GCA_031425035.1). Classification (GTDB taxonomy): domain Bacteria; phylum Bacteroidota; class Bacteroidia; order Chitinophagales; family Saprospiraceae; genus M3007. The sequence continues at coordinate 23,301 of JANPIN010000052.1, read as the reverse complement.
GGCCCAGATCCTGCTCAGTTCCACGTTGGCGGTGTATTCGGTGCCGGGTGGCAGCGGTGTGGCCGGCACGAGTTTGATGGTACGGTCGTCTTCCCAGATGGCCTGCCCCGCTACGCTGGGACTGGTGGAAAAGACGTTGCTGGGGACCGCCTGACCAACCGTTTCGGCACTGACGGCAGCATGCACGAAGCGAACCCGAATGGCATCTTCGCGCCCGACGGCGCCGCTGGTATAGGCGTACACATACTGACTCAAGCCCTCGAAGTAGGCGTCGTTTTTGACAGTGTGTTGATTGCGAAGGATTAAAAACAGACCGGAAAGCCCGGCAGCGGCCAAGAGCGCGATGGCTATTTGCTTACGCATAGATGGGTAGGAGCTGAAATGGTGAGTGGAAGTATAGTGGAAAGTTGCCGGTTTTGGCGGCATGAAGGTAGGCACAATTCAAGGAGATGCGCAAGTAGGCGGCCCGTTCTAAAATACATAATTGAAGAACTAATATTTGAAAACCAATACGTTATGTACGGTTAACTGCTTTTAGGCTTCTTCCGTTAACATCTATCTAAGAGAAAATTCCACTAATTGGCAAACCGGCACAGGTTTACCGTTAAAAAGACCGGGCGACCAGACCGGCATGTAGCGTACGGCGTCGAGACAACGGTTTAAAAACGCTTCGGAAACCAGGTTATAGTGAGGCTGCGCTTCTTCCACGTCGGTTACCCGCCCGTCAGTGGCAATGATGCAGCGGATATAAACGGATCTTTGCACCTCATCGTTCGGACCAGCCAGATCAGGCCCCAGCACATCCTGCTTATATAGTTGCAAAGCGGCCTCTCCGCCCGGAAATTGCGGCGCTACTTCGGGTACGAGGTACACAATATAACCGTCTTCATTGACATAAGGCGCCAGGTCGTTCCGGCTGATGCGCAGTTGACTTTTGCCGTATTGATCCGGCAGGTCGTAAAAACTGTCCCGCGCCTGCCAGTCGTTTTTCTGCAGCAGCCGGACCTGCGTTATACGCGCATCGCCCTGATAATCATCGTATTGCCGGGCGGAAAACAGTTTCATCACCGAGGGTGCTGACCCCTGCTGTGCAGAAACCTGCATTGGATAAAGGAAAATACACAAAACCGGCAGCAGGAATTTAAACATGATATTAGGCGTATAGGAAGGCAGCTCCCCGGATTTGATATGTCCTGCATTTGCTACCATATTTTGTTTATAATCTGCGCAAAATAAATCTGCGCGAACCTTTTAAACCAGGCCGTCAGCAATTTATCTCAAGGCTTCGTTCAAAGCATGTGTGTTGACTATATTATTAAAAAATAATCAACATACATGTACGAACAGGCTTACCATGAAACAAGCCCGGTTCCCAAACCGGCATATATTTTACGGCATCCAGGCACTGCTCGGCAAGCGCTTTCGGAATCCCTTCGGAGTGAGGTTGCGCTTCCACTACATCCGTTATCTGACCATCACTGTTCACGGTAAAACGGATATACACGGCATTGGACACATAATTATCATCCGGATTGGTAATCTGAATAAACGGGAAAAGCACATCCCGTTTAAATTGTTTGAGCGCCTTTTCCCCGCCCGGAAACTGCGGCGCCACTTCAGGCACCAGGAAAACGATGTAACCGTCATTATCCACATAGGGCGCCAGGTCGGTTTTAATAATTTCCAAAGGCCGGTGTCCGTTCTGATCGGGCAGCCCGTATATACTATCCAGCGCCTGCCAGTCATTTTTCCGCAGTTGTTCCACCTGCTTTATACGCGCATCTCCTTGATAATCATCAAATTGACGTGCAGAAAGCAGTTTCATCACACTCGGTTTCGACGGTTCCTGAGCCGAAACAGGAACGTAGTACATCAACAAAATTAGAAAAAGGAGCCGCATATTTTTACTCGTGTATTTGAAAAGTGATTAATCTATTAACGCGCACCGGTTTCCCCTGAAGCAGCCCGGGCGTCCAGGGCGGCATATAACGCACGGCGTCCAGGCAGGTGGTGACTACGCTCTCCGGAATCCAGTCCCGGTGTGCGGTGGTTTCCCAAACATCGGTCACCCGGCCATCCAGGTCGATGGTACAGCGTATATAAATCTGGCTTTGCCGCTCACTACCGGATGTCGGTTGATGCATAAACAGGGCATCTTTTATGTACTGCTGCATGGCCTGCGTGCCCCCTGGGTAAACCGGCGCGACTTCCGGCACCCAATACACCGTTTGCCCGATATCATTCACATAGGGCGCCAGGTCGATCTGATCTGCGCCCGGTAACAGCAGCCCATCTGCATTGGGACGCAGTTTCGTACTGTCCACGGCCTGCCAGTCATGCTCCTGTAGTTCCCGAACGCGCGCCAGGCGGGTAGCGCCGTCATACTGGTCGTAGCGTTGCGCGAAAAAAAGTTTCTTCGTCAGCAAGCCGGATGTTTGCTGAGCAGCGGCGGTGAAACAGTGAACAAGCAGTAGTACAAAGAGAAATAAAAATCGGCGCATCGTTACAGGAGGTTTGTGTGGAACTGGTCAGACGACAAAAAAGTCGTCAGACCAGTTTCATCTGAAAATAATCAACTGGTGTACCCGAACGGGCTTGCCATGAAAAAGCGCCGGTATCCAGGGCGGCATGTAGCGTACGGCGTCCAGGCAATTTTCCACGACGATGGCCGGTATTTCCTGGCGGTGCGGGAACGCTTCCGACACCTGGGTGATCTGACCATCGGTTTCTACGATGCAACTGATGTATATCGTATTGGATATTGCCTTGTCCAAAAGAGCCAAATCCTGGTATAGCACATCATTCATATATTGTTGCAAGGCTTTCTCGCCGCTGGGAAATTGCGGGGCGACCTCGGGCACCCAGTAAACAATATACCCCTCCTCGTTCACGTAGGGCGCCAGGTCGACTTTATCGAGTCGCATGCGGCGAATACCGTCTTTATCCGGCATGCCATAGGTGCTATCCACGGCTTGCCAGTCATTATCCTGTAGTTCCTGAACCATGGCCAAGCGGGTTGCGCCATGATAACGATCGTAGCCAAGGGCCATAAAACCTTTCCTGAGCAGCGAGCTGGAACCATTTTGCGAAGAGTACATGAAAAAGTCCGGCGTCGGTTTGCCCTGGGCGGCAACCGTTATACTGTAAAATATAAGGGCTATAAAAAATAAGTTCCTTTGGCACATGGGGGAAGAATTTGCTTCGTTACAAGGGATTGGTTTAGAGGGGTTTAGATTGGTTTAGAGGGGTTTAGAGGGTTTAGAGGGTTTAGAGGGGTTTAGAGGGGTTTAGAGGGTTTAGAGGGTTTAGAGGGGTTTAGAGGGGTTTAGAGGGGTTTAGAGCACATAACATTGATTATCAATGTTGTGCCTTTTTTTCTAAACCTCTCTAAACTACCTAAACCCCTCTAAACCCAATCTTAAAACATTAATCTCCTGTTCCCGCCCTACGGCTTCTTCGCCTTCTGAAAATCACCGGCTTTCACCGTAATGATTTTCGAGTAGTCCAGGTATTTCTTCATCGCTGCGTTCAACTGCGGCAAAGTGAGTGCCTGCATACTGGTTTCCAGCTGTTTTTCCCAGGCCATCGTGCGGCCGGTTTGCAGGTTCGTCGCCAGCATACCACCCAGCGCTGCATCCGAGCTGCGGTTCAACTTGCGCGATTTCAACCAGCCGGAGCGGGCGGCTTCGAGTTCTTCGGCGGTAAAACCATCTTTCGCGGCACGCTCCATTTCTTCGCGGAAGGCCGTTTCCAGTTTGGTGATATTTTCCGGATTGTAGATCATGAAGGCCGAAAAACTGCCGTTTTTGTCCAGGGGGCTGGCGCTGAAATTACCCCGCACCGTGTAGCTCAGACCATCTTTCTGCCGAATACGGGTCGCCAGGCGGGAATTCAGAAAACCGCCGCCCAGTATATAACCGCCCAGCGTTATGGCCGGGTAATCCGGATCGTCATTACGCATTGGGAAACCATAACCGGCCATATACACCGCATTGGATTTGTCGGGCGTATTCAAGGCTTCGGTACGACCGGCTACCGGCACGTAGTCTTTGGTAATGCGCTCGTATTTGGTAGCACTTTTCCAGTCGCCAAAAGCGGTGGTCATGACTTTTTCAATGGTTTTAGCATCAAAATCGCCCACTACGACCGCTGTGCCACCACTCGTGCCGCCATACATCTGTTTGTAAAAACGCTGCAGATCGGCCACCGTCAATTGCTTCAGTGCGGCGGATTCTTCTTCAAAAGTCATGGTGTACCGTGGATCATCCTTGGCGTAGTCGGGCTGGCTGACCCGGGCGTACAGGTTATCGGCCAGGGCATTCGGATCGGATTTCTGTTCCTCTAATGCGGCCAGATCTTCGGCTTTCAACTTCTCGAATTCTGCGGCCGGGAAGGCTGGTTTACGCAGCAATTCGCCCACCAGGGCAATTACGGCCGGCAAATGCTCGCGGTCGGTTTGAATGTCGACACCGATATTATCATAGTTGGCTGAAAAATTAACGCTGGCTTTGAGCCGGGTCAGTTCTTCCTTAATCTGCTGCTGGTTTTTAGACAGGCTGCCCTTGTTCAGCATCTGGCTGGTGTAAAAAGGGGCCAGACCCGCGCCTTTCAGGGCCGTGAGGTTGCCGTAACGGAAAACAATCGACGCACTTACCGCGTCGCCCTTGTTTTCTTTCGGCAACAGGGCATACTGCATGCCATTGGGCAGTTTGCCTTTCATCGTCCGTTTTTCAATGTTCTCCGGCGACGTGTCGAAATCTTCGCCCTGCGCAACCGGTGGCCGGCCTTTAAAGTCTTTCAGCAGAGCCGCCACATCCGGCGCCTGTGGAATATCGGCGCGGTCGGCGCTCTTGTCGGGAATGAAATAGCCCAGCGTGCTGTTGGCCGATTTCAGGTAACGAACGGCAGCGACACCCACTTCATCCGGGGTCGTTTTTTCCACCCGATCGCGGTATAAGAAGGCCAGTCGCCAGTCGCCGGTACCAATATAAGTGCTCAGCGCCAGACCCAGCTGCTCCGTCTGACGCAGGAACATTTCCTGATTTTTCAAAATACGCGCTTTGGCTTTTTCTACTTCATCAGCCGTAGGCGGATTGGTTTTCAAGCCCTCCAGCACCTGGAGCATGATCATTTTGGCCGTGTCCAGCGAGCCACCCGGACTCACTTCGGCGCTGAAACTGATCCAGCCGGCCTCGGCAGAACCGGAAGCGTAACCGCCTACATTGACGGCTTTTTTCGTTTCGACCAGCGCTTTGTACAAACGTCCCGTGGGCTCGTCGGTCAGCAGGTTGGCCAGCACGGTCAGCGGCGCGTAATCGGCATGCGCGCCCGGTGCGGCATGGTAGAGTACGGTGAAAACCTGCACGTCGCCGGAGCGGCGGAGCACGACCTGGTGTTCCCCATCCTGAATGGGCTCCTCGGTATAAGTGGGCACGATCTTGCGGTCCGGGCGGGGTATTTTGGAAAAATACTCGTGCACCAGGTCCAGGGTTTTTTGCTCGTCAATTTTACCCGATACCAGCAGCACGGCATTATCCGGCTGGTAGTATTTATGGTAATAGGCCTGCAAACGTTCGATGGGCGCTTTTTCGATGTCGGATTTTTCGCCGATGGTCGTGTGGCCATAGTTATGGAAGTTGAATGCCGCCGCCAGCACCCGTTTGAAGAGCACCGAACCGGGACTGTTTTCGCCGCGCTCATATTCATTCCGCACCACGCTGAATTCGCTTTCCAGGTCTTTGCGGGCAATGTAGGAATTGATCATCCGGTCGCTTTCCAGATCGAGCGCCCAGCGCAGGTTCTCTTCGGTGGCGTCGAAAGTTTCAAAATAATTGGTGCGGTCGAAAGAGGTCGTACCGTTGGGGCGGGCGCCGTGTTCGGTGAGTTCCTGCGGGATGTTCGGGTGTTTGGGCGTGCCTTTGAACACCAGGTGTTCCAGCAGGTGGGCCATACCCGTTTCCCCGTAGTCCTCGTGGCGCGAGCCGACTTTATAGGTGATGTTGACGGTCATGATCGGCTTGGAAGGATCGGGGAAAAGCAGCACGTGCAGACCGTTGGCCAGGCTGTACTCGGTGATGCCTTCGGCGGAAGTAATGCGTTCCACACCGGGCGACAGGCGCAAGGCCGTTTGGGCCGTAGAAACCTGGCAAAAAATCAAGCCCAACAGACCGGAAATCAGCAGGCGAGGGAAGTTTTTCATGTAAATAACATTTTATTAATGAGTGGTAAGGATGGGAGAAATGAAGCGCCGAAAATAAGGAATGTGCGGCCATCGTTGGATTGTTTACGGCAGTTGGCACCATTTATGACCTGATTGGTCACTTAATGACCAACAAAAAGCGGGCGTTGCGCCAAAAGTTTTAACCAAAATTGTCCTGTAACGCGGCATGGAAGGTTGCTTTACCTTACCTTCGCGTAAAATATACACCAACTATGATCCATCAAGAGCAAACAGAAGCAGGGCTGCAGGAGATTTTCAACGAGAAGGGAGAACGTATCAGCCCGGTGTTACCGAAGCATATTCGTAACTTCCTGATCGACATCGACGGTACAGTCTGCGACGATGTTCCGAATGAAGAGCCGGAGCGTATGTTGACCGTTCTACCCTACCCGGATGCCCTGGAAATGCTGAATAAATGGTATGAAGAAGGCCATGTGGTCTATTTTTTCACCAGTCGTACGGAGGCGCACCGGGAGGTGACCGAGAAATGGCTGCATTTACATGGTTTTAAATACCACGGCATTTTGTTCGGCAAACCCCGTGGCGGCAACTACCACTGGATTGATAATCACATTGTACGGGCGACCCGTTTCAAGGGAAAATTTACCGACTTAGTGGTAAAAACACACGAAATCGAGGTTTTTTCGGAATAAATTGCACGACAGCCGCTAAAAGCTACGTTCTTTGCGGGCATGTTTTTATCCCATTTTTACTCGATCGCCTTAAGCGGCATCGGCGCTATGCTTCTGCTCAGTGCCCAATGCCAGCCAAACATTCCAACGAATGTCCGGCAGCCGGCTAGTACCACTGCGTCCGATTCGTTACCCTACGATCTGCTGGCGCCTACCCGCAGCCTGCGCCTGGCGAGTGACGACCTGAAAGAAATTTCCGCCCTCAGCCCGACCGATGACCCCAACATTTTCCTGGCCGTCTCCGATGAGCGCGGCGAGGCGCTGTTCCTGGATTTTCAGCAGGAAGGCGCCATCACCAAACGGGTGCTATTCCGGGAAAAAGGCGATTTCGAAGGCGCTGAAATGGTTGGCAAAGACATTTTCTGCCTGAAAAGCGACGGCGTACTTTTTAAAATAAGCAACTGGCAAAAGGACCCGCCACAGGTGCAGGAATTCCAGCTGGGTAGCCTGTCCAAGGATAATGACCTCGAAGGCCTGGGCTACGATGCGGGCCGGCAGGCGCTGCTTATTGCCTGTAAGGAAGATCCCGAAAAGGACGCCCCCCGCCGGATTTTTGCCTTCGATCTGCGCACCAACCAGCTGAACACCGAACCGGTGTACACCATCAATCCACAGGAGGTGAACGCGCTGATTCCTTATAATGACGAGGATAAAGCCGAGCATTTTTTCAGCTCCTCCGCGGTGGCCGTTCATCCCTTTTCGCATGATATTTATGTAGTTTCTACGGCCTTGAAACGGCTGGTGATCCTGGACCACGCATCGGGAAAGATCCGCTACGCCATGCGACTGGAAAAAAGTTCCCTGCCGCAGCCGGAAGGAATTTGTTTTGATGCTGCCGGCAACCTCTATATCAGCAGCGAAGGCAAGGGCAGTGACGCCGTCGTACTGCGGTACGCTTATCGCGGTTTAAAGTAACCCGGCCGCTGACCCACCCAACTTTTCCAGGGGAATACTGTTCATTTTCCCGGGTCGGTGCACCCATGTTTTTCTAAAGAAAAATCTACTTTTGCCGGACTTTTCCAAAGCTGGTCTGCGCGCCGCCAAGTTGTTTTGTCCATTTTTTACGCCTTAATTCATCAAAATGCCGGTCATCGAACTCAAAATCCCCAATCTGGGTGAATCTATTTCCAGTGTCACCTTTTCCAAGTGGTTACAACCCAACGGCTCCGCAGTACCCATGGATGCTCCGCTCTGTGAAATAGAAACGGAAAAAGCCAATCAGGAACTTTCCGCTGATTCGGCCGGTACACTGACCTGGGTGGCCAAAGAAGGGGAAGACCTCGAAGTGGGCGCCATTTACGCTAAAATTGATACGGATAATAAGGGTGCTGCACCGGCCGCCACGGCCAATGTAGCGGCTCCGGCCACCACCCTTTCCGATCCCGGCGAAGGTGGAAAAGCAGTAGTGCCGCCCCCGCCGCCGGTACCACCCGCTACACCCGGCAGTGAAGTGAAAATAGAAGCCACCACGCGCCCGGCTGTTCCCGAGGAAGGCGGCAGCGATAGTTATGCCAAGGGTTCGCCCTCGCCGGCCGCTTCCAAAATTCTGGACGAAGGCAATTTGCCGGCCACCGATGTCGCCGGCACCGGCCGCGATGGCCGCATTACCAAAGACGATGCCCAGAAGGCAGTCGAGAATAAGGCACAAACGCCCCCTCCCCCACCAACGCCGGCTGCTCCTGCGGTGAGTGCCCCGGCCGCGCCGAAAGCCGCCGAACCGAGCCAGGCATTCAGCCGCAACGAACGCCGCGAACGCCTCAGCCGGATGCGCCGGACCATCGCTAAACGACTGGTGAGCGCGAAGAATAATACCGCCATGCTGACTACTTTCAACGAGGTGGATATGACTGCGGTGATGGAACTGCGCGAAAAGTACCAGGAAATTTTTGTCAAGAAATACGGCATTAAACTGGGCTTTATGTCCATTTTCGCCAAGGCCTGCGCCAAAACGCTGCTGGAAATGCCCGACGTGAATGCGCGGCTCGACGGCGACGACATCATTTTCCACGACTTTGCGGACATTAGTTTCGCCATCAGTACGCCGAACGGCCTGGTGGTGCCGCCGATCCGCAACGTGGAGAGCCTGAAATTCAGCGACATCGAGTTCAAACTCAAAGAACTGGCGGTAAAAGCCCGCGACGGCAAACTGTCTATGGAGGAAATGTCCGGCGGTACGTTTACCATCACCAATGGCGGCGTGTTCGGCAGTTTGATGAGTACGCCCATCATTAATGAGCCGCAAAGCGCGATCCTGGGCATGCACGCCATTAAAGACCGCCCGATGGTGGTGAATGGCGAGATCAAGATCCGTCCGATGATGTACCTGGCCCTGAGCTACGACCACCGCGTGATCGACGGTTCCACGTCGGTGACCTTCCTGGTAAAAGTAAAAAACCTGCTGGAAGATCCGATGACGCTGTTGCTGGATTTGTAGGTAGTTAGACTGCTTATCATGCCCTATCTACTTTTCTTCCTGCTCCTCATACCCATCGGTGCCTCCGCCCAGGGACCATTGGACGGTTTTATGAAAGGCAGCGGTCATCTCGATCTGGCGCCTTCCTTTTCCTTTAATTCCGCGAATTCGATTGCCGGCGCCAACGGACAGGTTTATCCGGTGGGATACAGCGGGAGCCTGCTGGGACTTTTTGGCACCTATGGGCTCACCGACCAACTGGACCTGGTCGGTACCGCGGCCTACGTGTTTACGGATCAACGCAGCGGCTTGCAGGATGGCGGTTTGTTTGTAAAATACCGCCCTTTTGTACTGGAAACGGGAACGGCGGGCTCCGTGAGTTTTATACTTGCTTCCGGAGCTACGTTCCCGATCGCGAATTACCAACCCACCGCAACCGGCGCCCTGGGGCAAAAAGCGGTGGTTGTTCCCGGCCGCCTGATCGTACAATGGACAACGCCATTGGGTTTATTCTTCAACCTGACCGGTGGTTATAACTGGCGGTTGGACCAACTCGCGGCGGACGATATTTCGGCGGTCCGCCGGGTCCGTCCGGATTACCAACCGGTACAGCCGCCCGATTTCTCGACTTTTTTGTTCAAAATTGGTTTGCCTGCCCGGCACTACTACCTGGATGCCTGGCTGGAATACCAGCATACCGCCGGTGGCGCCGACTACCAACCGGAAGTATTGGATTTACCGCAAAGCTATGGCGTATCCATTCGCCAGATAGGCGGCACCGCGTATTACTCGGAAAACGAGCGCACGGGTTTTTATGTAAGTACCGGCTATATTTTGGGCGGGCGCAATACCAGTTTGTTGTTCCGGGCGACGGTTGGGATGGTAATCAAATTATAAAAATCCGGCCCGAAGCCGCCGCCTGATCCGGAATACGGGAAGCAGTGTTTGCCAGTTCAAAATTCCTGCCTACATTCAAGCCGGTTTTCATTCCAATCCCCCACGCGTGCATCTGTTCCTGGCTTTCATCCGGCTCCTGCGATTGCCCAATCTGGCCATCGTTTTTCTGACCCAGTTCGTGCCGTACTGGTTCGCACTGCGGCCGGCGATCCTGCGGGCGGGCGGCATGCCGGTGCTGACGGAGCGGACCTTCGGTTACATTGCGCTTGCCACGGTGCTCACGACGCTGGCCGGCTACGTGCTCAACGACTATTACGACCGCGACATGGACCTGGTGAACAAGCCCAATCGGGTGATCTGGGGCCGTTATTTACCCGCCTGGATCGCGCTGGTGCTGTATGGCGGTCTGGTGGCCGCGATCCACTACCTTGCTTTCACCATCGATGCGGAGTTGAAACCGGCCACGCGCTGGCCCCTGTGGGTCTATCCGGGCGTATCCTTCCTGTTGTTTTTGTACGCCTGGCAGTTAAAATGCACCGCTATACTGGGTAATTTACTGGTGTCCTTCCTCTGTGGGGTAGTGCCCATTATGCTGTTGTTTCCGGAAGAGCGGCCCATCTGGCTGTCTTCCTTTCAGCAGCCCGAAGCCATACAGCAAGCCGTGGGGCTGGTGTGGATGTACGGCCTATTTGCCTTTTTAACGAATTTGCTGCGCGAGCAGGTCAAAGACCTGGAAGATTTTCAGGGCGATGCCGCGTGTGGTTGCGCTACCCTGGCGGTGGTCAAAGGGCCGCGCTTCGCGAAAAAACCCGCCGGATTTACGGGGCTTACGCTCAGCATCCTGACCGGCATTCTACTCTATTTCTGGAGCCAAACGGGCACTCCTCATTGGCAAATTGTAGCTGGCGGTTTGTTGCTGTTGCTACCGGCGCTATTTACGACCTACCACATTTACCGGGCGGAAACCAAACGCGATTTTAGCCGTGCCAGCGGCTGGATCAAACTGATCATGTTGACGGGTCTGCTGTTATTGCTGCAGTCCTGGCCGGACAATCCGATCGAGGCACTGGAAGCGATGCCTATTCTGAAAATGGTTGGTAATTAAACGTCCCCTCTTCACATTATCACCCTACTTATTCTCCATGCGCCCCCTTATCCTTGCTTCCAAAAGTCCGCGCCGCAGCCAACTCCTGCGCGAAGCCGGTTTTGAATTTACCGTCCAGGCCTTCGATATGGACGAAAGTTTTCCGGCCGCCATGCCCGTGGAAGAGGTAGCGCCCTGGCTGGCCGAACGTAAAGCCCGGGCCGCAGCGCATCTCATTCAGGATCGAGAGATCGTGCTGGGCGCCGATTCGGTGGTCATTCTCGACAACCAAATTTACAACAAACCCGACGACTACGCCGATGCTTTTCGCATGATCCGGCTGCTCTCCGGACGGCAGCATACCGTCATCACCGGGGTGAGTCTGCTGGCGAAGAAACGCGTTTCCACCTTTGCCGGCGTGACCAAGGTATGGTTTGCCGAACTGAGCGACGCCGAAATAGACTATTACATCCGCACCTGCCAGCCCTTCGACAAAGCCGGTTCGTACGGCGCGCAGGACTGGATCGGCCACTGCAAGATCACGCGCATCGAAGGTACTTTCCAGAACGTGATGGGGCTGCCGGTCGACCTGGTGTACCAGGAACTGGCGAAATTCGGAGAATGAGCGCGATGAACATCATCTGTACCATTACCAACGACCTGACCTACGACCAGCGGATGCAGCGCATTTGCAGTTCCCTGGCGGCGCATGGCTATAAGGTGCAATTGGTGGGCCGGGAACTGCCGCAATCCCTGCCGCTGGCGCTGCGGCCATTTAGTCAAAAACGCCTGCGCTGCCGCTTTCACCGGGGATTTGCTTTTTATGCCGAATACAACCTGCGCCTCTTTTTTTACCTGCTGACGGCCCGCTACGATGCGGTGTGCTCCATCGATCTGGATACGCTGGCTGCCGGTTGTGTGGCTACGCTGATCCGGCGTAAAAAGCGGGTCTTCGATGCCCATGAGTATTTTACGGAAGTTCCGGAGGTGGTCCACCGTCCGCTGGTGAAAGCTTTTTGGGCTGGTATGGCCCGCTGCTGCCTGCCGTTTTATAAACACGCTTATACGGTGGGGCCGGCGTTGGCGGGCATTTTCACGGATAAATACGGGCTGGAATTTGCGGTGGTGCGGAATACGCCGGTAGTTATTTCCAATTCTTCCGTAAAGAGGAGCAGGGAAGCCAAACCCATCCTCCTCTACCAGGGTGCCCTCAATGCCGGACGTGGACTCGAAGCCGCCATAACTGCCATGCAGCAGATCGAGCACGTGCAACTCTGGCTGGCGGGAGAAGGCGATTTGTCGGCTGCCCTGCGCCAGATGGTAGTGGAACAGCATCTACAAACGAAAGTGCGTTTCCTGGGTTTTGTGCAGCCGGAAGAATTGAAAATACTGACGGAACAGGCCTGGGCAGGTTTGAATTTGCTGGAGAACCGAGGTCAGTCGTATTATTACTCCCTGGCCAACAAGTTCTTCGATTACGTGCAGGCGCAGGTACCGCTCATCACCATGAATTTCCCGGAGTACAGCGCTCTGAACGCACAGCTTGAAGTAGCTTTATTGCTGAACGACCTGACACCACAGACGGTGGCCACGGCTATCGGGCAGTTACAAAATGACGCAGATCTATTTACCCGTTTGCAATCCGGTTGCGCGCAGGCCCGTCTGGTATGGAACTGGGAGGCGGATGAAAAGGTGCTTCTGGAGGTGTGGGAAAGAGTATAATAACCCAACTCGAACCCAGTAACCAATTCCCAATAACCAACCCTACCACTCGATCATCGCTCCCGCGTACACCAGGCCGCCGCCAAACCCGATGAACAGGATTTTATCCCCTTTTTTGACCTTCCCCGAACGTACGGCATTACACAACGCAATCGGAATGGTGGCGGAAGACGTATTGCCGAATTCGACAATGCTTTCCAGCACTTTTTCCATCGGAAAATTCAGCTCCTTGCTTATGGCTTCCAGAATACGCAGGTTGGCGCTATGCGGCACCAGCCAGTCGATCTGATCCAGCGTGAGGTTGTTCTTTTCGGCCAATATCCTGACCTGTGCGCTCACCGTATTCACGGCCCACTTGAACACTTTGCGACCATTCTGCACAATCGTGCGGTTGCGTTTGATCGGCAGTCCGTCCAGCGTTTCGGCGAGTCCGGACATGTACAAATCGCTGCCGCCTTCGCCGTTAGCGCCCGTCACGCAGGCGCCGATATTGCCGGTTGCAGCAGCTTCAATGAGCACCGCACCCGCGCCGTCACCGAATAAAAAGCAGGAACTGCGGTCTTCGAAATCCGTCACTTTCGACAGGGTTTCCGCGCCTATAACCAGCACTTTCCGGTGGGTACCGGCGGCAATGAGCCCTTTCGCCAGCACCACGCCGTAGGAAAACCCCGCGCAGGCTGCCGAAAGATCGAAGGCCCCGGCCAGCGGCATGTTCAGCAGGAACTGTACCCGGCAGGCCATACTCGGCATCGGCTGATCCGGGGAGACGGTGGAAACAATGATCATATCCACGTCGGACAGCGTACCGTCGTAGTGAGCGGCCAGGTCTTCTACGGCACGGATGCAGAGGCTGCTGGTAAATTCATCCACTTCCGTATGGTAACGCGTTTGAATACCGGTGCGTGTTACGATCCATTCATCGGTGGTTTCAATGAGCGACTCAAAAAAATGATTGTCAATTTTCTTTGCAGGAACGGCCATGCCAATGGCGGATAAATAGGCATTTGTCATACATCAAACAGTTATGGTTGCAGTGAAGCCGGCAACAAGGATGAAAAAGGTAGCGCTCCAACAAATACTGTATTAGAACGCTTGAAATTGCTTTCTGCAAATGCACCGGACCGGGAAATACCGAAACTGGGACCTGTGCGCCAAAATTATGAACCCGGGTGGACATATTGTTAATACCAACAGACATTATTACGGTAGACCCAGCCGGATACTTTCTGACATAGCCTCATAAATAGTATGCCAAGCGGGATGTTCGGTCAGTGCATCCAGTTGCCGCTGCATGGTGGCCTCATCGCCACGCTGGGCCGGACCGGTCTGCACCGTAGCCGGCGAAGCGCTCAGGGCTTTGTTCATGGTTTCGGTCAGTAATGGCTGCAATAAGGCAAAAGGCAGCCCCTTTTCAGCCAGTAAAGCTTCAGCGACGGCAAAGCAGTGGTTGGCAAAATTATTGGCAAAAACGGCCGCTACGTGCAGCGCCGCCCGCTGTTCATCATTCACCTCCCAGACCGGTCCGCCAATTTCACGAGCCGTTTTTTTAAGAAAAACAAGGTCCGCCGGCTGAGCCGCATCCACGCAAAATGGCAGGCTTGACCAGGCAGGTACCCGTTCTGCTGAAAAAGACTGCAAGGGGTAAAAAACGCCGTACCGCTGGAAAAAAGGCGCCAGCACGGTGCCGGAAGTAGCGCCGGAAGTATGGGTCACCAGGGCCTGCGGCACAAAAGGCGCAATGGCCGCAGCTACTTCGCTAATGGCATCATCGCGGACGGCCAGCACGACCCAATCAGCATCTGGATATATATCCGACCAGTGATCCGACCAGGCGACCTGTAGTTCCTCCCCCAGCGCCTGCGCCGCAGCCGCATGCCGGTTCAACACCTGCACCACATCAAAGCCCCTGGCCTTCAGGCGTTTACCCAAATGCCCCCCTACCCGACCAGCACCAATAAGGACGATTTTTTGCAAAGTAAGGTTTTGTTGATTTGGATAGTTTGTTGGAAAAGGGTTTGTTCAACCACTTTGTGCCAAGTAAATAAGCTGGAATTATAAAGCATTAATACCAATCGCCAAGCCAAGCCCGCAGCCCAAATTCCGCACTCCACATTCCCTATTCCGCATTCCGCAGCTCGCAGCCCAAATTCCGCACTCCGTAATCCCTATTCCGCATTCAAAAGATTCCGCATTCGGCATTCCCTATTCCGCACTCAAAACCCGCCGGCGGCATCGTCGCCGCGTTCGTCGGCGACGCCTTGCCAGCGTCCATCTGGCAGGCGCATGATCGCTTCTACCCGGCCGATCGGGCCGCGTGCTTCCAGGGTATGGTGCATGGTTTCGAGTTCGGAGATCACCGTTTCAGGCAGTCCGTTTTCTTCGAAATCAATTTTATCCGGCAGCCATTGGTGGTGGAAGCGCGGGGCGCGCACGGCATCGGTCAGGCTCATATTGAAATCGGCCACGTTGACCAGAATTTGAAAAACAGTGGTGGGAATGGTCGTACCGCCGGGTGTACCGACGACCAGCCAGTTCTTGCCTTTTCGCGTCACAATGGTGGGCGTCATGCTGCTGAGCGGGCGCTTATTCCCTACGATGGCGTTGGCCTTTCCGCCGATGGCGCCGTACAGGTTCGGCGAGCCGGGTTTCGCGCTGAAATCGTCCATTTCATTGTTCAAAATGAAACCGGCGCCGGCCACCACCGTGCGGCTGCCATAACTATCGTTCAAGGTCGTCGTCACCGAAACAGCCGCTCCTTCGGCATCCACGATGGAAAAATGGGTGGTTTCCGTACTTTCCTTGATGACCCCGGCCTTGACTTTCTTACTGACGCCGGCCACATCGGGGTTGAAATCGGCCATGCGGCTGCGGATATAGGCCGTGTCGATCAGGGTTTTGAGCGGGACTTTCCAGAAGTCGGGGTCGCCCATGTACTCGGCGCGATCGGCAAAAGCGCGGCGCTCGGCTTCAACCATCAGATGCACCGACTTGGCCGTATGAAAACCATCGGCCGGCAAGGGATGAGCCGCCACCATCGACAGCAACTGCCGCAAAATAATACCCCCGCTACTCGGCGGCGGCATCGTAATAACGTGCAGATCGTGGTAATCAAATTCCAGCGGCGTACGCCAAACGCTGTGATAATCAGCCAGGTCTTTCTCCGTAATCAGGCCGTTCATTTGCTGCACTTCCTTCACTAGGAGATGGGCAGTCGGGCCGGTATAAAAACCATCGCGGCCATCGCCGGCAATGCGACGCAGGGTCAGTCCAAGGTCTTTCTGGATCAGCCAGTCGCCGGCCACCCAATTTTGCATTTTTACAAAAACCGGCGTCAGGGAACTTTGACGCACGAAAGTCAGGCGCTCCCGGTTCAGGTTTTGCGCCTCCTGCTCGGTAATCTGAAAGCCATGTTCCGCCAGTTCGACCGCCGGTGCAAGCAGTACATCCCAGGGTAAACGACCGTACTTATGGTGGGCTTCCCACATGCCGTCCACGCTGCCCGGAACACCGCAGGCGAATACGCCCAGCCGGCTTTTGTTGGGAATAACCCGCCCGGTAGAATCGAGGAACATTGTTTCCGTAGCCGCTGCTGGCGCTTTTTCCCGGAAATCGAGGGCCAGTACCCGGTTATTTTCATTCCGATACAGCAAAAAGCCGCCTCCGCCGATATTGCCCGCCTGCGGATACACCACGGCCAGGGCAAATTGCACGGCTACGGCGGCATCGATGGCATTACCGCCTTTAAGCAAAATTTCTACACCCACCCGGGTCGCCAAAGGATGCGCCGTGACCACCATACCGCTATCGCCGGTGACCTCCTTTTTAATTTCGTAGGGAAAAGGAACTATTTTCTGGGCCTGGCTGCTGACAGCCAACGCCGTCAGTACGATCAAAGAAAATAAACGGAGGGACGATGCGAGCCGGTGCGGGGGAAAGGAAAAAGGTGAGACCATGGATCTTTTTTATTTAAACGGCGCCAAAGATAGAGCATGTCACGCAGTCCTTATTTTTCCAGTTCTAAGACCACTGCTGCGTTTTTGCCCACATTCAACGTTTGCAGATCGTCAATTTTTGTGCCCGTCACCACCTCCCGTGCAGCGGTGAATCCCTGCATGCGTTCGGCAAAACGCGCGGTATCCACCTTTCGGGCTTCATTAGCGGTATTGATGACCACCATGACGGTTTTTGCTTCATCATACCGAAAGTAAGTGTACACGCCGTCCTCCGGTACAAACTGCATTAAACGGCCGTTTTGCAGCGCAGGCGTGGCCCTGTGGTAACGAATGAGGGCGCGGGCATAATTATACGCCTCATTTTCCTGCGCCGTCCGGCCTTGCTCAGTGAATTTATTGACCGGATCGCCCGCCCAGCCGCCGGGGAAATCATTGCGAATATTGCCGTGGGATGGATTCGCATTCCCCGTCCCCAGTATTTCCGTGGCGTAGTAGATCTGTGGAATCCCCCGCATAGTCAGGAGCATGGCCATGCCGCTTTTGTATTTGTCAAAATTTTCACCCACCGTGGTGTAAAAACGGGTGAAATCATGATTATCAAGCATGATCACATTCTTATAGGGATCTTTGTAAAAATAATCCTGCGCCAGCGTATAGTAGATTTTAGCCACGCCTTCCGTCCAGCCCTGCTCTCGGCTGAGCGCTTCCTGCATGGCAAAACAAAGTTGAAAATCAATGACCCCGGGTAAATCTGAGTCAAAATTTCCCCGAATCATTGGCTGATCGTCCGCAAAATACCCCTGAATGGGGACTGTCTGCTCCCAAATTTCGCCGAACATACCCAATTTGGGGTATTCTGTCCGCAACTCCCGGCACCAGCGGCTACAAAACGCCTGATCGGAATACGTGTAGGTATCTATGCGCAGATCATCGAAGCCGGCATATTCAATCCACCAGATGGCCTGCTGGATCAGATAGTTGGCCACATGCGGATTCCGCTGATTGAGGTCGGGCATCCGTTTATCGAACCAGCCATCGGTAAACAGGCGCCGGTCCGCTTCGGAAGCATAAGGGTCCATCAGCGTGGGGGCCCGGTAGGTCGTGCGGGTAAAGACGGGCCATTGATTTACCCAGTCCTGGGTGGGCAAATCACGCATCCAGTAGTGATTATCGCCTATATGGTTCAAAACCACGTCGCGGATGACTTTAAGGCCGCGCTTATGGCAATCCCCGATCAGGGTGCGTAACTGCTCGTTCGTACCGAAACGCCGATCGACGCGGTAGTGATCAGTCACCGCATAGCCATGATAGGAGGCATCGGCCTGGTCGTTTTCCAGTTCCGGATTCAGCCAGATGGCTGAAACGCCCAGATCCTGAATATAATCGAGGTGGTTGGTTATGCCGCGCAAATCGCCGCCATGTCGCCCTACCAGGGAGTCGCGCTGCAGTCCCTGCAGCATGCCCGGCACATTATCGTTGGAAGGATCGCCGTTCGCAAAACGATCGGGAAAAATGAGGTACAGCACGTCCTGGGTATTTACGCCCTGTGCTTTCACCTCCGTGGTACGCGGACGCAGTGCATATTCATAGGTAAAAGTGCTGCTGCCTTTGGTAAAAATCAGCGGTACGCGTTGCGGTGGCGTTTTGGCCGTCCAGCTGAGGGTAACGAAGAGATAGTTAGGGCTGGAGCCTTTCTCGACTTTGGACAGTTTAACGCCGTCGGTTTGGCCCAATTTCACGGTATAAGCGGCCAGGTCGGGGCGTTGCAGGAGTATTTCGACTTCTTTATGCTGCATACCAACCCACCAGTTCGCCGGTTCTACGCGCAGGTCGTTGATTGGCAAGGCCGGTACCTTACGGGCAGTCAGAACTGTTTTATGGGGATTGCCAATATAATTCTGGCAGGCCAACAGGGTGCTGAAAAAGCATAAAATATACAATAACTGTTTCATAATGGTGCTGGAGAAAGGTATAAATCCTGCATCAAATTGCGGCAAAAAAAAACTTTCCGAAGGCAAAAGCCCGCGGAAAGTTTCAAATAATTTATTTCAGTCGATGATCCTAGGCTCTGCGGATTAATCCGATCAGGAAAAGGAGTAAAAGGGCTCCGATAACTGCCGTGATGATTGTACCACCTAGACCGCCGCCGATGCCGACGCCCAGAACCCGGAACAACCAGCCGCCGACGAAAGCGCCAAGAATACCGATGACGATGTTACCAGCTAGGCCAAAACCATAGCCTTGACGAATAACACCAGCCAGCCAGCCGCAAACGGCTCCAATGATGAGTGTGAAAATGAGGGAGTTGGTATCCATTTTAATAAAGTTAAGATGAAGAAATTAGGTGAATTCCCAGAGTTGTGGAATTTGTTCCGGTAACGATTTTGTCGCCAGGTGACAAACCCTGCTGCCATTGCACCAAAAAAGTATGCCAGCCCACCCTACAAAGGCGCGTTCAGGTTAGCTACATTTTCCAGGGCCACATCGTCCTTATCCTCCACAAAACGTACGGATGCCGCAGCTAGTAAGAAAAACACTCCCGCCATCACGATTGCGTAAATTGCATGATTACCAAATAAATATTTCACGATTGGGCGGTTGACAACCCCGCTCACAATCTGTGGAATAGTAATGAAAAAGTTGAATATGCCCATGTAAACCCCCATTTTATTGGCTGGTAAGGCGCCGGCCAGCATGGCATAAGGCATGGCCAGAATACTGGCCCAGGCAATGCCGATCCCCACCATGGAAAAGATCAGAAACGTGGGTGAAGTGGCAAAATAAATGGAAATTAAACCCAGTCCGCCGCATACCAGCGCAATCGCGTGGGTACGCTTGCGGCCCAAACGGTTGGCAATACTGGGCAGTAAAAGCGCAAACACCATCGATACGGCATTATATACCCCGAAAATAACGCCCGTCCAGTTCTGGGCATCGCTGTATTGCTGCGAAGACGTATCGTCGATGGCGCATCCATACACATGGTTGGCAATGGCCGGGGTGGTAAATACCCACATCGAAAACAGCCCGAACCAGGAGAAAAACTGCACCGCTCCCAGTTGGCGCATGGTTTTCGGCATGCTGGCTAAGTCTTTGAAAATCAACCCCAATCCATCTTTTTCAACCGGCAGTACGGCCTCGCCCATAAAACGGGAATGGTGTTCCGGCGGATATTCTTTGGTGGTTAAAACGGTCCACAGAATAGCGACGAAAAAGAGGGCCGCCCCAACGTAGAAAGCGATTTTGACGTTTTCCGGTACCAGGCCCGGGGCAGCCGTATCGGATATGCCCACTTGTTTGGCTAAAAACCAGGGTAACCAGGAACCGATTACCGCGCCAATACCGATCAGGGCAGTTTGCACCGAAAAACCCTGGGTCCGTTGCTCGGCGGGTAATTTATCAGCCACCAGGGCCCGAAAAGGCTCCATGGCCACGTTGAAGGAAGCATCCATGATCATGAGCATGCCGGCCCCCATCAGCACGGCCGGAATGGCTACGGCCAGTAATCCCGCATTGGGCATCAGGATCATACCTATACATGCTGCCAGTGCGCCGGCCAGGAAAAAGGGTTTTCGGCGCCCGAAACGGCCCCAGGTACGGTCGGAATAGTACCCGATAATAGGTTGAACAATCATCCCAATGACCGGAGCCACCAGCCAGAAATTGGGCAACTCATCCACATCAGCGCCAAAACGCTGCAAAATGCCGCTGGCATTACTATTCTGTAAAGCAAACCCTGCCTGGATCCCTAAAAAACCGACGCTCATATTCCAGATCTGACGCGTTTTCAGCATCGGTTTTTTGAAATTGGAATTACTGCCTACATTGGTCGTAGCCACACTCATTTTGGTGTATGTTTAATTGTGTAGAAGATAAGTTTGATATTAAAATTTTACAGGAAATTTAATTCCTGATTGGCAGTAGCAAAGATGAAAAAAATTAGAAACACAAGTTCATTCCGGGAAAAAAAAGAACCCGGCGCAAACAGCACCGGGTTCTTTCTGCTAATCAGGGGAGTATAGCAGCAACATGAAATAAACACTTCCGCGCTGCAATAGTCGGTTTAGTATTCCGTATCATCGGGAATATCCTCGCCGTCTTCATCGCGGCGGCGCGTGACGATGATGTGATCATCCTCATCCGAAACACCGTCGCTCATTTCGTCGTCATCATCTTCGCCATTCCCGTCGAATTCGTCATCCACTTCCACATCGGAAAAATTTTCGCGGAGTTGACCGTCATCGTCATAGTCCACGTCTTCTTTGACGAGGCGTTTAGCCTCCAGTATGGTCATGCGAATAAGGTAGTAGGCATCATCGGCTTCAAAAGGTAATGCGCTTACTTTTTTACCCTCCTTATCAGAGTACGTAACCAGATGATCAGCATACCCACCCGGGTATTTCATTTTCACCAGGCGGACAATATCCTCCGCAAGGGCATCATAATCTTTGACAATTCGCTTCTTAGACAAGGCTGGGCACAATTTGGGTTGATCAATCTAGTACACCGCTGTCGCCAAAAAAAGGTTGCCAGCAGTGGGTTACGCTTCGATAGCGGCAAATTTAAAAGAATGGGGTATGAAACGTCAAAATTTTTTTCACTCAATTTCTGCTGCGGATCTCTACGATCTCTACCCGACGCTCCCGGGCGGCCTCGGGATGGTATACGGAGTTGCGTTCGTCGTTCAGGTTATCGCTGATACCGCTGCGGGCCGTTGTTTCGCCAAAACTGGTTTCCGTAATTTTTAACTGGCCCTTTTGCAGGTAGTGCAGCAGCGCACCGTCGGAATAAGCGGCGAACTGATTGCGTACGCTGCTGACCCGGCGTTTACCCAGGTTCAGGTTATAATCCGTTTTGGCCCGGGGACTGGTAAAGCCCTTGATCAGTACTTCCAGACTTTCCCCGCTCTCCAGGTGGCTCAGCAGCACGGCGCATAACAGGTCGAGCTGGTCATAGCCGCGGCGGACTTCATTCTCAAAGAAATCATCCACGAGCGCTTCGGCCTGATCCTGCTTTGGTCCGCTTAAACCGGTCGTAAACCGCTCATCATACTCCCGCTGGCGTTCCAGGTAAGCGCTAACGGTCTCTTCATAGGTTTTTTGTGTGCTCGTACGGCGGGTTCGCTTATCGGGCTCGTCATTATCGAAAAAGAGTGGCAGCCCTATGAAATCCTGTAGTTTAGGTGGCGGCGCGACCAATGGAATGGCAGGAGGCGGCACATTGGTCGGCGGCGTTTTGACGGCCAGGCCGGGAAGGCTGTCGGCTGTGGGGCGCTGTGCCACCGGCGGTTGTTCCGGTTGCACCGGCTCCGGCAGGCGGAAGGAAAAAAGGTCGTTACAACACGCTTTATTAGCTTCGTCCAGATAGAAAGAACCCGGACGGTTACTGCTCAGGTAGCCGTTCTGCCCGTCTTTTTTCAGGTAAAAATAGAGGTCGTTATAACTGGTGTTCAGCCCGGCGCCCGCATTTTTAGGCGCCGTGAAGGCCTGGATTTTTTTCTGGGTACTAAAAATGTCATAGCCGCCTAGCCCGGGCCAGCCTTCGGAACTAAAATACAGCTGCTGGGTTTTGGAAAAGAAAAAGGGCGTTCCTTCATTTTCCGGGGTATTGAGCGCAGTGGCATTTTGTGGCGCTTTAAAATTCGGCAGGTGAATAACCTTTTTTCCCGGCAGCGGCAGGTTACAGGGACAGAAAAAATTGGTATCCAGGGGTAAATACCAGAGGTCGAGTTTACCCTTGCCTCCGGGCCGGTCGCTGGCATACCACAGCACCGGGCCTTCAAAATGTTCATCATACCCTATAGAAGGTTGGGTGCTGGTGTAACCGGGCATATTCACTGTTTCCGGCAGGCGTACGGGGGGCAGCCAGCGATTACGCCTGTCCAGCACAGTCAGCCAAAGTTCGCAGCGGATGTCGTTTGCATTCACATTTTTACAAACCGTAAAAAAGACGTAGTGGCCATCGGGCGAGAACGCCGTATGGGCAATATGGGCCGTGTCGGCAATCGGAAAACCATGTCCCGGCTCCCGCGCCCGGCCGCCTTTAGAAGAGATCAGCACCCGCGTGATTTTGTTTTTCGACTTGCCGCGTGATCCTTTTTGATCAAACCGATAAGAGGAAAAGAACAGGGTATCACCGACTACGCTGGGCGCAAAATCACTATAAGGGCTGTTGATTTCTTTACCTAAGTGTTTGATTTCCAGTTGCGGTGTGCTAACCACAATGGTCTGTGCCTGCCGGCAGTCGTCGAGTTCCTGCCTGGCTTTTTCCTGCAACGTGGGTTCAGCGGCCGGTTGTTGATTTAAAAATTTTTCAAAATA
>JANPIN010000051.1:0-2219 GCA_031425035.1 Saprospirales bacterium | reverse complement strand
AAGTCAGAAAGTATAACCGTCCGCCCGGCGGCATTCAGCACCTGTTGCGCCTGCATGCGGGAGAGGCCCGTTGCCAGGAGCAACAGGACAAGGATTTTGGACATAGAAAGGGAAAGATTTGGATATGGGGCCTACACTATCGCGTTCGGCGTCGCGTCCTACTCGTTTGGTGGGGGCTTTTCGGAGTTCTCCCTTGAAATTACTGAAACGGATATTTTTTAGATGCTTTCACAATATTTGTAACGCTAAATAAAGGCAACAAACGCTATCTCTATTATTTGGCCGTTGTCAATAATTTGAGGTCAAAATTACGGCAAGGAAACTGAGCAGCGTTATACTCAAATATGAGTATTTTGTAAGCGACAGAATCACAATAGTCCTCTTTTAATGCAAAGAGCGGTTAGTTCTAAGGTATTCTTAGTGCCAGTTTTCCTTAGCAAATTTCTTCGATGGGTATCAACTGTATGTTGCGACAGGTAAAGTATGTCTGCTATTTGTTTGCTAGAAAGCCCCTTAGCTAGAAGTTCTATAATCTCTCTTTCTCGTAATGAAATTTTTACTTCGGTATGTGGTTGTTCCAGTAGATGTTTAGGATTAGTACTAAGGACATGAAAAGAAGGCTCACCTTTAATACCTATAAAAGAAATTCTATCATCAGCAATTGGATTTAAGAAAGTTATATCACTATGCACACATAGAACATATTGTATTCTGCCAGCATCACTTACTTGGAGTGCAATACTTTGATGTAAAATATTTTTCCACCCTCCTCGATCATCTCTAATCCTGAAAGTGTAAGTTGATTTATAAAAGGGTATCTTATGGAGAGGGATTCGGTGGTAAAAGAATTCAGAAGCAGCTTGCTCTTTCAATTTGATTGTATTGACATCTTCAGGATGCATCTTTTCAAAGATTAAACCAAAATGATACTCTTCAGAAAGGCAGCCTATTACTTTCTGGACATCCTGATGGACATATTCAAAAGACACATCTTGAAAATTCAATATAAAATAATAAAAATCTCCTGGGCAAAAAAAAGAGGCAATTAAATCTTTAGTATGTAAGTCTGTACTAAAGGCTTTAGCAATACTTATTTTATGGACATCTTTCCATAAAGCAATGATTTCATTTAGATTGTCAAGACCAGAGTTCATGATATTCAAAAATTTATAAAAATATCCAAAGTGTCAACTTTTTAAGTTCATATGCGAAATAACGGTTAATTTTTATTATTCATACTGCAAAGCACAAAAATATCATAAAGAACAACCGAACCTTAACTACAGCACTTGAAATCAGAGTACCACTATAGAAGAGGCCAATAATAGTATAGTATCGGTTGGCCTTTCGGGCTTACCATTCCGCCCGATTTTGCCGTTAATTTGCCCCGCGATGAAAACAACCCTTCCCGTCCGCCTCGGGGCTTTCCTGTTGTACTGCCTTTTCGCCGGGCCGCTGCCGCTGCCCGCGGCGCCAGCCTGGTCGCTGGTGCTGACCCAAGCCGAATGGCTGACCCCCGACATCATCCGCATCCCCTTCACCCTCACCGGCACGCTGATCACCGTGCAGGCCCGCGTCGATACGGTGGAAGGCAATTTTTTTTTCGATACCGGCGCCAGCGGCCTGCTGCTCCACCACCGGCATTTCCGAAGATCGGGCTGGGCCGCGCCCACTGCCGCGAACGGCGTCACCGGCCAGGTGCAGGTGCTGGGTACCATGCGGGTGGATACGTTCACGCTCGACAACCTGTTGGCTACCGATGTGTCAGCCGATGTACTGGACCTGTCTCACCTGGAAAATGCGAAAAAAACCGCTCTGGTGGGCATTATCGGCTACGAAGTGTTTCAGGAGTATGAGGTCCTGTTCGACTACGCGGCTTTGCGGCTCCTCCTGATCCGCACGGACAAAAAAGGCCAGGCCCTCACGCCCCTGCCGGGATGGGAATACCAGGCCATCGACAGTTTTCCCGTGGAAGTGCGGGGGCATGTCGCCATCGTGAAACTGCAATTCGAAGGAAAACCGGGCACGAAACGTTTTGCGCTCGACTCGGGGGCCGAGCAAAATCTGTTGAGCCACCTGGCGGGCCAACGGTTTTTGAAAGCCCATTTCGAGATTGTGAAGCGCATAAAACTCCGCGGGGCGGGCCAGACCAGCGTGGAAGTATTGAGCGGAAAATTGCTGCACGCCAGCCTGGACAGCATGCTGGCCTATGCCGAGCA
>JANPIN010000050.1:0-31568 GCA_031425035.1 Saprospirales bacterium | reverse complement strand
TTCACCTGAAAGTCAACTTTCGTTGCCTTTTCCAAAAGCAGCAGTTCGCTCTCCGGAAGCATTTCTATCAAATGCATGGCACTGATTAATGACCTTTTCATCCCGCAAAAATGAAAAATTTAAGGTTCCAGACACCTATGGCCATAGCCGCGCGCGAGCAGGTATTTTAAGGTTTAAAAAACTGGCTACCAGACAGATAAGTAGTTGGGCATAAATAACCCGTGTTACTTGTTTTTGAAAATCAACAACTTACGGAAACGACTACCCCGATTAAATAAGCTCAACTACTTAAACAAGGTCCTGCCCCTGCTGCCCTGTGTGGTTACTCCTGTATAATCCGCAAATCCAAATGCGCACCTTTTTTTGACAAAAAACCGCGCATTTTTCGTTCAAAAATGTAAGTTTCAAACGCCCTTTTAAAGGCGTTTAAAGGCTCAATAATTCAGCAATATTATCTCGTTCCGCAGACTTTTCAGCGCCTTTCTTTCGATCACGTGTTCTACGCGCAAGCCGCTCGTTTTCGCCGTCTCCAGGACAATTGGATGGTCAAATTCGGAGACGCAGAACTGCACTTCCATTTCCATCAGAATGCTGATCAGGTCTTTGAAATCGTCTGGCTTAAATCCGCTCTCGTAGTTGTTTGCTGTTTCCAAATACGGCGGATCAGCATAGATCAGGGTTTTCTTCCGATCTCCGTCGCTGAGCGGTATCGAGGCCAAAAAGTCTCTAAAATCCCGGTTGGCGAAGTCCACGCCAAATAGCATTCTCGCGGTTTCATCAATGCGCTCGTAAAGTAATTTCTTCGTATTCTTGGTATTCAGTCGCAGCGTATTGGGCTTGCCCATAAACCCGAAGTTACTCAAGAACAAGAACCGAACGGCTCGCATTACCGGCTCAGTCTCTCGGTGTGCCTTCCAATAGTTCCAAAGGTCGTCGTGTACCGGGAAGTCATAAACGCCTTCTTTTAGTTGATCTCGTTGATCTGAAAGCACCCGGAACAGGTTAAAAACGTCACTGTCGTAATCGTTGACTATGTTATACTTAGCACGTGGCTTGATAAAAAACATCCCACCAGCGCCAAAGAACGGCTCGATATACAGATCATGAGCAGGGAAAAAAGGTAAGATTTTAGCGGCAATTCGGCGTTTGTTGCCGAGTCTCGTAAGCACCATTGATGTGTCTGTTTGCCCGCAAAATAGAATGACAAACGCCCCACTGACAAGTAGTCGGCGGGGCGTTAACTGCTCGTTTAATCAACATCAAGGTGTTAAAAAAGTGATGTTCACACTTAATAAAGTGTAGTCCTGTGTATCGGTTAAAATGGCGTACACTTCTCCATTGGTAACTACCCGGATCACCATATTTCCAAAGAAGCCGGTGCCTTGAGCAGAGCAAACAACCTCAATGGTACTAGCCGGTCGGAACAGGACAGGCAAAAGGGCTATTTTGGTAAAAGTGGCACCGTTAATGTCCCCCACTTGAAAACCACCCGTAAATTGGACATACCGAAAATGCTTGTTGAGTTTTGGTAAATTAGGTGTGTACTTAATCCAGGAATTATATACGCTGATAGTCGATGAAGAGGTCACGTACATCTTCATGAGATCGTAGAGGCTGGCCGATAATCGAACTGCTCCAGGAAAATCCAATGTGCCACCTACCAAGGAACCCGCAGTGAACTTAGCCCGACGAACTTGATATGTATTTTGACTGGAACCGTTAGCAAAGCTTTTGAGGCCCGCAGGATCAAAAAAAATATCAGGCTCCATAAAACCATTGCCGGTCGTATCTGCCACGGTCACACCGGGGAAATAATGAACTTCATAGTTAATCAGCACATAGCCAGCAGTTACCGTGATTGTGGTAGAGGTAGAGGAGAAATCGCAGCCGCCCAAAACTAAATCCCCATTGTATGGCTTAGCAATTTCGTATAGAATCCCCTTGATTGCATCACGTTGCGCTAAATCTAAAAAAGCGAAATCATTGCCAAAAAGCGGCATTCCCCCATTCGGGACTAAGAGCTTGTTCATGGTCAAAAAGTTTGAAAAGAGTACCGCTTACAGGCGATCCTGTATTTGTCAATCAAGCGGCTCATTTGAATTTGTATAGTGCTGTCGAAAATGCCTGCCGGTACGTGTACGATGAAGTCATCCGTCACCACGAGTTCCATCGTGTTCCGCAGTACGATGTTTTCCAAAAGCGGCTTAGCATCGGCAACGGTGTATAGGTAGAGTGGCGGTTGTTGCTCTACCTGGTTGAAGACGTAAGGGGTAAATATTTGCTGCCCTGAGGGGTCATCGATGTACACCCGGCGCAGGGTATCATCAAACTGATCATTAAGCAAATGCTCCAGGTAGATCACCTGGCCATTAAATCGCAGGTAGTAGCGCACCGTGGCTCCCCACGTCGAAAAATAGCCGTTCACGGTTTGCAGGGGCTCCAGTAGCGCACCAATCCAAGCCACGAAGCGATTGCCACGTAGTGGGGTTGGAATGAGGTATTTGAAAACCTCTTTGAAGTTGACGAACAGATTGATCATTGCGCGATGAAGGTCAGGGTATCAGCAAGGGTATTTCCAGTGGTAGTGTCAATCGTGTAGTAGCCATAAACCGGAACGTGAATGCGGTTAATGACGGTAAATGGATTACCCGGCACCGACTTGGTTTGAACGCTGGTCAGCACCGAGTCAAGTACGCCAGTGACTTCCTGTATCTGGTCGTTCAACTTGGACAGCAACAGCTCCCCGTTAAAGGGTAAAGCGCCGAGGTAGTTGGTAATAGCGGCTTCAACACCTGCGGTAATAGTGGCCAGCGGTATAACCCCATCATAGTAGATGACCGCCTGTACCAAGATGATGTCGCCATTTCCGCTGAGCAGGGTGAAGCGCGTACCGGCAAAGCGTATTTTTTTGATGTACAGCGCCAAAGACGACTGCTCCGCTCCATCCAGGGCGCCGGGGGCGCCGGAGATCAGCTTAGCCACTTTGAAGGCCAACACGCCGTCCTGTTGTTCGATAACTGCGCACCGTTTCACGATCTGAAGCAGCGGCTGACTGGTTGCATAAGCGTACTTACCTGTTACCGGGTTATAGACAAGGGTATCGCCGTCCTGGTAGATGAGAACCTGTGCTTGGTACCAAGGCACCGTGCCAACGATTGCACTGTCGGCGACGGCCTGTACTTCGGCCCTGAATATCTCCCACAGCGTCTCATGCGTATAGATGGCCACAGCGGTGAGATAAGCCCACAGACGCCAAATAGCGACCTTACTGGTGCTATTGAGCGCAGTCTGCAAATCCTGTTCGGTGTCAGCCGCAGGCGCAAGGGCTTGAATAGCCGACTGGCTGTCTTTGTAAGCGACGATCTCGCTGTATATCTGGGCAATGGTGCGCATGGTCAGTTACGATAAGGTTCCCGTGGCCGTGCCGGTTACCGGATAAGGCCCGGCCACAGCAGTTCCCGAAAAAGTGATATTTACAAGAGCCGACTTAACAAAGTCATCGACTGCGGTCGCAATGTCGGCGGCTATTTCCTTTACAGAATCTTCGGGCTTATCACCCTCGGCCTGTTTGGCGGCTTGCTTCTCGAACGCCGCTTTAATGGCGGCTTCTAAGGTGGCTTTGATTAAAGACATCAGTACAGCATCGTTTTAAGGTTCGTTTTTACCTGGGCAAAGTCCGTTTTGTGCTGCGTCAGTTTGGTGATGATCTGCGGCATTACGGAAATAGTTGGCCCCATATTCGTTGCCAGTTGAAACTCGGTCAGCGTCTGGATCAGCGCATCAAGCGTATCGAGCAAGGTCTCTACTTCCTTGGCGAACTGCGCCTGGTCACTTTTAAGGCTCAAGCCGTCCTTTGTGAATTCCAGCGTTTGCGCTTCTACCACCCAAAGCACCTTATCCACCAAAGACCGTTCGGCTACGTATCCATCCGCTGGGCCGGTGAACGTTACAATCACCCAGCTGTCTTTTGCCGGGACCAGTACCACCCCGTCCGTCATTTTCTGATCGGCTTGCAGTCGAATGTCAAACAGCGTTGCGTCACCATTGAGCGGCTCCACGGTGCAGACACGGGCGGACTCGTCCACTTCCACCACCTTACCTACGACGCTATAAATTTCGTCATCGGATTCAGTGACTTTTCGCAATGCCGTTTTAAGATCGCTCATGTTGCCTTTGCCTCTAATTCGACTTCCTGCCGGTAGCCGCTCATTCCAAAAGTTATTTTCACCCGCTTGACCAGGTAGCGCCCGGCACGTTCCGGATAGACCGGATCGGAAAGGTCCACCACGTCGCCGTGCCGGATGTCCGGTGATCCGAACGTAGTAAAGGAGCCTCGGTAGCCGGTGTACTTCAGTCGATCCGCTTCCACCTCGAGCAACTTTTTAGCATCCGCAGCGGTCACATTGTAATAGTGGAAAGTGCGTTTCTCCCCGTCTTTGTCCCCAATTTCCACCTCCTCTTTTTTATTGTCGGGCTTGATGATGACCGCCTTCAGTAGCAGGCTTACGCTGTCTTTTTCCCGGAATTCCAGACTGTGCCCGATGATATTCCTGTCGAACCGAATCTTGCGCTGGCGTTGCAAGGAAGCCACATAAGGCAACCCAACGTGGAGCGTACCTTCCCGGAACCAGGCCCGAACGAAGTAGTGTTCGCGCAGATACTCCAGTACTTTTGCCGGAGTCGCCTTGGAGATTCGGAACTGACCCAACTGCGTCTGAGCCTCGATTTTGAAAGGCACCAAACTGCCCACCACGTCCTGGATAACCGTGTCCAGATTTACACTCCGGTATGACTTGGTTACTTCACCTTGTTTGAGCAGGTACATGGCATCCTCGCAAATTACCTTTACCGGTATCTCCCCGGTGATGTCCCGCACGTATCCCCGAAATACTTCGGTGTTTTTATCGTCGTAGCCGATCTTTACGCTGACCGCCATTTTCCGCTTCAGCAGCGGATCGCTGCCGGTGGCCAGCGCCCGCCCCTTCCATTCTACCTGTCGCGGGAAAGTGATCGTACAGGTGTCCGTCAGGTTATCCCACGACGAATCTGTTTCCACCTGGTGGACACCCGCGAACTTATACGGGCCGATCTGGACTTCACTGGTCAGGCGTAGCATTTTCTTCTTCTATCAATTCTTCCGGTGTATCGCTGATCAGGTTGATCTCGAATAACTGGACGTTCTGAAAACCCTCCTGTTGAGGGAAACTATATCCGGTGATCACACCCGAATAAATATTGAACAGCCGCAAATAGTCGGCTACGATCTTCACGGTTTCCGGACGGCTCAACAACTCTTGCAAGTCCCGCACTTCTGCGGTCGGGTAAGAGTTTCGCCCTTCTTTTACGATGGCGCCCCGGAGGCGTACCTCAAAGTCTCCATCGCTCACGTATTCTTTTACCGTCCCGTTTCGCCCCTGCACCGCCGTTGTCACGATGTTTTTGCGCTGGCTTACGTCGATCAGTACCGTCTCCAACTTAATATCCGATTTGCCGTCACGCGGAAACCGCAGGTCAGCAAAAACCGGAGTACCCAACCAGGTTGTAGGTTGAGCGTCGGCGCCTTCGCCGGTGATGTTGTCATTATCTACCGGGCTTTGATCCGGGTAATCGTTCGCCGCTTCAGCCGGGCGCTGTTGCCCCAACTGTGCGCCGTAGATTACCGGCTTCAAGCCTTGCAGTCCGAAGGCACCTATTATGAGTTGGAAACTGGCCATTAGTCCGGTGCGTTTTCGTCAGCCTCTTTGGCTTTATTCCTGGCCAGGCTAGGTAGTTTCGGCAGTCCCGGAATGCGGTCGGCAATAGCAGCCCACAAGTCCAGCCCGGTCACCACGGCGATGTTCTCCAGGTTACTTTTGAATTCCGATAACCCGATCAGCCCGGCCACGATCCACACCAGGTCGAAGTTCAAACCCTTGGGTGCGAAAAAGACCAGATCCATTCCATGCGACAGGAGGATGGCCATGCAGTACATTCCGATTTTAAGAACACTGCGGGAAAATCCCCGCGAGGTCAACGGCTCGTTACGGCGTCGCGCCGCACTGATCCCGGTCACGAAGTCCGCCAGCACCAGCGCCATCGTGAATATTATAAATTGCGTGACTGGGATTAACAGATCACACAAACAAACCCACATGGCAGCCACCCCCATTTTAATATAAATTGTCGTCGTATTCATTTTTTAGATTGCGTAGTTTGCATCGTTTGCTACGTCCAGCATGAGCCGTTCCAGTTCGCGCCGGATTACGTCCTTACTTTCAGAAAGATTTGTTGTTTGAAAAACCAGACTTTCGATCTGTTTACCGATTTGAATAGTGATGTTTTTAACGCCCTCGCGGCCACCACTTACCGCGCCTTGTAGCCGGTCATTTACACCGACACCCGCCGCATCCGGGGGCGCCTTGGTCTTATCCTTATTGCCCGTGGCTTGGTCAAAGACCGTCGTTTGTGCGGCTATGGCATTCGCGGCTTTCACGTCTGCCGTCTGTGTTTCCGGACCGGTGACGCTCACTCCGAAAGTACCGAGACCAAGATTTTCCCAAACGCTGCTGAGCCAACCGGTGAGCGGCTTTATCAAAGAGTTCCAGATATAGTCCCACAGGGAGGAAAACATATTTTTAGCCCAATCCCATAGACCATTTAAAGCGGATTTGAAGCCGGGGAAAACCCGGTCTATCAGGTCCACCATCCAGGTGAAGGGATTATTTTTCCAGGCCCGAGCAGCCAGCTCACCGATATAGGTAACCACCCGGTAAATGGCCTGGCCAATGCCGATTTCCAACTGAACCACCCAAGCCACTATGCCATAGATGGCTTTACCAACAGCAAAGGCTACCTGCGCCACGATCACCACCACGCCGAGGATTACTTTGATCGCCTGGCCTACGCCATCGATCACGGCGTTTATGGCTACCTGGTTGCGATTCATCCAATCAGCAATGGCGTTGAAGAAGCCGCCCAACTTTTGAAAGGTTACCGTGAGGAGCTGGCCGACAAAGACGATCACTGGACGCAATACGTCACGTACCACAGATATTACCTTAAGTACAAATGGAGCGACGGTGACTATCGCCTGGCCAATGGATTTAAAGACATCAAAAACCGATTGGGCGAACGGCTGCAACACGGGTAGCAACCCTTTGAAAAAGTCGAATACTTCCACAAAGTATTGTTTAACTACATTCAAGATCGGCTGAATCGTGGCCATCGCCTTGTCCACTCCGGCGCTAACGGCCGCTTGGTTTACTGTGACCAGGTTGCTGATATAACCCAAGCCATTGGTCAGTTGTGGAATGGCCACCGCCAAAAATGGTTGGAATATCCTACCGATGCTCAGCCGTACCGACTGCATCTGATCTTCCATATTGGAAAGCATCCCGCCCGTGGTCTTGCTGATCGCGGCCATTGCCCCGGCCACCTGCGGTAACTTCGACAATTCCAGGACGGTGTTTTTAATCGTCTCCGGATCGTCCTTGATGATCTTAGTAATCCCCAAACCTTTCAACTGGAGCAGTCCGCCTTTGAGTGTCTGTACATCGATGCCCAATGATTCCTGAAGCCGGATAAATTGCTTCACTGGTGCGTCCATTACCGCTTCCGTGACCTGCATAAAGTCTTTTCCTTGAGATGCCGCCAGGTCGCCAATTTGGGTCAGCATATCCATCGTCGGTTTCATACCCCGGTTCTGTAACTTCACGAAGCCCTCAGTCAAATCTGAAACACTATAAGGGGTAGTGGCTGCCAATTGGGTGATGTCCTGCATGACGGACTTGGCTTTGGCATTGTCACCAAAGGTGTTGGTCAGTACGGCTTCATATTTCTCGAAGTCGGCCAGGGTGGTCACCACGGCCCGGCCAAAGTCAACGACCTGGCTAACCGCGAAGGCACCCGCAGCCAGGGCGCCGATCTGTCGCAGCATTGGAGGCATGCCGCCCGTCGTTTTCGTTGCTCTTTCCGTATCGCCACGCAGCCGGGCCACCTGGTGCCTCACCGTATCGATCTCCTGCCCATACCTGCGTATTTCCCGGATGCTGAACGATTCCGCTTGTGCGCGGGTCAGTTGGTCTATCCGGCTATTTAGTTGCGTGATCGAAGCAGGCAGTACGTTCACCCGGTTGGTAAAGGCTTGAGCCATCCGCGCCATACCGCCAAAGGCCCGGTCGATTCGAGCGGACGCTTTGGTGATATTCTCGATCACCTCAAACCGGAAACCATAAGTGGACATAAGTAATTACTGAAGGATGGATGAGACTAAAAAAACCCGCGCCCGACAATTAGCCTGACGCGGGCGGCCCGTCACTAAATTTGTCTGAAGACTACGCGGCCAAAGCCGGAGTCGCTCGTTGCGTTGCTTGGATTTCGCGCAGCAGGTCGATGATGATGGCACTTGCCGTTTCGTCATGCACTTCGGCCTGGACGATTTCGATGGCGCTGTCCAGGGTATCCACCACGAACTGGTGTTTCTCCTGTTCCCACAGGGCTTTGAGTTGCTCCTGGTCTTGCGGGTCCGCGTCGGTCACCACCTCGGCGACTTTGGTCATGCGGTCGTAAGTGGCCTGAACATAGCCTTTAACGGGGGCGTACTCGATCTTATCGAGCAGTTGCGACTTCAGCAGGCGAAGCGCGAAAAAGATAAAAATTTTCTTGAACATGATGGGTAGTATGGTAAAAGTGAAAAAATCAGGATTTCGGTTTGCCCAGCAGTACCTCAGCGAAAAACGCTATGACGTAGATCGATTGGTTGAACCGTTTCGCCCACTCCTCGTCGTTCAGTTTATCCGGATCAACCTTGTGCATTACCCGGATCAGTGCGTCCCCCCGCTCGATCTCGTCCAGGTCGCCGATGGCATGCTGGGCTATAATTTTTTTAAGGTGCTGGCGCGGGCCTTATTGATGACCTCGAAGTGCGGCAACACTGCCGACAGCACTGCACCATCTTCCAAAAGCAAAGCATCACCCCACTTCAGACAGTTCTTTACCATCACCTCCGCGCCTGCAAATGGATCGGTGCTACTGACCTTCGTTACGGCCGCCAGTGTCTTGCGGTCGGGCCGGGCGAATATGAATTGCAATGGATCGGCATCGGGCTGTTGGGCTTCGACTTCGACCAGGAATAACTCCTCGCCTTTGAACTGTTGTTTCAGATGTTCAATCTGGTTGTCGCTAATAAGTGGCATAGTGTAACGGGTTTGAACTAAATTTAAATGGCCTTTGATGCTGCCCTATAAGGCAGGTTATTACTTCCAGGTAATGTGCGAAACGATCAATTCGAGTTGACCTTCGACGCTCATATCTCCGGATTTCATGTCGCGTTTATTGCCCTTAAACCGGCAGTTGTGGAGCGTATGATTGCGGATCACTCCGCCCACTGGCAGGAACGATACCACCACGTCGAACTCCGGGATGTCTTGTAGGCGCCCGGTGGGTACTGCGGCGCTGATCGCCTCGATCTCCGCCATCTCCAGCGTAAGGCTGCCCTTGGCTTCGATCTTGCCGTAACCCCGGCTTACCGGATAATTGCCTGCTCCGTAGTTGTCCTGCATTTCCTGCATGTCTTCATAGGAGATGGCCGTAATGCCGTTGATCGGCGTGTTGAACAGGTTGACCGATATCTGGCTCCAGGAGTAGGATGTTCCGTTGATGAGTGGCTGTGCCATAATTGCTTGAGTTTGTTAGGTTGGTCGGCCAGGGCCGCGCTTAATATTTCTGATGGTCCAGTGGGATCACTGGGTTAATTCAATCTCGATATTCAAGCCCTTGGAAGGCGTGCCGCCGATGGCTGTAACATTGAAGGTCCACACGTCGTCCTGGACGAGTGCTTGATTTATGGTAAGCGCGTGGCTGGCCGCCGTGATCGACTGCGTTGCCTGGGTAACCCCCGCTTTTTCTATTTCGACGGTATTAGTACCGGTGCCTATGCTGCTTACGGTGATTAGTACCCGCCTGATCTTCAGCCCCGCGTACTTTGCAGGAACCGTAAAAAAGGCGCGGGTCCGACCGGTGGTCCACGCGACGTTGTAGTCTATGCAATCCTTTTCCAGGACGTGCGAAAACACGACTTTCCGTTCAGTGCCGGTACCGAAGGTCATTAGAGAATTAGGGGCCGTACCTTGGTAGTAATCCCACTCGCCTGCGTTGGTGTTGGGGTCGAGCGAGGTAAAATCATCTAAAGTGAGGTATTGCGCACGCATGCCTCCCACTGCCCGAATTTTATGCCCGCCAGGTTCATCTGTAACTAAGCCGCCAACGACTAAGCCTCCAGTATTATCGAATTTAGCTCTGAAGATGTTGTTCGTTTTAAAACGCAGGTCGAAAGTGTCATTTGTCCCGGCAGTGGCATGGGCAGCAAATGAGTTACCACCATCAACAAAAGGCTTATCTAACGCAGTAATGATATCGACAAAAGTTGTCCCAATC
Organism: Saprospirales bacterium; assembly: GCA_031425035.1. Classification (GTDB taxonomy): domain Bacteria; phylum Bacteroidota; class Bacteroidia; order Chitinophagales; family Saprospiraceae; genus M3007. The sequence goes on along the minus strand of JANPIN010000050.1, from coordinate 21,155 downwards.
GGGACTCCTTTAAGTTTCCCAATATCAGTATCGGCGCGCAACATTCCTACTGCACCTGTAGGCTGCTGGGCGGTTGTGCCTCGTGGTATTCGCACTGCGTCGGTATAGTCAATATCCAAGCCGACGGCAGGCGTTATCGTGCGTGTTGGACCAAGATGCCATTTCCCGTTTTTGCCTACATTACCCACATAAGTGGGACTAGTCGTGCCGGACGGCTTTACAACAAATTCAAACGGTGCGACAGCCCCGTCGCGGCTGTCAAGATAGATGCCTGCGCCATTGTTGGAACTACTACCCATATTTAATTCTATGTCATAGTACTCCGTTTTACCGGACCCATTACCCGTAATCTTTGCTCCGCCCGAATTAGACCCAGCTGCCGCGAAATTCAAGGTAAAGGCAGATGGGCCGGTTATTGTGGTACTTCCAAAATGAACGCTACTACCAAATGAGTTAGTAGATGTAAAGCCAGACGTATTAAGAACGCCCGTCGCATCGGTATAAAGAAAGTTATTGCCTAATTTATAGGCTGCAAAATAATTCATCCAAAATATATCGGTAGCACCTCGGCCTGTACCGTTCAATTGAAGATCGTTGGAAACTTCAAGGATTGAGACCCCTTTGGTATTTGCAGCGTTGTTTAATTGAAATTGTGCCAACCCATTGAACCTTAATATTTTTCCGTTGCCTGTAACTGTTCGATAGCTGGAGGGGTCTTTTAGAATTCCGTCTTGTTGATAAAATGTAACAATGTCAGTGCCGACAGCCGTGAAGTTCTTAAACAGAGAACTCACTATTACTTCTGCGCCTAATGTTGTTTCGTGCAAGCCGTCTGCCATTATTCCCGTTGTTACATACTTAGAACTGTAATGCCCGAAAAGCACATTATTATCAAAAAGGGCGACGGTATCTTCCAAGCAAATTTGGCGAAGCTTGTTTACGTACAGCCCAATATTATATATTCCGCCGTGCCAAATAGTTGTATCGTACGATTCAGGTGCCACTAGAACAATGTCAACGAGCGGGCCAACGGCTTTTATTCGCCGAACCATCGTTTTCATATTCGTGTAGTAACTCGACGGGGTGTAGTTGTACCGCTGATCGTTGACGCCGAGATAAAAAAACACAATGTCTGTATTTAAAGCCTTCAAACCCTTTACAAATGCAGTAGAATCCAGTGTTGCATAATCAAGGCTACTCATGCCTGACTGCGCAACCTTATGAACAAGAACCCCCGACGCCGAAGACTTGCAGTTAAAGCCGTATATCTCACAAAATGCCGATCCGGCAGATACTTGGTGAATTGTAATCGTATGATTGAACAGGCTACCAAGGTAAATCCGCTGCACTTTAAAACCTGAGGTTAGGCTAGTATTGATAGTTGCAACTGTAGTTGCCCCCGCCAAAACGGAGAATGTACCGCCACCACTAACGCCCTTATAAAATACGATTAGTGAGTCGTATTTATCAAAACCGAAGCCACTCAAAAGAGGATAAAAATTGAAATCGGTTGATGTATTTGTTGAAATTATAGAATACTTATCCGAAAACCCGCCGCCGGTATTGGCCGCCTTTTGCGTCCAGTTGTGAGATGTGGGTCCGCTGCCAGAAATATTGTAAAAGTCATAAGTGCCGCCGACATACCCCGGACCCTTGAAAGGTATCTTTGTTTTCAAGTATTCTAAAGACGCTTTATGCATAATAGTGCTAAAATCCGTGCGGCTGTCACCCATCAAAACAACATTCAAGTCGCCCGTCCCGCCTGCGACTTTTCTTGATTTGATGTCAAAATATTTTATGTTTTGAGATCGATACCAAGGGTTATTTAACGGGTTATCCTTGTCCAGCACTTTAGAGCTTCCGACAACAAGACTATCTCCTAGCGTACTCCTAGCAATAGTTGAACCGCCGCCTCCACCAGTATTGTCTGTATCTGGCACCCAGTCACTACCATTCCATTTCAACACCTGGCCATTACTAGCTCCGCCTTGCGCGATCTTCGCACCCGTTACCGATCGATCCTTCAGGTCGGCCGTGTTGACCGTCGTATCACGGATCATAGAACTATTGATCGCACCAGGAGAAACCTTCAGCGGACTACCGGACGAGCCATCCCCCGAAATCGCTCCGGACACGGAAACAGTACCGCTACCAGTTGCATCATTCGCCGGTACCCAATCACTACCATTCCATTTCAGCACCTGACCATTGCTGGCTCCACCTTGAGCGATCTTCGTACCCGTCACTGCCCGGTCTTTTATATCCTGGGTCTTGATGGTGGTATCGCCAATCATGGAACTGTTAATCGCACCGGGGGAAACCTTCAGCGGATCACCGGACGAACCATTGCCCGAAATTGCTCCGGATACGGAAACCGTACCGCTACCAGCCCCGCCCATCGTTATTGCAGCCCCACCAAAGTCGATATACCAGCGGGCGCCATTCGGATCGATGACGAACTGCCCACGGTTAGATGAGTTGCCCGAAGGTGTAGGGATATAGGCAATCGTGCCGTACACCTTGGGCGAAATCAGGTTCGCCAGAACACTGATATTGTACTTCTTCCAGGTACCGTCGTCGGCCGTGGCGATGTAGGTATTAAGCGTCGGCGTAACCGTAGGTATTTCCGACCAGAACTTTTGCGCAAAGCCAGAAGTCGCTACGATAAGCAGGCAAATGGTAAAGAGATATTTAATCATCTGTCAAAAATGGAATGTCCCGAATCATCCAGCAACTCGTCGCGGTCGTCGTCATCGATCAGCGAACCGTTCAAAAGGCCCGGCCCTTCAGAGCAAGGGACGAGTTGCAGCATTCGTACTTTAATGAACTCGTTGGTTGAAAACTTGGGCGCTATCAAGTGCGCCACCCTGAATTGTTGAACCGAACCGTCGTCTTTAATCAAGCCCTGGTTATCCGTCAGCAACCGTGCTAATCCGTCCAGGCTCCCGTAGTGCATCAAAGCCACATCGAAAACCGTCTGTTGTCCATTAGATGTGTAGCTGGTCATACCGGGTCAAATTGTACATCCAAGCCCTGCGGAGTAACGGCCACCAGTTTGAGCCGGTAACCGTCAGCCTCCAACTGCAACTGCACTTCGCGGCGCAGCTGGCCGTCGAGCGGTCCGTTGATAAATCTCGGTTTGCCTACCCCCGCCAATGGGAACTGTTTGAAAGCACCAGGAGGATTAAGCAGGATATGGTACACGTGCTGCAAATCCGACTGCCCCAGTTTGAAGTCGCCGTCCTCGATGACCAGGTCATCGCCTTCGAGCAGCACGTCCACCCGCATTAGAAGGTGGTTGTTACGGAGAAGCCAATGTTGACCACGATGTTGCGGGCTACGCCACGCGGTACAATCTTCACCTGGATTTGCAGTTTACTGGTGGCCAGCACGTCCTGATCAGGATTGATGTACACACCAAAGCCCGACATTTCCCCGGCACTGAGCATTGCGTTCAGTGGACGGTTCGTTTGGTTCTCAAAATACTTGACCGTCCCCGGAGCGAGTTTGCCGCTGTCGGCGTCCACGGTGAGCGGGCCGTTCAGATTGGGCAGCAGCGCCGCGTATATCTGGCGCTTTGCTTTTTGGATCGTCCGGTTGGATTCGATATAAGCGTAGTCGTCCGTGCCCGCGATGCTGCTATGGCTGTCATTCAGGTAGGTACCCGACCGGCCGACGTATTTGCGGAAGACCAGGTAACGCTTCGTGTTCAGTCCGCTCAGCGTTGCGTCGGAAGGGTTGTCGTTGCCGTCCGCCAGGCGGATGGTTTCTAGTTCGAGGCCATCGGAGAGGTTGAACTTCTCGACCCAGGCCGGACTTTCGTGGACCTTCGCTTTCGACATGGCGCCGAGTACGGCGCCTACAGCCGGAACGTAGGGTTTGGTCAATGCCGTAGCCAAAGCCTTGCCAGCACCGCCGCCGTCACCGGCCAGCAGTACCGATACATTCGGAGCGGTATTGATGGCCTGATCAGCAGCCGTTCCCAAGGTGAGCGCGGCACCATTATATCCGGCGATGATCTGGATCGGAGCGTGCAGCGCGTCCAGGGCGATTGCGCCCGCTTGGTGGACGGTGGTCAGGTCGGAGAAGGTGGAGAAGAAAACACCCACCTGGCGAATCTTGCCTTGAGCAGCCGTGTTCATTTCCGCGTAAGTGGCAGACCCAAAGCAAAGCCACAATGTAGCACCAGGACTGATCCGAAAGAACTCGGAGGCATGGTAGTAGGCTTCGCCATACGTGGCATCACCCTGCACAATACCATCCGTCTTTACGGCCTCGATGTCGTTATAGGACTTACACTTGGCGCCGCTGTATGCGCCAGGCGCAGCTGCTGTAAATTTCAGGGCCGACACGTGGTCTTCACCTTCAGCGATGCGGCCCAAACCGCCATTAAGCACTTGAAAAGAAACGTCGTTCAAAGGCATGGCCTATGTGTTTTTATCGGCGGGTTTAACGCCCTTTGTTTTGATGTTGCCCGGCTCCTCCGGTACCGACTGATCGGCCTGCACTTCTTCGCAATCCTGCCCGGTTCGGGTAGCGTATGCGCGTGCCGACTTCTCGTAACCTGGAAAGAAGATTTTGTCTCCAACCATCCAAGCCGTCGAGTGCAGCGGATACTGGGCAAAGAATTCGGCTGCCGTCATGGTTAGTTGATGGTGTTAAGGCCGATTTGTACGAAAGTGCCGTTACGCATTACGTAGGTAGCAACCTTGGTTTTGTTGATGGTGCCAGCGATGCCGGTGGACAGGCCGGTACCAGCCGTCACGTCGCGGGCAGTGCCGTTGTTCGGCACTTCCAGGTAGAGCAGTGCCCCGTTTTCCAGGGCCGCGCCCGTGGCCGTTACGTTGACGGTGGTGGCCCCGGTCAGCACATCGCACTGCACATAGGTGTTGGCGTTGTCCACGCTGAGGTTGATCGTGGCGGCGAAGGCTTGCGTTAGCAGATCAGCCGGGCCGAAAGGATATTTGACCATCTTGTTAGGACGATTTAAACTCGTTTGAAAATATGAGCCGGGCGGCACTGGACCGCCCGGCCATCTCTATCTCTTTAACTTTTGGCTTTAGGTAGCCTCGACCAGGGCGACTACGCCCGTTCCATCAGTAGCGTACTGGTCACCGCCTGCACGTACTTTGGCGGAGAACACGTCACCCTGATAGGTCGCGTCCGCTTCATTGATGTACACATCAACCGAACCTTTGGCCCGTGCTACCCAGCTCTTATGCCAGGCCAGAGCGGCCACGTTGGCGCTGGTCAGCGTAGCCGCCGACGGCGTCCGGGGAGCCGGGGTGCCAGCGTTGGTATAAGTGAGCAGGTTTTTGCTGCCGCGTTTCCGGATTTTGAAACCGAACAGGCCGAGCAGTTGACCGTCCTTGATGACCGTTTCGCCGGTAGCCTGAAGGTTGACCAGGTACTGCCAGTTATCGTTGACCAGGTCGGCGTACATCTGAGCAGGCAGCAGCAGATTACGGCCGTCTTCCGGCAGGTCCATATCATCGAACAGACCCATCAGTTTGATGATGTCGACAATGACGGCTTTCTTCCGGGTGCCAGTGGCGCCGTAGGCAGTGCCAAGGGCGGCACGATCCGCGCCGGTCGTCCGGATGATCGTGGCGGCAGTAGTAGGTGCCCAGTCGTACATCATCCAGTTGGACAGGTTCTTATTCAGCACGTCCATGTGCTGTTTCAGGATCGAGGCGCGTTTGTTGTAGCTGACCTCGACGGCGTCCGTGTCCGAAAGAAAAATCGGTTTGGTGCTGTACGAACGAATCTGGTAGGTACCGTCTTCATCGTCGCGCACGTCCACCTGCATCGGGAAGCTCGTGGCGTTCACCACTACTTCCGGTTCGGCCCCGGAGTTGGGGCGATGCACGGTCTTATTTTTGACCCAGAGCGATTCGTCTACGGATTCCATCATGAAGGAGTCGTCGGGAAAAACCTTTTCCACGATGTCGGCTGCCCATACTTCGGTTTGCAGTGCCATTTTTAAAAAACTATTTGTGTTTAAAAGTGTCGCGCTAAAGCCGCCTGAATAAAACCATTTGTTTTACCAGCCCACTCGTGCGCGGTGAAGGATGACCGCCCCGTTTAAAGGCATTTAAAGGGCTTGTCGTGGATTTCTTAGACCGTTGCTGCGGTGAGTTTGTCCGCCGCAAGGGCTTGGTACCGGGTCGGGTCTTCTTTTTTCATTTTCAGCAGCCCCTTTTCGTCTTTCCTGGACCAGTCGTCGAACGTCCATCCGGCACGTTCACCGTCCAGTTTTGTTTCGACTTTCGTCCCGCCGCTCTGGATCATGCCGCTCAGCGTAGTGCCGGGCGCAGGCGGCGGCGCGTCTACCGTTTGTGGCGCTTTGGTGGCGACGATCAGCGCGTTGGTATTGGCGTAGTCGGCCATGCCCAGTTTGCGCCACTGGTCGCGGTTGGTATCGTTGACCAGGCCATTGGTAGTACCAAGTGCCAACATGGTCTCAACCTTGTCTTTGTGAGATTGCTGCACGTCGGTAGTGAGTTTGTTGGCAGCAGCCAGGCATTCTTCTTCCGTAGCGCTTTCGGGCAAGCCGAGCGCAATGGCGAGTTTTTTCAAGTCCATGTCTTGATTGATAATGATTGGTGAGATCGGCGGTATCGCCTTGGAAGGAACTAAGTCAGCGCTCAAGCCAATCGCAGCACCGCCGTTACCGGGCAGGGTTACCATGCTCACTTCGAGCAGCTCCCATTCAAGGGCAGTCTCAAGAAGTTGACCAGGTAGCAGGTCGGCCGGGTTACTAGAGCAAATGATCGGCTCAAAAAAGATGCTGGCTGCAAAGAGAAAACCGGTTTCCCATTTCCGCTTTACCTGCACAGCGAACTCATCAGCTTCATCGAATACCGGCAAGCCGGTCACGTTGCCGTTGGCCTCGATTTGAATATCCTCCAGGCGCCCAATGGGTAAGTTCGCGGACTGATGCCCGAACAATAACACAGGGTTCTTGCGATAATTTTCAAACCGGCCACCCGCCCCGATCACCCGGCCTTTATACCGGTTGAGTTCGTTGGTACTGATGATGAGTCGCTTCTTTTCCATAAGTCGATGCAAAAGTCAGTGGCCACCCGCCCCCCTGCAATAGGCTGTTTTCATAATGGCAATTTGTAGCACCATTTTGCACGTTTGGTTTTGCATTTTGAAAACAACTTTTAACGCCGCTTCAAAAAATAGAGACTTTTGCTGCACAAATCGTAATTCATGGAGAAAAAAGGAGCGGCGCGGGTACTTTATATGGACGGAGTTTCCATAGCCGATATCTGCCGGATGCTGAGCGTCAGCGACACGTCGGTCAGCAAGTGGGTTGCCGAGGGCGAGTGGAAGCATAAGCGCACCATGCAAAGCCTGTTCGATCAGACCAGCATCGAGGCGCTACGCGAACTGGCTGACTATCAGCTGAAGGCTTTGCTCCACCTGAAGGATAAGCACCTCAAAGCCGGAGAGTTCCAATTGATTGACAAAGGGGAGTTCGATGCACTGAGCAAAGCCTTCGCCAACATCAAAGGCCCGGAGATGAAATGGGAGTTCGTGGTAAAGATCACCCGGCTACTCATTGACTTCATTGAAGGGCGTGACCCCGACCTGGCCAAACAGCTCACCGAGCCTGCCAAGGACTTTGTAAACGAGATGCGCAAATACTACGACAAATGAGACCAAGCGCCCTGAGCGGCAGTGAACGCCGCGAATACGCCGAATGGCTGGCTCTTTGCGAGCGCATCCAAAATAGTACGCCCGTTCCCAATAATGAGAGCGAGTCGCAGAAGCGTGACCGAGTAACGCGGCTGCGCAACGACTTCACGTCCTTTTGCAAATATTACTTTCCTGACTATATGGATTCGGACTTTGGGTGGTTCCACCTGAAGGCCGCCAAGGCCATTGTCAGCGATAATAATATAAGGTGTGTTTTGGAGTGGCCACGGGAACATGCCAAGTCTGTTTTCGCCGACGTGTTCCTGCCATTGTACCTCTACGCAAGGGGAGAACTGACCGGTGTAGTCATTGCCTCGGCGAATGAAGACAAGGCCAGTAACTTGCTCAGTGACTTGCAGGCGCAGTTCACTGCCAACGAACGGTTTATCCATGACTACGGCAACCGGGCGGCTTACGGCGACTGGCGCGACAGTCATTTTGCCACAACCGACGGCTGCGGCTTTTGGGCTTTTGGCCGGGGGCAAAGTCCGCGCGGTGTACGTAAAGCAGCCAAGCGCCCCAACTACGCCGTGGTGGATGATATAGATGATAAGGGCATTGTCAAGAATCGAACCCGCGTCCGCGAAGCCGTAGACTGGATTATCGAAGACCTTTATGGTGCCTGTTCCATCCAGGGCGCCCGGCTTATTATAGCCGGTAATCGTATTCACAAACACGGCATACTGGCGCACATTGTCGGCGATACCGAACCCGATCAGCCCAAGCGCCAAGGCATCACTCATATAAAGGTGTATGCCCTGGAGGACAAAAAACACCAGATGGCCATGAACGGTCAACCGGCCTGGCCTCGCTATACGGTAGCCCATATCAAAGACCGGATGGAGGTAATGGGTACACGGTCCGCTTTGCGTGAATACTTTCACCAGCACGTCGAGGACGGCGGCGTATTCAAACACGAATGGATTCGATGGGGTAAGGTACCGACGCTCCGACAGATGGAAGCCATCGAGGTTTACCTCGATCCAAGTTTCAAGGATACCAAGGACAATGACTACAAAGCGGCCGTCGCCGTGGGAAAGTATCAACGGCGCTTCTACGTACTGCGGGCCTGGGTTCGCCAGGCCAGTGTCAGCGCAATGGTCAAAGCCATGTACAGTTTCCATGATGACTTGGGCGAGTTCGCCCGCTACCGCATGGAGGCCAATTTTATTCAAGACTTGCTACTGAAGGAATTCGACACCGAGGCCGAAACTGCCGGGTACCATCTTCCGATCCGGGGCGACAAGCGGGATAAGCCCGACAAGTTTACCCGGGTGGAAAACCTGTCGCCGATTTTCGAGCGCGATCATATCATTTTCAACGAAGACGAACGCTCCAGCCCGGATATGCAAATCCTGATAGATCAGCTCCTGGCGTTTCCGACTGGCCACGACGACGGACCCGATGCATTGGAAGGCGGGGTTTGGTACCTGAACCGGCAGGATGCGACTTCCAACTTTACGCCCCGAGTGGGCAAATATTCACGCAATTCATCACGCAGATTATGAGCGACTTTGTCACCCCCGATGATTATACGCCCTTCATCAAAGCGGGCAATCTTGACCGGCTGCTGGAACAAGACAGCACTATCCTGGAGAAAGCCGAGGCCACGGCCCTGGCCACCGTCCGCGACTCCCTAGATACCTACTACGACACCGACACCATTTTTGCGATGACCGGCGACGGACGCCCGCAGCAGGTGATCCGGTGGGTCATTGTGTTGGCTCTGTACTATTGCTACGAACGGCTTCCGGCCAACATGATGCCCGAACGCGCCAAGGATAATTACCAGGAGGTAATGGCCTGGCTGAAGGAAATCGAAAGAGGCGAGAAGCCGGTGAACCTGCCCCACCGTACCAAGGACGACGGCACCGGCGTACTGACACCCACTACTAAATTTCGCTATGGGTCGGCCCTGCCGCCCCGTTCCCATCAACTGTAATTAAACCATGTTTAAAGAGGCTTTAAGTGGTATTATGCTGCGCCTGACCAATGGGGCGCAAAAGGTCACCGAGAAGGTGAAGGCTTTGTTTACCTACCGGATCACCCGCAGTTACCTGTGGAAAGTCAAGGCGGAAGTAGGGAACTTTCGCAAGGCACTCGACCAGGCACAGAACCCGCTACGCTTTGACCGGCGGTCGCTGTATGCCATATATCGTGAGGTAGAATTGGACGACCAGGTGATTACTCAACGGCGCATCGCGGCGGTAAAAGTGCAGCAGGCACCTTTCGAGGTGATGGTCAACAAAACGGCATCCGATGACGCCAAGGCCATTTTTGAAAACCCCTGGTTTTTTGATTTCCTGGAAGTGGGCGTGGTAACTGAATACTGGGGCCACTCGCTGCTGGAGTTCCTGCCGGAACGCATGGTAAAGGGGCAGTTTACAGCGTTTAATGTCATCCAGCGCGATCACGTGCGCCCCGAATATGGCGATGTGCTGTTGCAAATTTCCGCGTCTGAAGGAATACCATACCGTGACCCGAAAGAATTCCCCTATGTGTTCGAGATCGGGCGCCCGGATGATCTTGGTCTTTACCACGTGGTCGCGGTGCCGGCCATCCGCAAGCGGTATTCAGACACCGACTGGAGTCTGTTCTCCGAAAGGTACGGCTCGCCGTTCCTGACCATCAAAACCCAGAGCCGCGACAAAAAGGAACTGGACGCCAAAGAAGCAATGGCCGCGAACTTCGCTTCCAATGGTTACGCTATCCTGGATGAAGGCGATGACATCCAAATGCTAATGGCCAACCCGAACGGCACGGCGCACCTGACGTTCCGCGACCGCATGGACCGGGCCGACGATCAAATTGCCAAGGTGATGAATGGCCAGACCGGGGCAAGCGACGAAAAGGCGTTTGTCGGTAGTGCCGAGGTACACGAGCGCCTGCTCGATGAGTTCACCTTTTCGCGGTTGACCAGGCTTCAAAACCTGATCAACTTCCAACTGATCCCCTTCCTGATCAGCCACGGTTACGCCGGTTTGCAGGGCGCACGGTTTGAGTTCATCGAGCTGCGCAAAAAGGAAAAGACCGACCTGGCCTCGGAGCAAGTCCAGGACAAAAACCAGACGGGTCCAAGCAACACCCCGGCACCCGCGAAGCGCAAACAGATGCTTTCCTTTGAGCAGCACTATCAGCAATTCTTCACCCCTGAAAAAGACTGCTGCTGATGGAACTCGACCAGATCATGGAGCGGGCGATCAGTAATGTGTTCGCCCATAAATTACAGGCTGGAGACCTGGACGCCGACACTTGGAAAGCCAACGTTTCGGCATTGTGGGCAGCCATAGATAAAGCCACCGGCAATCCCTTCGACAACATCAATGTCGATCATCCCCTACGAGATCTGGCCACGGCGCTGCGCGAGTCGGCTATGGTCTTTGCGGCGTTCAAGAATCACCACAATATCGCTGACCTGGTGGATGCCTTGACCGACGACGTAGGTAAACTTCGCCCGTTTGCCATATTCCGCGAGGTGGCCACGACCATCCAGGAGGATTATAACCTGCACTGGCTGGAAGCCGAATACAACACCGCCGTGGCATCGGGTCAGATGGCGGTAAAGTGGCAGGACTTCCAGGGCAATCAGGCCGCGCTTCCTTACCTGCGGTTTGTGACGGTCGGTGATGCGCGGGTGCGCCGCGCCCATCAGTTGCTGGACGGAACTACGCGCCACATCGATGACGCTTTTTGGGATGAGTGGATGCCACCGGTGGGTTGGAACTGCCGTTGCGACGTGCAACAGGTCGCCGGTGGCGAGACGGCCCTGCCCGAACAACTGCCCGACGAGAAGCAGGCGCCGCCCGCTTTCCGGTTTAATGCCGGTAAAACACGCCAGTTATTCGGACCTGAACACCCATACTTCCAGGGCTTTAGTGAAGAGCAACGTGCCGCGATCATTGAAGCCATGCAGAAATTACCGCAGCCATGAAGGTGACCCGTTTCGATTTTCCGGACTTCTCGAAGACGCGCACGGCGATCAGCGACGTGTTCAGCAACCTACCCACCTGGGCGGGCAATGCCGCGTTGAACTTCTACAAGGATTCGTGGCGCCGTCAAGGCTTCATTGATACCAGCTTCAAGCGCTGGCCAAAACGTAAGAAAGAGGGCGGCAGCAAGGACCGGGCTATCCTGGTCAAATCCGGGCAGCTCCGGCGTTCGCTCCGGCTGCGGGTGGGAACCACCTGGTTCGAGGTATATTCCGAAGTTCCCTACGCCAAGGCCCACAATGAGGGGGCCACGATCACCCAGACCGTGACCCCACGCCAGCGGCGGTACTTCTGGGCAATGCACTACAAAGCAAAGAAGGTGGGGAAATCCGACGAAGCCGGGCAGTGGCGGGCGATGGCGCTGAGCGAAACGATCACCATCAAAATACCCCGCCGTCAGTTCATGGGTCAGTCGAATTTTATGGAGCGTCGGATTGTCGCCAATGTGGAGCGGGCATTGCAATACGCGCTACGCTGACTCTTCGACCAAGTTCATTTTAAGGATGATCTGAAGGCGACTACGGCTTAAGAAGAACTGTTCACAAAGGCTGGTTTCCACATCGTCGATCCGTTTGCGCTCAACATCGTACAGATGTTTAAAGCGGTCCTGGATAGCGATGTACTTGCGTTTGGTACTGTTTCGCATGGATGTTGTGGGCAGATTACCGGACACGGGCGTTTGGATAATTAGTTCACAGGGAATCCACTTTCTGCACGTCGAGTTGCAGGGTGGCAAGTATGCTGGTCCACTGCTTGGTGGCCGAGTAGTCGTAAATGGTACAGGTGAACTGCTGCACCGCAACCAGCTGGCGGCGCAATGTGTGATCCGGTTCGCTGGCGGTCCGCACAATACTCTCAAGTAGTACGCGGTCGTCAGCGGTGTCAGTCAGCCCTTCATATCCGGGAACATACGAAAGCATACACCGCCAGTTCATCAAAGCCTGAAAGACCTGGCTTTCCTGCGTCAGGTGGCCAAGGGCCGAATCAAGTACACGCTTATCATCGTCGTAGTAACTTTCGTTGACCAGGTGATGGTTAAACTCGATAGCGGAACTCTGAATATTACCGCCAAGGGTCTTCCATCTGATCGGCGCGAACTCGATAAAATGGGCCGGTGTCTGCCACAGGATAGGCGCCGTTTCATCCATATCTTCCTCCAGATATTGGCCATAATAGAAGTCCACGTATTTCGGATTTACCTTCTCAATGAGGCGTTTTTTTATGGCGGAATAGGCTAGATGAATCATTTTGTTTTAAATTTGAGACAAAAATACTCACTTTTGTTTCAAATTTGGCAAAATGAAAATTATTCAACAACACCTGGCTGTCTCCCAATATTACCGCGAGGCCGTTACCAAAAAGAACATCGTGCTGCACCATACCGTGAGCAGCACCGCCCGCAGCGCTTTGACCTGGTGGGCGACTGATCCCCGTCGCGTCGCCACGGCCTACGTGATCGACAAAGACGGCACCATTTACGAGGCTTTCCCCCCGGAATATTGGGCGCATCACCTCGGCCTGACTACTTCCCGGAATACGGAACTGAACCGCCGCAGCGTCGGCATCGAGATTGCCAACGAAGGGCCGCTGAAGCAGATGGCCAATGGCACCTACAGGTGGAACTTTGGTCCAGGACTGGACGGTGTGTTGTACAAGGGCGCTCCGGTCGCTAAGGCTTACCGTGGCTATTCCTTCTGGGCGCCGTACACCGATGCGCAGTATGTTGCCGTGAACGAGCTGCTCACGATGCTCCTGGAGAAGCTCGACCTGAAGCCCACGATTACGGCCCACCTTGATTTTGCTCCGGATGCGCCGGATAAATATTCGATCTACACGCACTGCAACGTACGCCGCGATAAATCGGACCTCAGTCCGGCCTTTGATTTCTCACGCATTCAACTTCCTGTACTCGCATGAAAAAGGTAAAAGCATGGCTGATCCGCCTGTTGATCGACAGGGAGATTGTTCGTCAAATGGTCCGCGAAGAGGTGCAGCGGCTTATGATAGAAGTGGCAAATACTGCTACGATTGTATAGCCAGTCGCTGTTTTTCTTCTTCAATGAGCCGGTCACGATCACGCAGAATTTCCCGGCGAATATCCTCTTCCGGTTTACCTGTCAACGCTGCGATGGTTCGGCAATAATGGAAGAGAATTGCTTGGGCCAATGCACCTTCCATTCGGTACATAGCCAGTGTAAGTTCCTGTTGCATCTGATTTATTGTTTGGGCCAAAAGTAAGAAAGCCTTGGTTTCCTATTCTGGACCACACTGAACTAAAAAGGGCCACTCCGAATCCGGAGTGGCCCTTTACATTTTCTTTGCTGCTGTTTAAACTATTGGTTCTACTGGCCGAAGTTCGGCGGAGTTTTCTGGCACGGGGGGAATCTGATTGGCCCTCGCTAGTTTGGCTTTGGTGTCAGGTGGTAAAAGGTGCGTGTTGCCGCAGATCGGGCACCGGTTTTTGGACTTGACAAAATACCAAACGACGTAGATGAAGCCCAATCCGAATAACCAAAAAGTCAACAGGAACAAAGCCCAGTTAAATTTTTTGGTTGCAGCGATGTTCCTTTCGCAGAGGTTACAGAATCTAATTTTCATAGAAGATCATTTTGATGGTGAATCGGTTATGTTGCAATTTTTAGGCCAGCCTTTATAGGTATTTGACATATCCCCGGACCGTCGGTTCCAGCTGTGCGGTGATACTTTGGCGAATGGGATGTACTTCCGGTACATGGCCGAAATCCATCCGCATCAATATCCGGTAGACGGCTACGGCCTGGGAAAAGCGCAGGGTATAGCCTTTTTTTATACCTACTTCTAACTGGACCCGAACACTTTCTCCCCATTCAATGAATAGGATACTTTCGAGTGGGAAAGCAGCCAGTGGGCCGGTTCGATCAAAAGCATGCACGATGTCCAGGATCAGGGATGCTTCGACCGGAGCAAGTTTCATTTTTACCTTTTTCATAGCGGCAGGTTCATTTGTTTGCCATTTTGTGGCCCACGGTTCCAGATCACAAAGTTTTCGTTCCCGCCGAACCGCGAGGCCGGGTAGGCGATAAAGTTGCGCACACGGATTTTTATATCGCACATGAACTCTATTTGCTTCGCGTATTCCCCCCTGGGCTTGCCGCCCGATTCCCAACAGATCACGATGAAGGCTTTACGCGGAAACCGCTTGATAAGGGTCTTGTATTGTTCGCCAGTTAGGTTAATGTAGTCCCGTGAATCGATGACGCAGACCGAAGGGCTATTCTTGCTGCTCAGCCGCTTCATCATTTCCTCGAAGGATTCCCGGTTGCCAAATATGACTTTGCCGTTTACATCCATCATAGCGTTTCGTCGCAAGGCGTTTTGCAGGGTGGCCGATATGCCCTCCTCGAAGGAATTGTAATACACCTTTGTGAACCTGGCCAGGTATTTTGCCAGCTTCACGCAAAAGTCCGTTTTGCCCTGGCCGGGCTTGCCGTAGATAATGGCGCTGAAGTTGCGTTCAGGCTGTCCGAGTGTTGCCGCCCATTCACCGTCAAACTCGTAGGTGATGAACTTCTTATCTAAAAATTCTGATATACCGATGGAGCGCATGGGTAGTTGGTTTATACGAATTTGAAAATAGCATCCATTTCGGCTTGGGCTTCCTGGCCTTTCAGGTCGGCCAATTTTGCAGCCGTGCATTCCTTCAGTGCATCGATGTACGCCAGGAGCTTTTCCAGACATTTGACTTCAGCCTGCAATACAGCACCACCGGTCGCCGACCAATGCCGATTCAGAACAGCCGTTGTATCGTACATACCGGCATTCCATTTCAATTTATCCAGGGCGTGGCGCAAAAACGCTTCATCCAGACAACCGATCTGGGCATTGATCAGGGAAAGAGCAAAGCCGTTTTGTTCGGCATTTTCTTTAAAGGCGTCCATTTATTAAAGTTTTTTAGTGATAGTGAGTGATATGCTTCTCAGATCGTATCCATGTTTGAGCGCTGCTTTTTCGATTACATACAGTACCTCACCCCAGGTTTTTTCCTCCTTCTCGATGGACTTGCCCAGAGCGATGGATTCCTTACGATCCGTGACATTTTTTGTAGTAGTCAGGCAATGGTATCCGGCTTTTTTGAGTGTAAATCGACGGGTAACTTTCTTTAGTTCAGTCATTTTTTAGAGCGTTTATAGCCGATTGTTTTATTTCAGTCGCCATCAATTACCACTGGATTTATGCAGGCCAGCAATTCTATATCTGCCGCTCCGCGCATGATCGGTTTAATGTCTTTATATGTGACCGCGTACGCCTTTTTGATGTTGGCATTGTCCTTTTCAATCTGGATATAGCGGAGTTTTTTTCCTCCGAACTCTCCTATTTCCAAGGTGATATTCAGAGAAATGAAGAAGCGGCTGCCGCCTATATCCGTCAGGCGCTTGTATTCGTCCACAACCTGCCGGTAGATGGTGTCTATGTCGCCGCAGTATTCGCCAAATAGTAGCACCTCGGCTTCGCGGACGGCCTGCTTGGCGACAAAAAAAACCTTTTCGATGACCGCGCTGCCTTGCGGGCGCCGGTGTTCTACAAACTCAAACCTTGGGTCCATGATCATTCTGGTTGTTTGCGTTCCGGCTCATCCCTGCACGGATGCAGTAGCCGAGGATGAATGAAAGAGAGCAGAGCAGGTAAATGAAAAATGGGTGCATGAGGGGGAAAATTTGCAGCACAGACGGGATTTGAACCCGCGAAGCATCCCTTATGGGAGCCGTTAAACCACTCCGGCACTGTGCTAAACCAGTAGAATTATTCTTTGTCCAGCCAATCTTCTTCTTCCGGTTCGTCGGCATCGAATTCATCCTCCATCCTGAAAAAAAGCAACTTTACGTCGCCTTCCAGTTCGAGCATTTCACTGTAATCAACAGGGATTTCGGGATGGCCAACGGGCTTTAACTGCCGGGCAGCAGTGCCTTGATAGAGATATTGGAAGCGCCAAATACCCTGATTTTCGTCGAATCCGAATTTAACCACAGTACCATCGGAGAAAGAGAGAATGCCGTGGTTCTCCTCGTTGCCGTCGTAGTGGAACTCTTCTTGCTGGCCGTCAGTCAGTACCTGGACTGAATCTTCTTGATAGCCGTAAACTTGGATTTTCATCGTTGTAGATGTTTAGTGGTGAGTGATTAGTTACCCGCTGCCAGGCGGTTTTCTTCTTCGATCTTCTTACCGCGTTTCCGCACAATGGACCGCAGTTTTTTAGCGCACAGGGTCAGGTCGATCAGATCCATTTCGTACAGTAGTTTACCCGCGATGCGGGGCTTCATCAGGAACTCGTTGCGCGGCTGCCAGTTGCCATTGAAGGGGATGCCCAACTTATCGCACAGACTGAGTACCGTACTGCGGGCTTTGCGGACATCCGTCGTGGCTTGTTCCTTCCCGGCTGCGATCACGCGCAGCCGTTGGGCCAGGTCGTCGAGT
Organism: Saprospirales bacterium; assembly: GCA_031425035.1. Classification (GTDB taxonomy): domain Bacteria; phylum Bacteroidota; class Bacteroidia; order Chitinophagales; family Saprospiraceae; genus M3007. Next base: position 4,008 of record JANPIN010000050.1, on the reverse strand, counting down.
TGCCACTCAGTAAGGTCACGGATACGCTCCACGCCGTAGGGTGACAGCACGTCGGCTTTGTAGGCCAGGGCGCCGCTGGTGGAGAGTAGGGCGCCGACCTGTTGGCGTTTATCCTTTATTGCTTGCGGTGTTGGTTGTGGCATGGCTTTTCTCTTTTTGAACTTCATCGATGGCGTCCATGTAGACCTTGAGGGCCATACCCAGATTGACCAGATCGAAAGGGTAAATAGTGATGGCTTCGTAGTTGATGGCTTCAGCAGTAAAACCGGTTCGTTGAAGCGTGAGCGTAGGCACCCGTTTACGAAGGAACTGCTCGAAGAAGATGGCGTTGACACCGGGACTGCGGACGAGTTGTAATGGGACGGAGATCATGGCAGGGCTCACCGGCGAATAACAGCGCCTTTAGTAACCAGCGGAAAATACTTTTTGCCATCCTTCTCCACGGGTTTTTCTCCAACTTTGATGGTGAGCCGCTTGGCATCGCTGGCCTCCATACTGGAGGCAATCTCCTGGGCGCAAAGGCGATTACTCAAGATCAGTTGTCCGGCTTTTTTGTCCCGGATACTCATGCCGGATTCATCCAGGAATAGATACCAGTCTTGCGGGCGGGCCGTATCCTGGGCGATGCTGAGCGTTTGACCGGCCAATAAGCCCATCATTTTTACGAGGCCAGCACTGAGGAAGAAAACCCCATTTGATGGGGTGACCGAAACCTTGGGCATTTGATCATTTGTGGCGTTTTGGGTGGCTGCATTGAATACTTTAAATTCCATTTTAGTGACGTTTGAACAGTTGGAAATTATACTTTGAACTCGTTGCGGTAGCGCTCCTGCTTGAGGAAGGTTTCCGGATAAAGCCGCTCCATCGAGGGGCGTTGCTTGAGCCATTGATTGTACCGGGGAATACTGCGCAGGCACTTTATGCGGTCTTCTTCTGTAAGTGCTGCCCACAGTTTTAGTGTGCGCGTTTTGTCCCCGATTTTGTGGGCGTAGGCTTCCCAGAACACATTAAAAGAGAGGTCTTGCGGTATTGGCTCTACGATGGCGATGGTACCGATCTCACCCAAATCATTCTCGGTTGCCGGGATGGTGTGCAGTATCCACCCGACGGCGGCGCGGGTGTTGTCGGGATCACTGAAGACCAGGCTGTGCAGGCACCCGTTTTCATCGTAGGCGACTGTCACGCTGATTTGCTTTTGTTTGCCCTTGAAGGTGACGGTATATTTAGTGGTCATTGCAGAAAGTTGTTGGTGAGTCAGAGGGAGCCGCTTCACCTGGTGTCTTTCCGGGCTGGCGGATTATGTCCATTTGTACTACTTCCGGGATGCTAATGGTATAGATCACGATGAACTCATCAAGCGGACAAAGGCGACGGTTGCAATCGAAACCGGCTTTGTTCATGTTCCTTTTGCAGGCGTTGCATCGAACCTTTATCATTTCCAGTAGCGTTTTACATCGTTGCCGGTCCACCGTTGTGGACCGGCTCGGACGTCTTGAAACAAATTCCCTAATTCTCAATGACCTTGAAATGCCATCCGCTGCCCTGCTCGATGCTGAGACCCTTGGACAGTAATTGTGCCCGCAGATTGGCGTCGCTGTCGATAGAAGCGAGGATGGTGGTCAGTTCTAATTTGCGTTTCCAGAACTCTTCAGGCAGTTGCTTGGTCAGTTGCGCGACCAGGACTTCGAGTTTTTTACCGGTGGCGCCAACCAGCTTTGGCGGGTTTTGGCGCTCATAGGCCATCAGTGGCCCGATCACTTTCTCGCCGGTCTCTAATACGTAGGCGCGGAGTTCATCTTCCAGGCCGGTGATCTCTTCTTCGAGTTGGGCTTTTTGGTGGCGCAGGGCTACGATCTGGGCAGCGTTGGCGCGGGACTTTTCTTCAGCGGTGAGCGGTATGTTTTTGCTGGCCGCCATTCTTTTTCTGGACATGATATAGTGTTGAAAAGGTGTGAGTGATATGGTTCCTTTTCCTGCTGTTTTTATCGTTTATGCTGCCTCTGCCTGCACTTCATTGGCGGCTTCTTGTCGTAGGATTTCCCGCTCTACGCACCGGCGCACCCGGCGTAAATCCTCCACCACCTCACCGTCCAGACGACGGACCGGCTCGCATTCCTGGAATATGGTCTTGATGGTTTTAGCGTCGGTGACCCCGTTGGCTTTGCAGATGTTTTCTACATCGCCACGGGTAGCGCCGTTGAGGTGGATGAACTTGCGCCCGAAACGGCTGAGCAGTTCTTCCGCGCCTTTGCGGTTGTGGCGGGCATCGGCCACCATTTGTTTCTCCAGGTGATCAGTACCGGAAATGACCACGGCCAACCCGCCTTCGCATTCGTTGTACAGCGTGATCAGGGTACGCAGGGCTGCGCCTTTCAGTTTGTCCGCCTCGTCCAGGATCAGCATTGGCCGGGCGGCGGCGCGTTGCTGGAAGAAGCCGACGACGGACATCAGCAGTGAATCGATGCTTTGGGCTTTGCCCGCGCCATCGATGCCGATGCTCTGCGCCAGGGCGGTCAGGAATTCGCGTTTCGCCCATTCCCGGCAGGAGAGGTAGAATACGTTGGCGTCGCGGCGTTCGCCCTCGAATGTTTTTAGGGAGGTGGTTTTACCTGATCCGCCCCGGTGAGCGATGGGCAGGAACAGGCTTTGTTCCTTGGCAATGTCGAGGTACTGCCAGATTTTGAGCGTGTTGGCAATCGGTACGATCTGCCAACCTTGCGGGCGGTAGCCGAGAGCGGCGCCGATCTTGGTCCACATGGCCTCGGAGATCAGCGTCCAATTATGGTTTACAATCTGGCTGATGGTTCCTTCGGAGCATCCGCATTTCTTAGCCGTTTTTGCGGCGCTACCAAGTCGGGTGTTCTCGACTTTTATAAGTTCGACGATGTCGATTTTCTGTTGATGAGTCATGGCGTAGTGCTTTGCTGCTGCTTTATTGATCCTTTTTTCTTACCCCTATCCGTGAGGACAGGGGCGGGATATTTCAAAAAAAAGGGGGGAGGATTAAAAATGAAGTGACGGGCAGTGGTGGTAGTGGATATGGTGGATAATCTGGTGGTAGTGGTGGATAACTGCGTGGTATGGGGTACATCGGGTGTTACCGACGTAGGCAGTTTCGCAACTGCCCGGCTCGCGTCCTGTGTATTAGAGGTTTCAGCCTTTACTTCCGGCCTCATGCTTGGAATACTATTCACTTTAGGTCCTATTCGCCAACAGTGGTATTCTCACAACAAGCACTTCTCCGGCAAATGCCGCTTTTCCGCCTGACCTCATTTTACCCCACAGGGAGGGGCGTATTTTATGCCCTGCCTGCCCGCCATTCCCGGTAGTACCAGGAGAAGTATAGGGCGGCAATGCTGGCGATCATCATGGCCAGAGAAATGGGCGTACTACGCAGTTCTGGTACACGTAGGTGTTGCCATCGGCGGTGTTGACTTCAATCCAGGTCTCCGGACTGATCTGGGCGCGGTAGATGTTTTGCCCGGCCCGGCTAACCAGGGCGTCTTTGCTTTGCTCGTACCATACGCCATCGATGGGGTTGCAGACTTTCACGGTGACGCTCATGTCCTGTAAGTAGAGCCGGAACTCAGCTACGTCCGGGTACACCACTTCGAGGGTGTATTCGCCGATGCTGACATTGGCAGCGGTATCCGTGCGCATCGGTTGAGCCGGAAAGTAGAAAGTGGGGCTTTGAGCTGAGAGCGAGGCCGTCAGGATCAAAAGCAATGCGGTGGTGATGAAATACTTAGTCATGGATGTGATGATTAAGAAGTGAAATTTTGCCGCCAGGCCGGGTGTCGAACCCGTGTTATTAGGGCTGTTTACACCCTTTTGGAACCTTTATCCTGCCTGGCAGGCCGGGTAAACCGGCAATATGTGCGGGCGTGGACGGCCCTCTTCCCATTTTCCGCCCCCTATCGGGGGCGGTTTAACTGCTTTTAATGGGTCAGCCGTCGCCGTAGCCGTCGCCGTCGCCGTCGCCGTAGCCGTCGCCGTCGCCGTAGCCGT
>JANPIN010000049.1:0-34809 GCA_031425035.1 Saprospirales bacterium | reverse complement strand
GCAGAGTATCAAACCTCGACTCCAAACGCGTATCTCCAAACACGGAATGCGTATGAATTCTCTTTTTCATCAAACAAAGTTGATGCTTACTTAAGTCTGTCAATGAACGTTCTGTCGGTTTTGTGGGTAATCGTTAGCTCTAAACCCTTTCTAAACCTTTCTAAACCTCTCTAAACCCTCTTGTTATTTACCACCAGATTCCTTCTTGGCTTCAGCTTTCATTTTTTCGTTGGCATATACCAGGAATTCTACCCGGCGATTCTGCGCGGCACCGTCGGCAGTGTCATTGCTGTATTTAGGCGCCGATTCACCGTAGGCTTTCGTGGTCAAACGCGAAGAAGCAATGCCCTTGCTGCGCATATAACTCACTACGGCATCAGCCCGGCGGCGGGAAAGTTTTTCATTATAATCATCGGTGCCTTTGCTGTCCGTATGACCCTGCACCTCAATGTTGGTATCCGGATACTCATCGAGCACACTGACCATCTTGTCCAGGCTTTGTTTCGCCTGGCTGTTCAATACGGACTGGTCAAAACCGAACAGTACCTTCTCGTTGAACTCCACCACAATACCTTCGCCAACGCGTTCTACTTTGGCATCCGGCAAGGAGGACTTCATTTTTTCCGCTTGTTTATCCATGTTGCGACCAATTACAGCGCCGGTTACGCCACCCACGGTCGCACCCAGAATGGCGCCTAGCGCCGTATTACCGGAAGCTTTACCAATAGCGCCACCGATGACGGCACCGCTACCTGCGCCAATAGCGCCTCCCTTCTGGGTCTTGTTCATGCTTTTACATGCCCCCAGCAGGAGACTGCCTGCCAACAGGCAAACCAATAAATTTTTCATGGTGTTCATAGTCGTATTTGTTTAAGGTGAAAGTTAGCAGCCGGTCATTACCAGGCTATTCGTTCTTGTGATGTTCTATTGCCATCGCAAAAACACGGGCCAGACTTTAAAAACAAGGACTATTTAATTTTTTTTGGATTTAAGTTGTTGAAGGTAAGGTGATTATATTAAATTGTGATACGACTGCATAGAAGGCCTGGAAGTATGGACGCCAGCATTAAAACAGGCATGAGGTAGAAAGTCCACACAATGTGGCCAAGTTGAATACCGGATCTCATGCCTGTTCGAATGGGTGCAGCGTAGTAAAACAGCCCCTCAGGTGAGTCCGCAAAACGTATGTACAGGCCGCTAAAATATAGGTAGGCTGATTACTTCAATTCCAATTTCAACCCGACGGTACTACTGGGCTGAATGATGTGTTTGCTGGACTGCTTACCTTTGCTTACCACAATAATCATCTGATTTATATCGCCTTGCGGTTCGAAGTGGTAGGGCAGTTTGAAGTTTCCATCTTCATCGGTCAGGGCTAAAGCCGCGGAAGTTTGGCAGGTTTTGCACTGTACGCGTACATCAGGCACCCCTTTTCCAGCCGCATCCACCACTTTGCCGGTAGCCATTGCCTGGGGACCATTGATAGACTTTCCACTGAGGGATTGCGGCGTTTTTAAGTCACCTGAGGAACGCAGAGCTCCTTGCCCGGATGTATTTCCGCCATTGGCCGCCGATGGCATTTTCAAATCAGGTCCTCCTGCTGCGGTACCCATATTTGGCGCGGATGAAAAAAGCCGGTCATAATTGAGAAGGGCAATGCCGATGATCAACGCTGCGGCAGCGATAACAACTAACCAAATCGTCTTTTTTGAAGGATTGGAATTTTTCACCTCGCTCATAGTTCGTGCTGGTTTGGAAAACAATCTGCAATAGTAGGAAGTTTTAAAAGACTCTTTCCGGTATTTGGCGAAGCGGTCAGTTCAGATAGCTATAATCCGACAAATCAGCCGCAAATCGATACGCTGAATACGAAAGTCAGGCATCCGCAGTTATCATCAAAACATCCGGGCAATAACGGCCCGGATTTTTTTGGTTTAATCGAAAACCAGAAAGCTTTAAAAAACGAAGGTACAAAACTCCAAACGCCTACAAACGCAGCATTCCCATGAGAAGCATTGTTTTTATTACTGCCCTGTTAATTTTCACCACGTCGTTATCCGCCCAAATGGGGAGCGGCCTCTACAAACACTACCTGGATGTGGGTATAACAGCGGGCATTTCCATGTATTCCGGTGATCTATCCGAGAAAGACATTGATTTCCGGCAGGCACGTCCAGCTTTCGGCGTTTTTGGCCGCTATCAACTATCCCAAAGTTTTCTGGTCAAAGGCCAGTTTCTGAGCGCCCGGATTTTTGGCGATGACCAATTTTCTGCCGGTCATGCCGGTCGAAAATTCCGCATAAACGGGCCCTTGTACGAACTGTCATTCGTGCTGGAATACGCCCCTTTTTATTTCGGTTTTGAAAATTCAGAAGGAAAATCCTACTACTTTTTTCCCTATGTTTTTGCGGGCGTCGGTGGAACGTATGCCAAACCCAAACTCAAATACTATGGATCGCCGGATGAACAGGGGACCGCTTACCGGGAACCTATTCCGGAAGGAGGGAAAGAAACCAACACTTTCCTCTGCACGCCGATCGGTGGCGGAATGCGCCTCAATGTGAATGGCCGGATGACCATCGGGCTGGAAGCCGGCTTGCGGCCGGTGTATTCCGACCTGCTCGACGGGGTGTCGATAAACGGCAATCCAAGCCTTAATGACTGGTATTACTTCGCCGGCGTTACCGCTTCTTATTATCTCGGGCATGACTGGCGGTTGAAGGAGTAAAAGGCATAGAGCCGTTTGCTTCTGGCCAGGCGTTTTCATTAACTTAAAAGGTGGGTAACAGGCACATATGGCCTGTTATCCACCTTTTAAGTTAACATAATAAATGCCCGACCCAGATTTAAACCTTAGAAAGAAGCCACGGGATGGTAATTTTTTCTGATCACCAGGTAGTAGTAATTGCGTCCACCCGGTTGGCACAGAATTTTTGAAGGCATTAATACCAACTAATACGGGGTAACTAAACAGCCGTAGCGGCCTGTAAAATGGCCTGGGTAATGGCCTGAAAACCATCAACCGAAGTAGGTTTGGTCAGAAAGACTTCTGCCCCCGCCTTCTGACAAAAATCGCGGTCAGCCGTGGACGAAGAAGTGGTCAGAATGGCGACTGGAATGTTTTGGTAAGGCGTGGAAGATTTAAGTTGCAGTAACACCTCCCGGCCGTGCATCCGGGGCAAATTCAAATCCAAAACGATGATATCCGGTAGTCTCGTCAGGTTGGTCAAATGCGGCAGCACATTATCGCCTTGCATGACCGTATCCATGCGATAGGCAATTTGGAAATTTTTCAAAGCCGCCTGTAGCAGGTCGATGTCGTCCGGGTCGTCTTCGACCAAAAGAATATGGATAGGGTTCATTATTGCTTTTAAACCAACAAATGTAGAAGGAATGGTGCAAATATACTGAAGGCGAACATTCTTTAGGTCCTGTGTAAGTTTCCTTTCTTAAGGATCTCCATTCATTACCCATTCCTTTATCACCTGTAAATATGCTAGAAGAACCAGCGGTAGGTACAAATGAAATACATCCCCACCAATACATTATCGGCATTGGCGCTTCTGCCGGGGGAATTGAAGCGATCCACGATCTATTTGAAAATATGCCGGCCAATACCGGCTTTTCATTTGTAGTCGTTCAGCATTTGTCTCCCGATCACAAAAGTTTGATGGCGGATTTGCTTTCGCGGCATACCCTGATGCAGGTATTCGAGGCCGAAGACGGTATGCTGCCCCGACCCGATTGCGTATACGTACTGCCCAGCAAAAAGATCATGACCATCCGGCACGGCCGGCTGCGGCTCGATGATAAGATAAAAGATCGCCTGCCTAATACCGCCATTGATATTTTCTTCGAATCGCTGGCCGCTGATCAGGGGCAAAAATCCGTCGGCATTATTCTATCCGGTTCCGGAACGGATGGTACGCGCGGTATTGAAGCCATAAAAAGTGAAAACGGACTGGTCATCGTGCAGGAGCCACTCAGTGCGGCTTTCGACGGGATGCCTAACAGCGCCGTTCACAGCGGGCTGGCCGACCTGATCCTGCCCCCCGATATGATTGGGGAGGAGCTGCTGGTTTATTTGCGCAGCGATGCAGCAGGCAAACCCCTCACCACGCTGCAGCCGCGGGAAGAAGCCTATGTGCAGGAAATTCTGGCCCTCATTCAACGTACCTCCCGCCACGATTTCAGCTATTATAAAAGACCTACTCTTTACCGCCGTTTGGCTAAACGTATGTCGGAAGTCGGCATTAACAGCATCGAAGCCTATCACGAACATTTGCAGCGCGACCCTAAAGAGGTAGACATTCTTTCCAAAGAATTTTTGATCAACGTAACCAAGTTTTTTCGCGATACGGAGGTGTTCGGCACCTTACAACTACAAGTGATCCCTAAAATCCTGGATCATAAGGCCGAAGCGGAAACGGTCAAAATTTGGGTGGCTGCCTGTAGCAGCGGAGAGGAAGCTTATTCCATTGCCATGCTGGTGCAGGAGCATTTGGAGCAGGAAGGCCTGACCCACCTGACGGTCAAAGTTTTTGCCAGCGACATTGATAACGAAGCGCTGGATGTAGCTTCCCGTGGCGTATATTCCGCCAGTATTGAAAAAGACGTTTCGCCGGAACGGCTGCGGAAATTTTTTATCCAGGAAGGCTCTAATTACCTGGTGTCGCCAACCTTGCGTAAAATGGTGGTTTTCGCCCAGCACGACCTGTTAAAAGATCCGCCTTTTAGCCGTGTGGACCTGATCAGCTGCCGTAATATGCTGATCTATATCGAACCGGCTTTGCAAAAAAAGGTGTTGAAAAAATTTCACTTCGCGCTTAATCAGCAGGGTTACCTGTTGCTCGGCCCCAGTGAAAATATTGGCATTTTGAAAGAAAGCATGCTGGAAATAGAGCGCAAATGGAAACTATACCAATGTATTTCCAAAGCGCGCGACTATGAACAGGACACTTTCTTCGTCCCCTTTGAAGCCAAATCTTTTACTCCGCTGCGTCCGTCTATTGCCTCCGGCGCTAAAAATGCGCTGAACAACATCGGGGAAATTTTCAAGGACACCCTGCTCGATATGAAACGGTATGCCGGGGTGTTTCTGGATAAGGACTTCAACGTAAAACATGCCATTGGCGAATTCAAAAACTACCTGCGTTTTCCAGAAGGTAATTTCAACCTGAATGTACTCAAACTCGTATCGGCGGAACTGGCCGTGCCACTGGGCATTTGTTTACGCAAAGCGATGACAAACAACGAAAAAGTGAGTATGTCCCATGTGAAATTAAATGAAGGGAGTTCCAACGTCTACCTGAATATTGTGGTGAAACCCTGGCTGCAACCGAAGGACTATCTGCAATCGTTCCTGTTCGTAGTGCTGGAAGAAAGCCGGATCGAAAAGAAGCCCAGTTCGGAGATCGTTGTTTCCTCGACGGATACGAGTAGCACGCATGTGGAAGATTTGGAAGCCGAACTTCGCGAAATGCGTCAGGGCCTGCAATCAGTGATCGAAGAAATGGAATCGGCGAATGAAGAGCTGCAATCGCAGGGTGAAGAAATGCTCTCCACGAACGAAGAACTGCAAAGTACGAACGAAGAACTGCAGTCGCTCAACGAGGAGCTGTACACCGTCAGTGCAGAACACCAGTTGAAAATCAAGGAGTTGATCGAGTTGAACGACGATTTGAATAACTATTTCAAAAACTCCGACATCGGCCAGATCCTGGTGGACCGGAAGCTGACCCTGCGCAAATTCACCCCTGCCGCCACGCGCATGGTCAATCTGATCGACAGTGATATTGGCCGCTCTATCCTGGATATTACCACGAACATCAAACATCTGGACCTCGCCAACAGCATCAAATCGGTGTTGAAAACCGGCGAAGCGCTGGAAAGAGAAATTGCCCTGGACGACGGTCGTTTTTACTCACTGCGCATTAATCCATATATGCGGCGCGATAAAAGTGTGGATGGTGCCGTGGTCAATTTCATCGACATCACGGAGAATAGAAAAGTGGCCTCGCTATTGGCGCAGAACTATGATACGTTGAAATTGACGACCGATAACCTGTCGGCCACCAATATGCAGCTCGAACGTTCCAACCTCGATCTGCTGCAGTTTGCCTCCGTGGCCTCCCATGATCTGAAGGAGCCGCTGCGCAAAATCCAGGTGTTCGGCAGCATGCTCAATGAGCGCATCCAGCACCAGGTGTCGGCAGACGATCTACAGTATGTGACCAAAATTATCGCCGCTTCCCAGCGGATGCAAACGCTCATCGAGGACGTACTGCTGTATTCTAAACTTTCCAACGGGGAACTGCGGCGTACCAAAACCGATCTGCGGCGATTGATTGCACAAATTGTCGACGATCTGGAAATTACCATCCGTGATAAAAATGCGGTCATCGAAGTCGGCGAATTACCAACGGTGCTGGCGGTGACCGGCCAAATGCGGCAGCTGTTCCAGAACCTGCTGACCAATGCATTGAAATTCTGTGATAAAGCCGAATCCCGTGTTCGTATTTTTACGCACCAGGTCACCGAAAAGCAGGCGGAAGAATTGAATATTCAGGCGGAAAACTACGTGTGTATGGTCGTTGAAGACAATGGCATCGGCTTTGAGGATCAGTATCGCGACCGGATTTTCGGATTGTTTCAGCGGCTTGGCGGCCGCAACTATGAGGGCACGGGGATCGGCTTGTCCATTGCCAAGAAAATTGTGGAAAATCACGGGGGGTATTTGATGGCCGAAGGAGAGCCTGGGGTGGGGGCGAAGTTTTTTATTATTTTGCCGAAAGAAGGGTAGAAAGGGTTGTTATTCTAGCTACCCACCGCCGAAATCACCTGCTCCAGCGTACTCTTCACCTGCTTCAAACTCCGTATGTCATCCTGCACGAGGATGAGTTCCTTACTCGTTTGTTTCAGGCTAATACCCATGATTCGCCCTTTGGAAGCCACGAACTGCAGGATCTTATTGTACAGCGCGGTTTCAAAAAAGGATGATTGCGCATCGCTGATGAAATAACAGCGCAGTTTACCGCCTTTGAGGATCAGCCGCTCGAAACCCAGTTGTTTACACATCCATTGCAGGCGCAAAGCCTCGAATAAAGCGCTGACCTGCTTGGGAATTTTGCCAAAACGGTCCTCCAGGCGTTTCGCAAAGTCCGCCACGCCGGCTTCGTCGGTCACACTATTGAGTTCGGTATACAGACTCAGACGCTCCTGGGTATTGGTCACGTAGGCATCCGGAATGAGCATTTCCACGTCGGTTTCGATAGTCACGTCGCGTACGTAGGAGCCTTTCGCCGCCAGTTCCTCCTGGAATAAGTCCTTGAATTCGGTTTCTTTCAGCTCCTGGATCGCCTCGTCCAGTATTTTCTGGTAGGTTTCGTACCCGATGTCGGCAATAAAACCGCTCTGTTCCCCGCCGAGCAGGTTGCCCGCGCCCCGGATGTCGAGGTCGCGCATGGCCACCTGGAAACCGCTGCCCAGATCACTGAATTCCTCGATGGTGCGCAGCCGTTTTTTGGCTTCGCTGGTCAGGACGGACAGCGGGGGCGCCAGCAGGTAACAATAGGCTTTCACGTTGGAGCGCCCAACCCGGCCACGCAGCTGGTGCAGGTCGCTCAGGCCGAACATATCGGCGCGGTTGATAATGATCGTGTTGGCGTTGGCAATGTCCAGACCGGTCTCGATGATGTTGGTACAGACCAGCACGTCGTGTTTGCGGTCGATGAATTCGGTGAGCACTTTCTCCAGGTGATCGCTTTCCAGCTGGCCATGGGCCGTGGCGACATCGGCGGCCGGACAGAGACGCTGGACCAGTTCGGAAATGCCGCTGAGGTCGTTGACGCGGTTATGCACGAAGAACACCTGCCCGCCGCGATCCAGTTCGGCATTGATGGCATCCCGGATCACGTCCTCGTCGAACACCCGGATTTCGGTATGAATGGGCTGCCGGTTGGGCGGCGGCGTCCGGATAATGGACAGGTCGCGGGCCGCCATCAGGCTGAATTGGAGGGTACGGGGGATCGGCGTGGCGGTGAGTGTCAGGGTATCGACGTTCACTTTCAGTGCCCGGAGTTTTTCCTTGCTGGCCACCCCGAATTTTTGCTCCTCATCGATGATCAGCAAACCTAAGTCCTTGAAAACGATGTCTTTGGACAACATAGCGTGGGTGCCGATAATAATATCGATCTGGCCTTTTTTCAGCCGTTCCACGATGTCTTTTTTCTCTTTGGCCGTACGGAAACGGTTGAGGTAGTCCACCGTAACCGGAAAATCCTTGAGCCGTTCGCTGAACGTGCGGCCATGCTGCAGGGCCAGGATCGTGGTGGGTACCAATATGGCCACCTGTTTGCCATCGCAGACGGCCTTGAATGCGGCCCGGATGGCAACCTCGGTCTTGCCGAAACCCACGTCGCCGCAGACCAGCCGGTCCATCGGATACTGGCGTTCCATATCGGTCTTTACGTCCTGGGTAGATTTAAACTGGTCGGGCGTATCCTCATAAATAAAGGAGGCTTCCAGTTCGGTTTGCAGGTAGCTGTCCGGTGGAAAAGCATGGCCGGGTGCGGTTCGCCGTTTCGCGTAGAGTTTGATAAGCTCGGCGGCAATGTCTTTAATCTTCTTTTTGGTCCGCGCCTTGAGTTGTTTCCAGCTATCCGAACCCAGTTTGGAGAGCTGCGGCGGCGTGCCTTCCTGCCCGACGTATTTGGATATTTTATGCAGCGTATGGATGCTGACGTATAGAATATCGTTGTTTTTATACATCAGGCGCACGGCTTCCTGCACCTGTCCGCCGATCTCGATCTTTTGCAGCCCGGAGAATTTGCCAATGCCATGGTCGATGTGGGTCACGTAATCGCCGGGCACGAGTTCGCGCAGCAGCCGTACGTTGAGGGCCTGTTCTTTGGTGAATCCCTGCCGGAGTTTGTACTGGTGGTAACGCTGGAAAATCTGGTGGTCGGTGAGGCAGACGATTTTCAGGTCGTCATCGACAAAGCCTTCGCTGATGGCGGTTTCTACGGGCAGCCACTCGACTTTGGCTTTCAGATCGCGGAAAATGGCCCGTAACCGGTCGAGTTGTTTGGGATTATCCGAGAAAATATAGGTTTCATAGCCCGCTGCCTTGTTCTCGTGCAGGTGCCGTATGAGCAGATCGAAGTTCTTGTTGAAACTCGGCTGCGGTTTGGTATGAAAAGAGATATTAACCAAAGTGTGATTCTTCATTTAAACAATACATCTACAGACTTATCCTGCTTATCCGTAAAGACCACCGGACGATCCTGAATATCTTCCGCCACATCCCCCGGGTACAAAAAAGCACGGTCGCGGAAAATTTCCCGCAACTCACTCGTATCCAATGCGGAAAGTTTGGAAGCGAAAGTTTCTGCCTTCTCAAAACAGTACTGCAGCCGGTCCAGCAGAAACTGGAAGTCCTTGATCCACAGCACCGTACCGGGCGGTAACACCCGAAAAAGCGAAACCTTCTGGTCCTGCCGAAAGCGGGTGTTCAGGTTAGGGACGATACTCACGCGGGTAATATTCTGTTTCGACAATTGCGTCAGCGGGTCAAAAACGCGGATTGTTTCCACCTCGTCGTCGAATAGTTCGATGCGGTAGGGGAGTTCGTTGCCGTAGGAAAACAGGTCGATAATGCCGCCGCGAATACTGAACTGGCCGGGTTCATAGACAAAATCGGTGCGCTCGAAACCATATTCCACCAGCACCTGGATCATGAAATCCGCGTTCAGTTTTTCCCCCTTCGCTACATCAATACGGCTTTGCCGGAGTATTTCCGGCGCGACCACCTTTTCAAAAAGCGCTTCCGGATAAGTGATAATGACCGCCGCTATACCCGCTCCGCCCGCTGCGTTGGGCGAGGTGATTTTATTAACCGTTTCCGAACGCTGCAGTACCTGCGTGGGGTTCAGCTCCTCAAAAAATGACGGCCGTTTGAAACTGTCAGGAAAGAAATGGATGGTTTGCTCCGCCAGAATGCCCTGCAAATCGTTTTGTAAATAGGCCGCCTCCTCCTGGCTGTTGGCGATATAGAGGTGGAAAGAACTTTCCTTCGCCGTGGCCGCCGCCGCCAGTACGAAGGCAGTTTGCGAACCGATCAATCCCGTCAACCGGACACGGGCGTGCTCGGCGCTGAGGGCTTTGGTGATCTGGGTAGCTTGGGAAGACCGGCGATAAGCCTGTAATAAATGCTGGACGTTGCTCACGGGGGCAAAACTAAGTAGATAGAACTTTCCAAAACCCTAAAATCCCCGAAAGGTTTTGTGCCCGCCAGCGTACTTTGGACACTTGAAGTTATGAGCGAATCACTTTTCAACGCCATTGTCGACGCCCTGGGCGTTACGGTGATGAAATTGCGAATTTCGCTTCATTCCATTTTTAGACTCAACGTTTTGGCAAGTGAGGGCGTACTAACTTAGAAACCAGGCAGCGCGCTTGCCCCGTCCGGTATCTTGTCCACCGCTTTCTAACCATCAAAATCGATTTTCCAACGCATGAAGACACTTCTTCCTATCCTGTTCCTGTTTGCCATGACCACCCAGATCCAGGCCCAGCTTTTCGTGGACACCACGTATACGGTCAATCAAATGATCCATGGATTCTTTGACAATGCCGGGGTTACGATTTCCAACATCAGTTATACCGGTACCCCTGCTTCGCTGGCTTTTTTTGAGGGCAGCCAATCCAACATCGGTTTGAATGCCGGCTTGCTGATGACGACCGGCCAGGCCATCGATGCCGTCGGACCCAATGATTCTGAAAGTACCACAACGGTAATGGGAGTACCCGGTACCACCTGGCTGGATGCGCTTATTCCCGGTTACATGACCTATGATGCTTCGGTGATCACGATGGACGTGGTGCCGGCAGCAGATACGCTGGCTTTCCGGTACATTTTTGCTTCCGAGGAATACCAGGAGTTCGTAAACACCAGTTTCAACGACCTCTTCGCCTTCCTGATCGAAGGCCCCGGTCTGCCGCAGGGCGATTCCATCTGGGTGGCTGCGGATACCGCGATTGTTTGGAATAATCAAAATTGTACGATCTGTGTCGACACCTTTTTCATTCAAACCGACACGTTTTGCTATTTCGATAGCCTGCAGATGACCGATACCTGCTTCATCTATAGCAACCCGGTTACTACCTGGTGTTATACTGATTCCAGCTGCGTAGGCAGCTATGATACCATTATTTACCCCGGTTATTCCTACTATTCTCCCGGTGGTTTAAATATTGCCATCGTGCCCAACACGAACCTGCCGGTCGCTATCAACAACCTCAACCAGTTTGTAAACACGCAGTATTTCGTGGATAATGCGGGGGGCAGCACAGTCCAGTACGACGCTTTTACCACATCACTATGGGCTAAAATTCCGGTGCAGGCCGGTCAAACCTACCAGATCCGCCTGGCCATTGCCGATGCCGGCGACCAGGCCTACGACTCCGGCGTGTTCATCGGTATTGAAAGTATGGGTGGCGACTCTTTGCTGCCGACCGTGCCGGAATATCTCTATAACAACACCTCCGGTTCCAACAGCGTGACCTTCCAAAATGCCTCCCTGTGGGCGACGAGTTATCACTGGGATTTCGGCGACGGCAGTAGCAGCAGCCAGAAAAATCCGACGCATCAGTACGCGCAACCCGGCCAGTATCAGGTGACTTTGATGGCCAAAAACTGGTGTTCGGCCAAGACCTACACCCAGCAGGTAGCCGTGGGCGTCACCACCATCCAGGAGCCGGTAGCGGCGGACGTGTTCCGGGCGACACCGAATCCGACCACCGGCCTGCTGCGCCTGGACCTGAAAAAAGACAGCGACGCCGATGTGCGCCTGTTCAACATGACCGGCCGCCTCCTCCTGGATGACCATCTGACGGATGGCGCCCGCATCGACCTCAACCGTTTTGGTAAAGGCATGTACGTGCTGCAGGTCGTTTCTAATGGCCGGGTGTACACCGAAAAGGTGGTGAATCAATAATTGGGAAAATGGAATGTGAAATAAAACGTCGTGGCTGGAAGCAATTCCGGTCGCGGCGTTTCTATGTCCGGGCTATCTTTGTGCCGTTATGAACTTTTCGCTCCTCATCGCCCGGCGCTATCTTTTTGCCAAGCGCAGCACCAATGCCATCAACATTATTACCAGCATTTCCGTGCTGGGCGTAGCCATCGGTACCGCGGCGCTGATCCTCGTGTTATCCGTTTTTAACGGTTTCGAGGATCTGCTGATCGGGCTGTTCGGACATTTCAACCCGGAAGTGAAAGTGACCCCGGCCAAGGGGAAGACCTTTCCGGCGGATACCCTGGTGCTAAGCCGGCTACGGGCCCTGCCGGGCGTCGAATACGTGAGTGAAACCCTCGAGGAAATAGCTTTTTTTGAATACGAAGGATCTCAGGATTTCGGCGCTCTCAAGGGTGTGGACAGCCTGTTTGCCAGGGTCAACGGCATTGATTCCACCCTGCGGGAAGGCCGGTATTTATTACAGGACGAGGATCGAAACTGCGCGGTACTGGGCGCCGGCATGCGGAATAAACTGAGTGTAAACGTCAATAGCCCGATCAGTACGCTGACCATTTATATGCCGACCGAGCAAGCCGGCGGCGGGCTCAATAAACCGTTTAAAACCCGGCTGGTGTATCCGGTCGGCACCTTTGCCATTCAACAGGAGTTTGATAATCAGTACATTCTGACCAACCTGGCGTTTATGCGCGAGTTACTCGACGTACCGGAAAACACCGTTTCCGCGCTGGAATTCAAGTGTCGGGCGGGCGCCAACCTGGCTGCCATAAAAGCCGGCATTCAGCGCGAACTCGGGCCGGATTTTGTGATCAAAGACCAATATCAGCAGAATGAGGCCTTTTTCAAGGTCATGCAGCTGGAAAAATGGATGGGCTTCGCTATTACCAGCCTGATGCTCGTGCTCATGGCTTTCAACACCGTCGGGGCGCTCTGGATGATCGTACTCGACAAGCAAAAAGATATTTCCATCCTGAAAAGCCTGGGCGCGACGGATCAGACGGTACGCAGCATTTTTCTGCTGGAAGGCCTGTTGCTTACGCTGTTCGGCATGCTGCTGGGTATGGTCCTGGCCATTATTTTATACTTCGTCCAGAAAAACTACGGCATCATCAGCATCCCGGAGGGTTTTCTGGTGGAAAGCTATCCCATTGCCATGCGTGTACGCGATCTGCTGCCGGTGGGTGTCACGGTGCTGGGTATTGGCCTGCTCGCCTCCCTGGCCCCTGCTTTTCGGGCGGAGCGGGTGCCGGCTTTCCTGCGGGAAGAGTAAGTGCGCTTAGTTCCGAATGATCGCCGGTGCTTTGCCGTCGAAAAAGGAGGAATATCCGCGGAAGATCTTACCGAATACATAGTCCTGCACGGAATAAAAGTCCTCGTCCCGCAGCGCAAAATAACGTTCTACCATGGCTTGGCCCGTAGAGCCGTTGATCCCGACTTCCGTTGGCCAGAACTGTACTATTTTCTCGGTACCATCGCTTTGTTTTACGGTGACAATAGCGAAAGGCACCAGGCTGATCACCGAATCCCGGGCCGTGTTCGTGGTCTCGAATCCTTCGGCCACCAGCGATTCAAAGCTCAGCAAATAGGCTTCCGGCAACCCTTTACGAGGTTCTCCCGTCTTACGGGGGGTAGTACTGAAATAAGGCAGGACGGAATATTCTCCTTCTTTCACCTTTTCGAGCCGGAAGGATTCACTTTTTTGCTGGGGATACTCTACGGCAATCGACTGGATGGTTTCCGGTTTTTCGGAAAATACCGACTTATCGCGCCAGTTATCGTCACCAAGCAGGTAACGAATGCGTAACTGCCCGACAAAAGAGGGAATATGCGTCACATAAGGATGTTCCGAGCCTTCCATCATCATGTAGGTACCCTGCTCGTCATTGGTGACGCCGCCCACGTAATAACACTTCAGACGTTCGCCGGCGCGGTCGTATAACTCTACTTTTATACCTTGGGTAGCCACGCTTTTGACCATCGGCGATTCCGCTGCGGTAACGGGCAAGGCCTTTACGGTCACCTTCGAGATGGTCTCCAGCAGGATTTTTATGGCGGATGGACGAGCCTTGTATTTTCCGTTATAGAGCCAGCTGCCGTCTTTGCGTTCCAGGGTAGCCGTACGCCCGGAACGATCCGCGATGAATATTTTGGCTATATCGTCAGGGTTTCTTACGGCAAAATCCATGTCCCAGGCGGCAATCGTCCCGGTTTGGTTGTTTTTTTTGTGCCAGGCATACCAGGCCGCCAGGCCCAGTGCGACGAAGAGCACTGCCAAGAGCAGGGTCCTTTTCATGATCGGTCAGAATTTTTGTTTAAAAATGCGCGATAATACACAGTAAGGGCGCATGATTTGGCAGGCAAAAACAACAAGGATCGTTGTTATAAGTGGGGCAAAAAAACAGCTTTTCCGGGAATAAAATGCTAAAATGTTAGCCACGCGCAGAAGGAGTACCGGCAAAAAAAAGTCTGCCCTGCATTACGCAGAGCAGACACATCAAAACAAAACGAAAAACCAACTTTTATTTACAAAACAGCGATTGCTCGCTGGAGTATGCTATTTTTATTTTCCACGGGTTTTCAACTGTACCTGGAATTCACGCTCTTTGCCGGCCCGATTAACTTTTAAGGCGGCAGTGTCACCTACTTTGGAACGGCCAATCAACTCTAGAAGTTCTGCCGATGTTGTCACACTTTTGCCATTAATAGCAGTTATGATATCTAATTCCTGTGCGCCGGCCTGAGCAGCTGAACCGGAAGGGTCTAAACCGGTGATTACCACGCCTTTCGAATATTCTATCCCCAATTGTTGTGCCACGGACCCATTCATAGTCGCAATGTCCACCCCCAGGTAAGCGCGTTTGTATTCACCGTAGCTAACCAGGTCTTCCACGATGCGTTTTACCAGGTTAACTGGAATAGCAAAAGAGTAACCGGCAAAAACTCCGTTCGGGGTCGCAATAGCCGAGTTAATACCAATTAACCGACCTTCCGTATCCACCAAAGCGCCGCCGGAATTACCAGGGTTGACGGCTGCGTCGGTCTGGATAAACGACTCAATAGGGCTGTTGGTACGTGTGCCCTTGATAATGTGAATATCACGCCCTTTGGCGCTAATAATACCGGCCGTCACGGTAGACGTAAGGTCGAAGGGATTGCCAACGGCCAAGGCCCATTCACCAACCCGGACTTCATCCGAATTGCCGAATTCAATGGCCGGCAAATCCGTGGCATCAATTTTAATGACCGCCATATCGGTACTGGCGTCGCGGCCAACCAGACGGGCTTTGAACTCGCGGTTATCATGTAAGGTCACCTCGAATTCATCGGCAAATTCCACCACGTGGTTGTTGGTAATAATATACCCGTCGGCGGTATAGATCACCCCGGAACCGGTGCCGGAGCGGGGTTGGCGCTCATAATTGTAGCTCTGACCCAAAAAGTACTGGAAAGGATCGGTATATCGCTGTTCCTTCAAACGTTGCGTAGCGGCCTGACGACTTTCCGAGGCTTTAATGTGCACGACAGCCGGCATGGATCTTTCGGCGGCTTTGGTAAAATCAAAACTGACCGGGCCACCGCCATAGTATACCTGCCGGGCAACCGGAGACGGCGTTACCGAGGTGGATACCTGGGGCTTTTCTATTAGCTTGGCGGTTCCTAAGGTGACCAATCCACCCATAGCACCGGCAAAAAGTGTAGTGAGAAACTTGTTCATAATTGCAATTAAAGAGGTTTTATGTTTGCCTAACTTTGTCAATGGAAATGTGGAGGATGAACGATTGGCCGGGCACTTTGCTTTTCATAAAAAGTACTTTAACGAAGTGTTAACCAACCCAGTTTCCTGTCCGTAGTAATAAAGAATACGCTTTTTTCCGGCAAAAAGTTGCTTGTTTGCCGCTATTACCCATTTTCGACTGACTAACTGCCCGCCTGTACCGACCAATGACCTGGACCAAGCGCCTTGCTGATGACCCCTATGCGCTCGAAGCGCTGCTGCAGCCGGAGAACGATGGCGAGTCTCAGCTATTGACCATACCCGAGTTTCGGGCCGGGCTGCTCTGGGGCGAACCGCGCTTCGGTCACCCGGAAGGCAAAGTCGCTTTTCACGTCCGGGAAGTGCTCGATAATATTGATCGCATCCACACCCTGGATGTGGAACAGCGCCAACGCTTGCGGCTGGTAGCCATCGCCCATGATACTTTCAAATTCGCCGAAGACCGCACCCGGCCACGGGACTGGACCAAACACCACGGCCACCTGGCGCGCCGCTTTATGGAAACATTTACGAGTGATCCCATAACCCTGGATTTAATCGAGTGGCATGACGACGCTTATTATGCCTGGCTGTACGACCGGCAGGAGCAGTTTCGGGAAGATAATCCGTCCAAATCGCTGGAGGCGCTGCTGGAACGTACGGGCCATTGCCTGCAGGAATACTACCTGTTCTTCAAATGCGATACCCAGACGGGCGACAAAACCCAGGCCTCGCTGAAATGGTTTGAACGCATGGTGACGGGTATTGAGGTGGTGCCGGTGCGGGAGGGGATGGTGTGAGGGTAAAAAAACTCTTAGCTTACTTGACAAGTTGACAACTTGGTGGCAGCTTTGTTGAAAAAAATATGAAAACCCTGACCGTTGGGGATCTTAAAACAAATTTTTCAGAAGTTCTGAAGGCTGTCCAATTGGGCGAAGAATTTGCCATAGCTTTTGGAAAACGGAAAGAAGTGGTCGCTTATCTGGTTCCTAAACAGTTACGTACCAAAGCAAAACGCAAGATTGGAATTTTAGAAGGGAAAGCATCCGTCACGTTCAAGGACGATTATAAAATGACGGATGAAGAATTTTTAGCCCCTTTACTAAGCAAAGACTCAAAAATGGCTCTTTATCAATCAGAAGGGTGGCAGGTTATTTGGTAAATTTTTTATAGAAAAGACCGCCCGGCGCGCATCAAGCACACCGGGCGGTCTTTATATATCTGGCATTAAACCTTACGCGCCTTCCAGCGCTGCGGCGCCACCCACAATTTCCCCCAATTCGGTGGTAATCGCTTCCTGACGGGCGCGGTTGTAACCAATTTTCAGGGCTTTCAGCAGTTCTTCGGCGTTATCCGTCGCCTTGTCCATGGCGGTCATCCGGGCGCCGTGTTCACCGGCCTGGGTATCCAGCAGGGTTTTGTGAAAAGACAACTGCAGGATGCTGGGCACCAGTTCTTCGAGCAGTTCCTGCTGGTCCGGCTCAAAAATATAGTTGACTTTCTTGGCGGCCGTACCGGCGGGCACCTGCATTTTCGGGACTGGCAGCCACTGTTCCGCGGTAGGGAACTGGGTGCCGGCATTGCGAAAACGGCTGTACACCACTTCAATGGCGTCGTACTGGCCTTTGGAATATTCTTCCATCAACTGACGGGCCACGGCGCTGACCTGCTCATAACCCGGCGTTTCGTACACGCCCAGGTGTTCGGTGCGATAGGTCAGGTCCAGGAAACGGCGGCGGAAATAGTCGTAGCCTTTTTTACCGATAAACAGCATCGTAACGTTGCCGTCGCGACGCTGCTGGGCGTATTTCCCGTTGAGCAGAATAGCTGCCTCTTTATTGATATTGGTATTGAACGCGCCGGCCAGACCACGGTTAGAGGTGATGACCACGATCAGCACTTTCTTCGCTTCCCGGGCCTTACCGAAACTCGTCGACGCATCGCCGTCCAGGTTGGACAGGATGTTGGACAACAAGCGGTTCAGGCGGTCAGCATAGGGGCGCAACTGCACGATGGCATTCTGTGCCTTGCGCAACTTGGCCGCCGATACCATTTTCATGGCCTTCGTGATCTGCTGCGTGCCGATAACCGACTTAATACGTTCGCGTACTTCTTTTAAACCACCAGCCATGTTTGGACGTATGAAGTATAAACTATGAACTATGAACTATAAACTATGAGCGATCATACTTAGCAGTAGATCGATTACAGTTTATAGTTCATAGTTCATAGTTCATAGTTAATAATTAGTTTTTTTTGTACTGTGCTGTCAGTTCCGCCGCCAGTTTCTTCATGGTCGACAGGCTGGCCTCTTCGAGTTTACCTTTACGGAACTCTTCGAGGATAGTTGGATGGTCATTTTCCATCTGCATCAGGAAGATTTCCTCGAACTCGCGCACATGATCGATCGGCACGTCGCGCAGCAGGTTCTGGGTACCCAGATAAATGATGGCGACTTGTTTTTCCACCGATACCGGGCTGTTTTGCGGCTGCTTCAGGATTTCCACGTTGCGGGCGCCTTTATTCAACACCCCCTGCGTAGCGGCATCCAGGTCGGAACCGAATTTAGCGAAGGCTTCCAGCTCGCGGTATTGGGCCTGGTCGAGTTTCAGCGTACCGGCGATCTTTTTCATGGACTTGATCTGCGCGTTACCACCCACCCGGCTCACGGAAATACCCACGTTAATAGCGGGGCGTACACCGGAGTTGAAGAGGTTGGATTCCAGGAAGATCTGGCCGTCGGTGATCGAGATCACGTTGGTCGGAATATATGCCGATACGTCACCGG
This sequence comes from Saprospirales bacterium, assembly GCA_031425035.1. Taxonomy (GTDB): domain Bacteria; phylum Bacteroidota; class Bacteroidia; order Chitinophagales; family Saprospiraceae; genus M3007. Next base: position 16,232 of record JANPIN010000049.1, on the reverse strand, counting down.
CCTGGGTTTCGATGATCGGCAATGCCGTCAGCGAACCGCCACCTTTGATTAGTCCGGCTTTCACCAGGCTTTCGGGCAGGTCGTTCATATCTTTCACCACATCGGCGCTGTCGATCACTTTGGCTGCACGCTCTAACAAACGGCTGTGCAGGTAGAACACGTCGCCGGGATACGCTTCACGGCCCGGTGGGCGGCGCAGCAGCAGACTCACCTCGCGGTAAGCCACGGCTTGTTTTGACAGGTCATCATACACGATCAGTGCGGGACGGCCCGTATCGCGGAAAAATTCGCCGATAGCAGCGCCGGCGAAGGGTGCGTAGAACTGCAGCGGCGCCGGATCGGAAGCCGAAGCGGTCACAATGCAGGTATAGGCCATAGCGCCGTACTCTTCCAGGGTGCGGGCCACCTGGGCCACCGTGGAGGCCTTCTGGCCGCAAGCCACATAGATGCAGTAAACCGGTTCGCCGCGGTCGTAGAATTCCTTTTGATTGATAATGGTATCGATGGCGATGGCCGTTTTGCCGGTCTGGCGGTCACCGATGATCAGCTCGCGCTGGCCACGGCCGATCGGGATCATGGCATCGATGGCTTTTACGCCGGTTTGCAGCGGCTCATTCACCGGCTGGCGATAGATTACACCAGGTGCTTTGCGCTCCAGGGGCATCTTGTATTTCAGGCCGGTGATCGGACCTTTACCGTCGATGGGTTGACCGAGGGTGTTCACCACGCGACCGACAAAACCTTCGCCCACTTCGATGGAGGCGATCTGGCCGGTACGCTTGACGATCGAGCCTTCGTGAATGTTGTCGGGCGAGCCCATCAACACCACCCCGACGTTGTCTTCTTCCAGGTTCAATACAATGGCGCGAACGCCACTTTCAAATTCAACGAGTTCGCCGGATTGGGCGTTGTTGAGGCCGTACACGCGGGCGATACCATCGCCCACTTGCAGCACCGTACCTACTTCTTCGAGATTGGTATCAGCCCCGAAGCCGGAAAGTTGCTGTTTCAATATCGCGGAGATTTCTTCCGGTCTGACGTCTGCCATTTTTTTTGATATTAGTTACTGGTTATCAATTATTGTTACCGGTTAAGAGTATTTGGCTATCAAATCACTGATAACCACGGACTGATAACCCTTAAAATTCTTTTACGTAGAGGTTTTGGGTAAACTGGCTTTTTAGTTCTTCCAGTTTATGGGCAATGCTGGCGTCGTAGCGTTTGTTGTCAAACTTCAGCACGAAACCACCAATCAGTTTGGGATCCACTTTGGTGGTAATATCCAGGTTCTCGGAAGTCACCCCGCTGGCCAGGATTTTAGCACGCAGATCGGCCAGTACGTCCTCGCTCAGGGGAGCGGCGGAGGTAATGGTCACCGAGGTGATCTTTTTCAACACCTTGTACTGCTCGCCAAATTCGGCCGTGATTTCCGGCAGATATCCTTCCCGGTTCTTAGTGACCAGCAATTTCAAATACAACATGGTCAGCACATCCAGCTTGCCTTTGAACAGGGCATCCAGCGCGGCGATCTTCTTATCGTTCTGGATGATCGGACTCTTCAAAAACAGGTACAGGTCGCGGTTTTGAGCCGCCGTATGCAGGGTCTGCATATCTGCCTGGACTTCTTCCAGTTTGCCTTGTTCCACCGCCAGATCCATCAGCGATTTCGCGTAGCGGGTAGCAATTTTTATAACGCTCATGACTAGTAGGAGTTAGGAGTTAGGAGGCAGGGGACAGGAGGGCCCAGGGTTAAATCCCTGTCACCTGTCACCTGCCTCCTGTCACCTGATTAATTCAATTTGATTCCTTCGGCCAGGCCTTTGGCGAAAGTTTCCTGTTCGGATTTATTCGACAGTTCTTTACGCAGCACCTTTTCCGCGATTTCGATGGCCAGTTGACCGGAGCGGTTCTTCAGATCCACCATAGCGGCGTTCTTCTGGTTCTCGATATCCTGAATGGCGCTTTCGACTTTCCGCTTGTATTCGGCATTGGCGCGTTCTTTCGCTTCCGCGATGATCTCGTCTTTCGCCTCTTTGGCCTCTTTCAGCATCTGCGTACGCTCTTCGCGGGCTTCCTGCATTAATTTCTCGTTCTGGGCGACCATGTGCGACATTTCCAGGCGGGCTTTTTTAGCCTCGTCCAGGGCATCCTGAATATCATCTTCCCGTTGCTTGAGCGCCGCACCGATGGGTTTGAACGCGAAGCGGCTCATCAGGAACCAGAAAATAAAAAATACGATCGTCGTCCAGATCAGAAGACCGGGTTCGGGTTTGAGTACATTGAATTCTGCCAGGAACAACATCTTCAATAGGAATGAATGATGAACAATAAGTATGAAAAGGCGAAAGAGTTGATTTTTCGCTGGTTCGATTTCTAAAAAATCCGGGTCCTTGCGTCGCCAACCGCTTCGCGCCGACCCGGGAAAAAATTACTTCGGAGCGGCAACGAAGAAAGACAACACCATCGCGACCAGGGCAGCACCCTCAACGAGAGCAGCTGTCAGGATCATGTTTGCGCGGATGTCACCACCTGCTTCAGGCTGGCGGGCAATGCCTTCCACTGCCTTACCGCCGATTTGGCCAATACCGAGACCTGCACCGATTACGGCCAGACCTGCACCAATTGCTGCGTACATAAACTGTTATTTATGAATGAAATGAAAAAAATCAAGTTGGGTGGTTTAGAGGGGTTTAGAAGGTTTAGAGGGGTTTAGAGGGTTTAGAGGGTTTAGAGGGTTTAGAGGGGTTTAGAATTAAAATCACGTTGAATGTAAAATGCTACCATCCAGCAACTAAACCCCTCTAAACCTCTCTAAACTCTTTATCAGTGATCTTCCGCCGTATCGTGGTCGATGTGGTGGAAAGGCTCTTCGATGGCCGTTCCAATATACGTCGCACTCAACATGGTGAAGATGAAAGCCTGCAGGAACGCCACCAGCAGCTCCAGCGTCATCATGAACAGGGTCAGGGGGATGGAGGCGGCCACACCGGCAGCCGAACCGCCCACGCTGGCGCCCGCTTTACCCAGAATAAAGATCAGGCTGATGAAGCTGATGATCACGATGTGACCCGCCGTGATGTTGGCGAACAATCGGAGCAGCAGGGTGAAAGGCTTCAAAAACACGCCCAGGATCTCGATGGGAGTCAGGATGAATATTTTGAGCACTGCCGGCACACCGGGCATCCACAAAGTGTGTTCCCAGAAATGGCGGTTGGCGCTAAAAGTCGAAATAATGAAGGTGATCAGGGCCAGGACGATCGTGATCGAAATATTGCCGGTGACGTTGGCGCCGCCGGGAAAGAAAGGGATCTGACCGATCAGGTTGAGGCCGAGAATGAAAAAGAAGGCCGACAACAGGTAGGGCATATACTTCTCGTACTTCGGACCGATGTTCGGCTTGGCTACTTCGTCGCGGATAAAGGTGTAAAACGGTTCGATGAAGTTTTGCAGGCCTTTCGGCGCCTTACCGCGGTTGCGGGTAGCGGCGCTGGCGGCCGAGCGGAACACCAAAAAGAAGATCACCAGCGTCATCAGCATGGTGAACACGTTCCGGGTGATACTGAAATCGGAAAAACTGGTAATGCCACCACCCAGAATACCGCCGTCATAGGTGGTTTTGGGATCGAGCCGGTAACACTGGCCTTCGATGATGGCGTTGTAAATCGTTTTATCCTTGCCGTTTTCCTGAATATCCTGGTGCGTGTAATCGTCGATCTTGAATTCGCCATGGGCGAAGCGGGCATCCTGAATGCGCATCACGCCGGCATGCACGAGCACATAACCGTCGCTGCTTTTTTCGCCGTTACCGTGGTGGTGGGGCTCGAAAATGCCGGTCGTACCCATTTTCCAGCCATCGGCCGATTTCAGGATGATCGGCAGGTGGAAGTAATAGTCGCCGAAGATCTGCATAGCATTCGCGTCGGCAATGTGGTGGACCGCGTTATCGCCGGCATTGAACTCGCCTTCTTCACTCAGGGAATGGCCGCAGGCGCCTGCATGCGCCTCTTCACCGGCGACGGCGGTATGGGACGTATCGCCGGCTTGCTCCTGCGGTTGCGCGTGATTTTCACCGTGTTCCTGGGCCGAAGCACAGAATGTCCAGGCACAGCAAATCAATACAATCCAATATTTACGAAACACCATCATGGCTAGTTGCTTAGACTTTTTTTCAATTCGGCGGCAAAAGTACAATGCGAATTTCGTTAAAAAAAAAATGCAAAAAAGTTTTTCAGAAAATAATAGGGAAATGCCCCCATTTGGAAGGGTCCAGCGGAATTAAATTTGGAACCGGCGTTTTTGCTTGGTGAAATTGCCAAAATATGACGCAAAAAAGCCGTTCGCAACTCCTTGCGAACGGCTTTTGATCCTGGTCGGCCGATAGAAATTTCATTTCGGCCTTCCGAAAACCTGGTTGGGCGTAAATTTAGTACATCATTAATTTGCGGGTGACAGTACCGAACATGGTCTCCAGGCGGTAGGTATGCATACCGGATTCCTGCAGATCGGCGCGGTGCAGCACCAGGTAGTGTTCGCCGGGTTGGTAGCTGCCCTGTTTGGTGATCACTTCGCGGCCTTTGGGATCGAAAAGACGCACTACTACTTCGGAAGCTTCGGTCAGACGGAACCGTAACTGCGTCATTTCGATAAAAGGATTGGGTGAATTCTGGAACAATTCAACGCCCGCTTCTGCCATCGTGGTCGGACCGTTTTGAATTTGCGTTTGTGGTGTTACAATCATGAGATTAAAGGATGATGCCCCAGCGACTCGTTTCTCATAGTGGGTTTGACCCGGTGACCTGGCGGCAGTGAAAGAAGGATGATAAAGAACGCAACGCTTTCCAGCGCGGTTATGCCCTCTGTTTCAAATGTTATGCCATTTGTTGCGCCGTCGGTTTTTGCCGGACATAAATTTTTCACCAGCCTGATTAATGCGGTCGGTCAGGATACGCAGCAGCGGGAAGCTACAGGCCCGCTAAATAGTTTTAGACGGTACGATGTGGGCCGGAAAATCAGGCAAAAAAAATGACTGCACCAGGTTGGTGCAGTCATTAATTGATTTTTTGGGGTTGGAAAAAAGGAGCTATACAGGACTCAATACAAAGAAAAAGGAAGACTGGTCGCAAATTAGTTCTGCGTGGTTGTGTTTCATTTGAGTTTGTAAATGAATCAAGTATGCTCATGGCAATGCGAACAAATAGCATAACTGTCGGCTCCGGGCTTATAACTACCCGCAATTTGCCGATAAGTGTTTTAGCCCGCGCCAGCAAACTACTCCCGCGTCCAGGGCTTTTTCAAACAGCTATACCTGGATACAGGATAGTTATCGGCCATGAGCCGGCAGTTATACTATTTCACCAGCCAATTTTCCAACACATCATGTACCTTGTCAGTCAAACCTGACCTCTTACCAGCTGTGCGAATATTACCCTTGATCCTGATGCTGTTTATAGGCATTTTGACCTCCTCCGGTCAATCACCTTCCTATATTCACTATGGCGTAAAGGAAGGATTACCAAGCAACATGGTCTATTGCGCCACGCAGGATCACCGCGGTTTCCTGTGGTTTGGAACGGACAAGGGTTTAGTGCGTTTCGATGGCACGCGCTTCCAGGTATTTGGTAAAAAAGACGGCTTGCCCGATCCGGAAGTGCTGAATTTGTTCGAGGACAGTCAGCACCGGCTCTGGATTTCCTGTTTTAGTCAGAAACCTTGTTTCATTCAAAATGGTCGGCTGCATACCAGCGAAAATGATGCTTTACTGTCAAAAATTAAGGTAAAAGTCAATTTATGCGTTTTTTCGGAAGATACGATGCATCGGGTATGGATCGCCAGTAAACTGAAACAAGTCGTCGTCGTGGACGGGGATAGTGTTCAAACAGTGGAGTGGACGGGTGAAAAGGAGCCGGACGCAACTGCCCGAATAGCTTTCATCGACGGGAAAATTTTCTGGTTGGGCACTACTTCGGTCAAGGAAAAAGAACACGGTATTATGTATTCGGTTGGGTATCATTTCAAAACGAATGCCGCCGTCGATCATCGCATCCTGTATTCGATGACTGATAAATGTGTGTTGCTGGAATGGCAAACAGACCACCTGGTAGAAATTGCGCAAATACCGGTAATTGGCGGTGGGGTTTTTGCCGATCGTCAGCACCGTTTCTGGCTTTGTTCGGGGGCCAAAGGAGCGCTGTGCTTTGACAGTCCCAAGGGTGATTTATCTGATCCAACCCCCTATCTGGCCGACGAGAAGGTGAATTCGGTGATGGAAGACTGGCATGGTACCCTGTGGTTTTGTACCAGCGGTCATGGCATCTACGCCCTTTTTCCGGGCAAAGCCGCTACCTATTCCCAGGCCCATGGTTTGGTCACCAGTAATATTACCGCCATCGCCCATAATGATTATGGACAAATACTGGCCGGGGATGATGTAGGCAACCTGTATAAGGTCAGGGCCGCCCACATTGAACGAACAGATCTTCAACCAGCCACCGATTACAATGACCGTTGTCGCCAGATCATTGCGCTGTCCGGCGATAGCTGCTGGGTCGCGAATGATCACGGCTTGTTCTTCGTCAACGGAAAAACCATTAAAACAGTGCTGAGTCCCAGAGGAGAATTAGGGGGACTTAAAACCATCTTGAACGATTCGTCACAACTCTGGTATGGTAATTACCATTCCATGGGTTTTACAAATTCTGCCACCCTGCAAATAACGTATGTGTCTCCTTACCGTACCACCGCCCTGGGTATGGATAGCGATGGAAACATCTGGCGGGGCGGCCTGGATGGACTGTATAGTCAGCGCGACAGTTTTATTTACAACTGGGGAGACCGTTTTCCAGCGTTGAAAAGCCGGGTTATCGCCATCCAAAATGCCGGGCATCATAAACTGTGGGTGGTGACTACCGAGGAAGGACTGCTGCTGGCCGGCGTGAAAAACGGGGCCATTACCAGTCTGGACCCGGTGAACGGGCACTTATTGCGGCCTATTCAGGATATTCAGTCGCTGTTTGTCGATACCAGCAGCAACGGACGGGTGTGGCTGGCCACCAATAAGGGCGTATACGGTCTACATGCCGGCGACTGGAATTTGCTGCATTTTGATCTGCACGACGGACTGGCGGATAATGACGTGAACTGCGTACTGGTGGCGAATGATACGCTTTGGGCGGGCACAGTGGCCGGTTTGAGTTGCTTCCCGCTGCAGCAGCAAAATGGCGCGAAGGATTTCAGCACTTTCATTACCGGCCTGCATTATCAATCCGGTAATCAGCCCGTTTTTTTAAATCTGCTGGATTCGATAAACCCGAATCACCAGATTGTACTGCCCTGCAATGCCGCCATGATCACTTTGAATCTGGCCGGTTTAAACTATCGCAGCCAGGGTAACCTGCTGTATCGGTGTGTAACGACGGAGATGCTGCCGCCGGTGCTGTGGTGGACCCGGGGCAACCTGTACAGCTGGATCAAAAACCGATTTCAAAGTGTCCATGACACGACCATTGTTACGGAAAGTAATTTTAGTTTTGGTATTTCACTGCCTTCGGGAAGATATCAGCTTCAGGTAACGGCCTTTACCGCGGAAGACCTGTTCAACCATTTTTCGGACCATTGGACCCTCATTATGCAGCCCTACTGGTACTCGACGGTCTGGTGCGATCTGTTGTTGTGGGGGCTGGTGGTATATGGTGGCCTGCGCGTTTTGCGGGCGCGTAATGCCCATCGTAAACTGGGCGCGGTGGTCTCTGACCTGCAGTTACAGACGCTGCAATCCCAGATCAATCCGCATTTTGTCGGCAACAGCATCAATGCCATCCAGCAGTTTTTTTACCCCCCGAATCCGGCGGCGGCTAGTAATTATGTGGAGTTATTTACCAGACTATTACGGCGCACTATCCTGCTTTCCGAGCGACATTTCAACTCATTTGAAGAAGAACTGGCCTATGACCGCGATTACTTGCAAATGATCAAACTGCGTTTCGGCGAGCGTTTTGAATATCAGATCCTGGGCGCTGACCGGGTGCCGCACGACTTGCCGTTTCCTTCCATGTTGCTCCAGCCCATTCTGGAAAATGCGACTATCCACGGACTGGCAGTGGAAGGTGTATCCTATTTAAAATTGGAGTTCGATTACAGCGATAAAAACTTACAGTGTTATGTCATTGATAATGGCATGGGCTATAAAGTAAGCCGGTCACGACCGAACTCGAAACCCGTGGAGCATAAGTCCAAGGGGCTGGAGTTGCTCGAAAAAAAGGTACTGGCTTTTAACAAATTGTACGATATCGACCTGCGGCTGGTCATGACGGATCTATCCGAGTTAGAGCCAACCGGTACAGGTACGCAGGTATACATTAGTTTTAACCCGGAAAAAATAAAAAAATAAGCGCGAAGCTGCTTCCTTCGCCACGGCTATACCCACCTAAAATCCAAATCTCATGAAACAAATAAAGACCTTACTCATCGATGATGAAGCCGGCGCCATCAATACCCTGCGGGGCATGCTGCTGGAATTTTGTCCGCAGATCGACATTGTCGGCGAAGCGATGTCCGTCAAGGAAGCCCTGCGTGCGGTCACGCAGCTGGATCCCGAGCTGGTTTTCCTGGATATTGAAATGCCGCCTTTCAGCGGCTTCGATTTTCTGGAACTGACCCGGCAATATGCGTTCGGCGTCATTTTCACGACCGCCTATCCGCAGTTTGCCATCGACGCCATCAACATCGTTCAGCCCTGGTCGTATTTGGTGAAGCCGTATAGCACGACCAGCCTGATCGAAGCGGTACAGATCGCTACCAGAAAAATCGAGGAATTAACCGTGGAAAATGTAGAATCCTTATCCGACCATCAGGGTATTATTTTGCAGGATAGCCGTAAGGGCAACATCGTGCTTAAAGTGCGGGATATACAGTACTGTAAGTCCGATGGCGCGGCCCTGGAAATATTCGCCCAGCGCAATGGAAAAATGGAGAAGTTCCTGCACTACTACACCATGAAGGACTTTGAAGCCCAGTTGCCGGCCACGCTTTTTTGTCGCGTGCACCATAGTTTCATCGTCAACCTCTCCTACGTGGAACGGTATGAGATCAATAGAACCACGCGTATAATGTACCTGAACAGTGGCATGGAAATTCCAATTTCGCTGCAAAAAACCGAGCAGTTTCAACGTAAAATGCTGGCTTTTTTGAAGTAACAGGTTGTCTGGCACGGGAAAAAGTATCTACCTTTGTCCCGCAGTAAAGCAGATGCGGGAATAGCTCAGTTGGTAGAGCACTAGCTTCCCAAGCTGGGGGTCGCGAGTTCGAGTCTCGTTTTCCGCTCCTGATTATCAAAGAGTTACGAATTAAAATTCGTGACTCTTTTTTTATTTGCAAGCAATTTGCAAGCGGAATACGGTTTTACATGGGCCGATTTGATTTCATTTGGGACCGAAAAAAATTTTAAACTTTTTTTCGGCAGCCCGCCTTTCCAACGATTTTTTACCCCTCGACTTCCTAACCCCGCAGTTTGTCCCTACATTTCGGCCATGCCGGAATTTGGAAACCGCCTCGACATTATCTGCCTAGAGTCTGAAGCCTTCTACGCTTTGGTGGAAGAGGTCGTGAGCCGTTTGAAGGAGAAGAATGGCATCGAGCATGAGAAATGGATTGACGACGAGGAGGCCATGCGCCTGCTACACGTCAGTTCCAAAACGACCCTTCAAAAATATCGGGACGACGGCTCCATCAGGTTTTCGCAACCGAGCCGAAAACTGATCCTGTACGACCGCGACTCCATTCTGGAATTTTTGAACGCCAAGGCAAAAGACACTTTCTAATGGCAACCGACCAGATTATTCAAAGGGCTTTCAATGCGGGATACCTGGTGGAGAAACACCTTCCGCAACTATCCAAACTGATTGTAAAAGGGTTTCAGGACAGCAAAAATCCTTATGCTCAAGGTTTTATCGCCGGAAGCGACGAGTTCAGTAAGGAGAAGACAGTAAACAAGTCCAGGTTTTTGGAGCGGCTCCAGGAAAAGTATGGAGATACCAAGCGGGACAAAGGCAAAAAACGGGATGATCGGGAAATGGATATTGATATTTAGGTACGTGAAGTTTGGTATATCCTAAATTATATTATTAAACAGGTAAAGCGATGTCAATCAGGATTGGAATATATGACTTTTTCGCATACACCATACCAGGTGGATTAATAATATTATTACTTTTCATTGGAATCACTCAACCTGCATTACAGGTAGTATGGATTAGCATGTCTTGCCTGACGTTTGCACAACTTTTTTTCTTTGGGCTCGCATCTTATATAACAGGATATATTTGTGGTCCAGTATTTAATAAATGGAGGGAATTATTCGAAAAGAAACATGCAAAAGCGGAAGCCGAAGAAAGATTTAGTGCTAAATACCCAATGATTTTTAAAGAAACCAGTATAAAAGACTGGGCTATCTGGTTAGCAGTGGTAAGAAGAGAAAATTTAGACTTATCATTTGAAATTGATAAACACAAAGCAGTGTCCAAAATGCTGGAAGGCACAAGTTTAGCATTAATAATATTTATACCGGTGCTTATAGCATATTTTTTTAAAGAGATGATAAATATTTGGTATTTTTGGCTGATACCTTTATTGATACTTTCATCCATTTTGTCGATCAAGCAAAGTATTAAATTTAATACATGGTACTACTCCACGGTATATGAAAATATTATTTCACGAACGCCACCTTTTTCAACAATAGGACAAGTAAGAATTGATAAATAAAATTCAATAAATCTGGTTTGTTATAAATGCGGATAAGAGTTATGTGATGTTCAAAATAACTAATTGATTGTAAATTTAATTTCCTTTTAGCCAGCTTCCCACTTCAAATTTCTTGACAACTTCAACCTGCCGTTTAAACATTCATAAAACAATGTTTACGGCAAATGTCAGATGTAACCCATATCGAGAAGCGCGTACAGGATTCTGCGTATCAGCTGGTGTTGAAAAAAGGGACGATCAAGGATGCCGTCTTTCAGCATAGCGTACTCTGCCAAACCTTCCTTCCATACCGCAACCCCGGCCCGGATGTTCGAATCTGGAAGCAGAAGCAGGGCAACGTAAGCCTCGCCATTCAGGCGGGCGAAATCTTTAACCCCGAGAAAGATGACTTCGAGTTTATAGGCCTGCCTTATGGTCCGAAAGCCCGCCTCATTCTGGCCCATATCAACAGCGAAGCGATCAGAACCCAGTCCAAATCAGTGAACGTTGAAGACAGCATGAGCGCGTTCATTAAGTGTATCGGACTGAATCTGGACGGCAGGACCATCAACGAAGTCAAGAACCAGCTGAGAAAACTGAGCACTTCTACACTGAGCCTGGGCTATGCCGATAATGAAAAAGGCAGGCAGGTCGATCTAAAGATCGTCAAGGCATTCGATATATGGTTCCCTAAGGATGAGAAGCAGCGCGTGCTTTGGCCCAGCAATATTCAACTTACCGATGACTATTTCAACAGCCTGATAAATCATGCCATTCCGCTTGACGAGCGGGCACTTGCTTCCTTATCCCACAGTGCTATGGCACTTGATATTTATGCCTGGCTGGTGCAGAGACTGCACCGGGTTAGCCCTGTCGAGCCTCAGTTTCTTACCTGGCAGGCTATAAAAGAACAATTCGGAAGGGGATATAGCCAGATGTATAAATTCAAGCAGATTTTCAGGAAAACGCTGCACTTGGCCAGGTCACAATATCCGCAGGCCAGAATTTATGAAGAAAAAAACGAAGGCTTCACGCTTCATCATTCCCCTTCCCCGATAGAAAAGAAGACGATTATTGCTTTGGGATAGTAGCCAATCCCGGATTTATATACGTGAAGTTTGGTATGTCTTTTTAAAACTCACCCAAATTTGTTCGTGCAGTTTGGTAGATTTCTTCAAAAAGACCGTGCAGTTTGGTATGAAAATGAACATGAGCACGTGTAGTTTGGTATATTCGTCAAAATCAACACGTGAAGTTTAGTATAATACGAATTTTGGCGTCTTTACTACGTGCAGTTTGGTAGACAAAATCCGTGAAGTTTGGTAGGGTTTTACGTGAAATTTGGTATCAAAACCGCGTGAAGTTTGGTAGACAACCCTATATATACCAATAAACTATAAAAACCTTTAGCAAGAACGCCTACCCTCCGCTCACTTTGTTCGCTTCGCCCAATGCCTTCGGCATTGCCTTAAATGAGTTCGCTTTGCTCACAAATTTTGAACTAAAGACTTACTGGCTGAAAGAAAAAGGCATTGTTGCGTAAATACTCCAATGCGCAAATAATCGAATGCTTATATCCCTTTTTGCGCAAATGCTCATTTGCTGGGCTGTCCGTTTATCCTATTATACTCTCTAAAAGGAGCATTTATGATCATCGCGGTAACGAATTTGAAAGGCGGTGTCGGAAAATCTACCATTGCGCGTAACCTCGCCGCCTATTTTATCAAGAAAGGCGTAAAATCTTGCATTATTGATACAGACCTGGAGCAAAGAACAACCTGTGACTGGCTGGAAAGGAGAGATGAAAAAGCACGGAATATTCCAGTATTCCCTATGACCACTGTTCAAGGCCTGCCAAAAGATGTCGAAACCCATAGTCATGACGGTTACAAAATCATCATCATCGATGGCGTGCCGCAAATGGATCAGGTGGCAACCCGTACTATGCTGATCTGCGACATTCTTTTAATTCCAATAACTCCAAGCATTGACGATCTCAAATCCTTTGAACGGTTCCTTAGACGTTTTGAAGAGGTCAAAGTCCACCGAGAAAATTTTCCAACCTATCTGGTGCTTAATAAATTCAGCGGTCGCATCAACGAGGATAAGGAAGTGCGCTCAGCCCTGAATTTATTCGAAGAGTATGGAATAACGCCGCTTAAAGCCACTCTCGGCGACAGGGTCGCCCACCGTCGTGCCAGTAAATATGGACTGACCGCCTATGAATGGGAAGATGAACGCGCTAAAGGTGAAGTGGCGAGTTTATGCAAGGAGATTGAGACAAAATTCTTATCACTAACCCCAACCAGGAGCACCCATGTCAAAGTACGAAAATAAATCAATTGTTGATCTGATCGGCAAAAAACCTCTTTCCCGCAAACCGTCGGCGGAGGAAATAGATGACATTACCAGTAAAATACATAAGCCGGAGAGCCAGATTAGTCAGAAGCAACAGGCTGAAGCACTTGTCAAAAAGAACAAAAAGATTTCCTTAAGCACTTCCATTCCCCTATATCTTAAAGCGAAAACCAAAGCTACTATTCAGGGGCAAACCCTTATGGCATACGTGATAGGTTTGATAGAGGCAGATGTGATAACGGGCAATAACTAATGCGCAAATGATTATTTGCGCAAAGCCTCAAAAGCGCATTGGAGCAAATGATTAAAAGAGCAAATGCTCACATGAACACAGCACAGGCAAAAAAATACCACTCGTAGAGATCCTCGCAAAGCTTGGTTTTCATCCGATCAAAACGTTTAAACGTGGCGCAGAGCTTGCTTTTCTCTCTCCCTTTCGGGAAGAGAAAGAGCCTAGTTTATTTGTTAATGTGCACAAAAACGTCTGGAATGATTTTGGGGACATCGGCGGCAATGCCCTTGATTTTGTAATGCGCTACCGGAATACCGATGTGAAAGGAGGGCTGGAGTTTTTAGATCAACTATTTGGGGATAGGTTTTTAGCATTGCCGCACCTTATTAAAACGGCAGCCGCTTCAAAGACAGCAAATGAAGAAGGGCTTTTTTTAGATCGCGTCCTGCCTTTTGGCACGAACGCAAAGTCGCTTGTAAATTACATAACCCAAGAGCGAAGAATATCTCCAGAAATTGCTGCTAAATACCTGAAGGAAGTTCATTTCACCAATCGGGAAAATGGCAAAAAATACTTCGCTGCCGGTTTTGAAAATCTGGCGGGCGGGTATGAAATCCGAAATCCTTTTTTCAAAAGCTCGATTGGTGCAAAGGATATAAGCCAGATTACAAGTGACAAGGCAATTGGAGAATTATATGTCTTTGAAGGGTTCATTGATTTTCTTTCAAAACTCACGCTTGAACCTGCTGGCGTACTTTCTGCAGATGTGCTGGTCCTGAACTCTGTTTCCTATATCGATAAAGCCATCAAACTCATTCATGAGATGGAATACCGACGTATCGTCGGGTTTTTTGATAATGACAAGGCCGGGGAAGATGCAAGTAAAAAACTTGAATCGGAATTAGGCAGCAAATTTTTTGATAGGAGTAGCGATTACAAGGGATTTAAAGATTTGAATGAATTTCTGAAATCTACCGCATAGCCTCATTTGCTCATATGCGCAAATAAGCATTTACTCTTTTAAGCATTTTTCTTTTAGCCAGTAAATCGGGGCGACGCCCCGTTCATGTCAAGCGGTATCCCCGATCTTCCTTCACGTCGTTGCACTCCGCTTTCGTGCAGACCGGGTGATTCCCCTCCGCTTTCCCTTGCGTCCGTTTCGCTCCACTCACCGGTTGCGCCGGTGACACTCACACCCCCAATTAGTCATTTCGTACGCTTCGCTTTCTCTTCACTCCTCGCCGGATGGGCAGAAGGGTAACGGCACTTTTTAGTGGCGTTAGCCCTTAATAATCAACCAAGAGGATAAAATGAAACCAATTACCATAGCTGATCTTTCAAAGTTTGGATACCGTGAAAGAAGACTTGCCGAGCAACTTTTGAAGGCTTGGAACGAGCAAGGCTTACCGGAAGATTTTTACGAAAATGAAGTTTCCATCATTATGAACACCAACTCAGTTCGACTTTAGCCAAATAAGCCCAAGAGAGAACTCCCCGGAAGTGCTTAAATTTGAGATCACGACAAATCAAATTTATGCTTACACTACCGAAGGAGTTCTGCCGTCAAATATCGGTATTTGCGCCGTTATTCAGCAAAAAGGTCTTTGAACATGTCAAGGTTTTAGTTGCCGGCGGTTTATTGGTCGTTGGCCGCCGCACGGTTTGCAGCGCGTTGCAGGCTGTTGGTTTAAGTGATGAAAGACGGTTTCATAAATATCATCGTGTATTGAGCCGAGCCCGTTGGTGCGCCCGGCAGTGCGCGCGCCTGCTACTGCTGATGTTGGTGGCTAGATTTACGGATGGGGAAGAAGCACTGGTATTCGGAATCGACGAGACAATCGAACGACGGCGGGGATCAAAAATCAAGGCGAAAGGAATTTATCGGGATTCAGTTCGATCCAGTCGGAGTCATATGGTCAAATGTAGTGGTTTACGTTGGATGAGTTTAATGCTGTTGGTTCCCATTAGTTGGGCTGAACGGATCTGGGCACTGCCATTTTTGACCGTTTTGGCACCATCGGAGCGCTATAATTTGCAACAGGGGCGGCAACATAAAAAGTTGACTGACTGGGCGCGGCAAATGTTGTTGCAATTACATCGATGGCTCCCTAATCGGTTGATAATCATAGTGGCCGATTCATCTTATGCCGTTTTGGATTTGTTGGATTCGGTTCGATCAAAGGTTTGTGTGATTACGCGTCTACGGCTGGACGCGGCTTTATATGAATTGCTGCCAGATCAACCAAAAGGCAAGGTGGGACGACCGCGCAAGAAAGGACAACGCTTACCTACTTTGCAGCAAGTGTTGGAAACAGCCACCACCCGATGGACACAAATGACTATTCCCCAATGGTATGGTCAAGGTGCAAAAGAAATGTTCACCACTACAGGAATCGCCATTTGGTATCATACCGGTAAAGCACCTGTTCCGATCCGTTGGGTGCTACTAAAAGCGGCTGATGGCAGTGGAGAAGTAGCTGCTTTATTGTCCACCAATCTGAACTTAAGTGCCTTGCAAATCATCAATTATTTTATTCGCCGCTGGACTATGGAAGTAACTTTTGAAGAAGCAAGAGTCCATTTAGGCGTGGAATCTCAACGCCAATGGTCTGATCTGGCTATTGCCCGAACTACACCTGTTTTATTTGCCTTTTTTAGTCTGACCACCCTCTGGGCGGATACCTTGCAAAAGCAAAATTTGTTGCAACTCCATCCGACTGCCTGGTACAAAAAACAACATCCAACCTTCTCTGATGCCATCGCATCTGTTCGACACCAAATTTGGCAAAACCAGATTTTATCAATGTCTGATTTTAAGAAGGACATTCATAATTTAAGTAGAACCTGGATTAACCATTTGATTATCATGGCTACTAGAGCCGCTTGAGTTGGCTAAAGTCGAACT
>JANPIN010000048.1:0-12067 GCA_031425035.1 Saprospirales bacterium | reverse complement strand
GCAGAGTATCAAACCTCGACTCCAAACGCGTATCTCCAAACACGGAATGCGTATGAATTCTCTTTTTCATCAAACAAAGTTGATGCTTACTTAAGTCTGTCAATGAACGTTCTGTCGGTTTTGTGGGTAATCGTTAGCTCTCTAAACCCTCTAAACCTCTCTAAACCATCTAAACCTCTCTAAACCCCTATAAACCCTGCTCTTCGCCCTACACATACCGGCTGATCAGATTCTCAAACATTTCCTGTTGCCCGCTGCGTTGGGTGGGCTCGCCATTGCGGCCGGCCAGGGCGTGTAAATCCTGCAGGCTCAATTTGCCGGCGACGAAATCCTGTCCGGCGCTGCTCTCGAAAGTGGCGTAGCGGTTGCGCAGCATTTCCGGGTATTTGGAATGATCCAGAATTTCCTGCGCGGCCAGCAGGGCCCGGGCGAAGGTATCCATGCCGCCGATGTGGGCGTGGAAAATATCGGCCAGGTCGGTCGAGTTGCGGCGGGTTTTCGCATCGAAATTAATACCGCCGCCCTGCAAACCGCCGGCGGATAAAATGACCAGAAAAGCTTCGGTCAGTTCGTACACATTGTTCGGGAACTGGTCGGTATCCCAGCCGTTCTGGTAGTCGCCGCGGTTGGCGTCCAGGCTGCCGAGCATGCCGGCGTTGGCCGCTATCTGGATTTCATGCTGGAACGTATGCTGGGCCAGGGTAGCATGGTTCACTTCGAGGTTCAATTTGAAATCCTGGTCCAGTCCGTATTCCCGCAGGAAACCCACGCAGGTGGCCGCATCGAAATCATACTGGTGTTTCATGGGTTCCATCGGCTTCGGTTCGATCAGGAAGCTGCCTTGAAAACCCTGGCTGCGGGCATAGTCTTTCGCCAGGTGCAGGAAACGCGCCAGGTGGTCGAGTTCCTTTTTCATGTCGGTATTCAGCAGGCTCATATAGCCTTCGCGGCCGCCCCAGAACACGTAGTTTTCCCCGCCCAGTTTCATGGTCGCATCCAGCGCGTTTTTCACCTGCGCGGCGGCATAAGCGACTACCTCGAAATCAGGATTGGTCGCCGCGCCGTTCATGTAACGCGGGTGGCTGAAGAGGTTGGCCGTTCCCCAGAGCAGTTTCAAGCCCGAGGCCTGCTGTTTTTCGAGGGCGTAATCGGTAATGGCCTGCAGGCGACGCTCGCTTTCCGCCAGGGAAGAGCCCTCCTGCACCAGATCGAAATCATGGAAACAGTAGTAAGGAATACCCATTTTGGTGGCGAACTCGAAGGCCGCATCCATCTTGTCGCGGGCCTGCTGCAGCGCATCATCCGCCGTCAGCCAGGGGAAGTTTTTGGTACCGGGACCAAACGGATCGCCGCCGGTGCCGCAGAGTGTATGCCAGTAAGCGACGGCAAAACGGAAGTGTTCGCGCATGGTTTTGCCGCCGACCACCTGGTTTTCATCGTACCAGCGGAAAGCCAGCGGATTGTCGGTGGAGCGGCCTTCATATTGGATCGCGGGGATGTTGGGGAAGTACGCGCGGGAGCCAGTTGTAACGCTCATTTTCTTAAAAATTAGTTGATTATAAAATTAGTGGATCGCCTCCACATTTACCTTTTCAATATGCAGCAAATGTAGTTCAATATGTTTTTCATGGGCCTGCTGCGCGTATTCACTCAACATTTCCAGCACGTCGTAGTCGATAAAGCGGCTTTCGGAACCATCCACCGTGACGACGGAATAAGGCGGCATTGCGTATAAAGCCTTCTGCAAATTTACCTTATTCAAAAAGGTCACCATGGAATTCAGCTTCAAATAATAATGCTCCGTAGCCCCATGGCGCTCCTGCCGGAAACGGTATTCGGCCTGAAAATTATTCCGCACTAAAAAGTAAATCGAGAAGAGCAGCCCGATAAAAACGCCGTCCAGCAGATCGGTCAGCAGGATGACCACGATGGTGATCAGGAAGGGCAAAAACTGGTTCCAGCCGAGGGCGAACATGTTGCGGTACAGTTTTGGTTTGGTCAGGTTATATCCGGTCATGAACAGAATGGCCGCCAGCGACGCATACGGGATCAGGTTAATGATCCACGGAATGGCGATGACGGCGGCCAGCAGAAACACGCCGTGGGTGAACCCCGAGAGTTTGGTGCGCCCGCCCGCATCGACATTGGCCGCGCCGCGCACGATGACCGCCGTCATGGGAATGGCGCCCACCAGGCTGCACACCATGTTGCCCACGCCCTGAGCGATTAGTTCGCGGTTGATGGGTGTTTTGCGCTTGAGTTTGTCCAGTTTATCGATGGCCTGGGCGCAAAGCAGGGTTTCCAGACTGGCCAGTATTCCGATCGTGAGCCCGTCCCGGAAGATTTGCGACGTGCTGAATATTTTGGAAAAATCAGGCGTGGTAAAAGCCGCGAAAATATTGGCGGGAATGTTCACCAGCTGGGTGGCCTTCAACGCCCAGTCCGGCTGAAAATGCTGGTAAAATGCACTACAGGCCATGCCAAACACGACCACCAGCAGCGGCAAAGGCAGCCATTTGACTTTTTTGCTGAAAAAATCGCGCAGCAGGGTGAGGATCAATAAGCTGGCCACACTGATGAAAATGACCGGCGGGGTAGAGTGCGCGTAGAAGTTGCCCAGGCGGTTATAAAAGTTATTGACGGAAAAAAGGCTGCGGAATCCGTCGGTCCAGAAGTCCGGTTGGTCGTAGCCTAAAGCCAGCGGTATTTGTTTGGAAATCAGGATAATACCGATGGCGGCCAGCATACCTTTGATCACTGCCGAGGGAAAATAGCTGGCCACGGTGCCTAGTTTGAACAAACCCAAAAGGACCTGCAGCAAACCCGCCACAAAAACGGTCAGCAAAAAGATCCGGTAGTCGCCCAGGGAAATAATGGACGCCGCCACGATGGTGGTGAGGCCGGCCGCCGGTCCCGATACGCCCAACTGTGAACCGGAAAGAACGGAGACGACCAGGCCGCCGACAACGCCGCTCAGAATGCCGGCGTACAAAGGCGCTCCGGAAGCCAGGGCAATACCCAGACAAAGCGGTAAAGCGACGAGGAAAACGCTGAGACCCGCCGGCAGGTCGTGTTTGAACCAGATAAGCCGGTAATACTGAATTTTGCGACGGGTAATGGGGTTTTCCATTTTTGGTGTAGCGTGTATAATAGGGTTGTTACCACATAAGGGCACATGAGGACACATAAGGAGTAGAGGACACTTAGTGAAATTTTAAGTGACTTTTCTCTGTGTCCTTATGTGCGCTCATGTGGTTAAAATATTTTCTCAAGTCGCCTACTCCATTGCCTTCCCCAGCGCTTGTTTCCAGCGATCATATGCCGCCCGGTATTCGTCGCGGTTTGCGTTCGGTGAAAAACGCTGTTGTAACAACGTGTTCTGCATTGCTTCTTCTACCGAGGTGTACAGCCCCACACCGACGCCCGCGCCTTTGGCTGCTCCCACGGCGCCGGTCGTCGACAGCATTTCGATCTCCGCCCCCACCAGCGTAGCGATCGTTTCAGAAAAAACGGCCGACTGAAACAGGTTGTCATTGCCCACCCGCAGCACGCGCAGGTCGATGCCCAGGTCGCGCATCGCCTCCATACCGTACACGAAAGCGAAGGCAATGCCCTCCAGGGTGGCCCGGCAAAGGTGTTCCTGCCCGTGGCGATTTACGTGCAGGCCGCTTATCTGCGCGCCGATGTTGCGGTTGCCGAGCATCCGTTCCGCCCCGTTACCGAAGGGCAGCACGCAAAGACCGTCCGCGCCAATCGGGATCCCCGCGGCCATTTCCTCCAGGCGCTCGTAACTCGTCTGACGACTTTTCGTCGTCCGACGAGTAAGGTCCAGCTCTGCCGTGTCATCACCGGTCAGACGACTTGGAGTCGTCGGACCGGGGGAGAGCAGCTCCCGCAGCCAGCGGTACTGACTACCCGCGCCGTTGATACAGAGCAAAGCGCCCGTCAGCGGTTTCTCGCGGCTGTAATTTACGTGGGCAAAACTATTGTAGCGCATTTCCGGATCGGGGCGCGGTTGATCCGTCACTGCGTACACTACGCCCGAAGTACCGCCCGTAGCCGCTACATCGCCGGAACGTAACACATTCATCGAGAGCGCATTATTCGGCTGATCGCCGGCGCGGTAACTCACCGGCGTACCGGTGGTCAGCCCCAGTTGCGCGGCAGCCTGAGCGGTCAAAGTGCCCTGTGGGCCAAAAACCGGCACCAGATCGGCCAGCATGGTCGGCGGTATTTCGTAGTAGTCCAGCAGTTCCTGTGCCGGACTTTGGCTTAAAAAATCCCAGCACATACCTTCCGAAAGTCCGGTGACCGTGGTGCGCATGTCCCCCGTCATCCGGTAGGCGATGTAATCACCCGGCAGCAGGAATTTGTGGATTTTTTCAAAAACAGCCGACTCGTGTTCGCGCACCCAGCGCAGTTTCGAGGCGGTAAAATTGCCCGGCGATTGCAGCAGATGGTCCAGGCAGTAGGGGCTTCCCAAAGCGGCAAAAGCCTGGTCGCCGGTTTGTACCGCCCGGCTATCGCACCAGATAATGGCCGGGCGCAGCACCTCGCCAGCCGCATCCAGCAGGACGAGGCCGTGCATCTGGTAGGCAATACCGATGCCGGCAATTTGCGCCGGCGGCACATGGGTTGCGGCCAGCAAACGCTGCGTGACTTGCGCCACAGCGGCCCACCAGTCTTCCGGATGCTGTTCCGCCTGATCGGGCTGCGGCGCCAGGATCGCCATTTCGGTGTCGGGATAATGCGCTTGAGCAACCGTGGCGCCGGTAGCAGCATCCACCAGCGCCGCTTTTACGGAGGAGGAACCCAGGTCGTAACCTAAAAGATACATGTGTAGTGGGTTTAGAGAGGGGTTTAGAGGGGTTTAGAGGGGTTTAGAGAGGTTTAGAGGGTTTAGAGGGGTTTAGTTGCTGGCCGTCAGACGCTGCTGATGCACCGTGCGTAGTTTAAGCCCCAGTCCGATCAGCAGCAAACCGAAAAACGCTGCATAGCCGCCTATCCACCAGGTGATGGAAATAGCGCCCGCGTTAGGGCGGAACAGCAGGATAACGCCCAGCGCAATGGAGATTACACCGGCCAAGGCGAGCATCCACTCGTTGGTGATTTCTTTGCGCAGGCGGATGGCCGCCGACACCTCGAATACGCCGGTGATGAGGCACCACAAAGCCACGAATAGCACCAGCAGACCGGCGGTCATGGATGGATACAGGAGGGTAATGGCGCCCAGGCCTACGCCTAGCAGACCTTCCAGTAGCACAATACCCCAGTCCTCGTCGCCGCGGGTGCGCAGGGCGAGCATGACGGCGGCAAGGCCGTCCAGCAAGATGAAAATGCCGAGTAGAATGACCAGTGCGGTGAAGGTGGTGGTGGGTTGGGTGAAGGCCAGTACCGCAAAAAGGATGGAGACCAGGCCGCGCAGGACCAGGATCCACCAGTGTTTCAACATACCAGTGAGCATATTCGTTTTGTTAGGAGGGTGAAAGGAATGTTCCCGCAAGGTAAGCAGGGTTTCAAAAATTGTAGAAAACGCCGGGCCAAATGAGGCATTTACGAGGGAAAGATTTTTGACCGGCCAGTTTTGTAATAGAACAGGGCTATGGTCAACGCAAAGTGGTTTTGAATAAAGTCGGATTTTAAGTACCTCACAATCAAATAGTCAAACCAACAAACCTGACCAAACCACTCAAACCTGCCTATAATTGCCCTTCCTTTTTGTCCGGCTTTAACCAAAATAGGCATTAGGCCGTTTCACTAACTGGGCAAAGGCCGTACTTTGTACCGTCAAATCCAAATTGTCCGGTTGTGCGAAAAGCTTTACCTTCTTTATTCCTGCTGCTGCTGATTGCCCTGGTCACATCCCGGGCGATCGGGCAAAGTTTCCAGGCTTTACCGCCGGTTTTGACCCAGGAAGTGGCGCTTAACCAGGCCAATGAGTGTTATATCCATTTCATAAACCCCTCCGGCAATCCGCTGCTGCTCAAATGGCGTCAACTGGAAATCAGTATGCCCGCAGGCTGGGACATCGATTTATGCGACTACGGCACCTGTTATGTGGGCATTCCACCGAACGGGACCATGAATCTGGTGTACGACACCATCCAGGCGTATTTGAAATTGATCGTGCAACCCGGCGCTATGCCCGGCGCCGCCTGGTGCTGGTTCCGGGTGCAGGAAGTGGACCACGCCGAAAATTTCACTGACGTGTATTTTAGCCTGTACACCCCCGGTATTACCGCTACGCAAACCCCCGAAACCGCTTCCCTGCGCGTCTACCCCAATCCCGCCCGGGATCTGCTGATCGTGGAAAACCCCGGTCCCCAGGCTATTCCTGCCCGATTATTTAACAGCACCGGCCAGCTGGCTTGGCAGGAAACTTTAGCCCCCACCGACCACACCCAGATCCCGCTCGCCGATTGGCCCGCCGGTTTGTATTTTTTACAAACGGGTAAGCAAACGCAGCGGGTCATTATAGAAAAATGAACCAAACATTTGGAAATGGTTGGATAGTCTAAACTACCACAAATCTACCCTAACCAATCCTTAAGCATAAGAAGAACCACTAATTCCAGGCCACCCGTATTCCGCATTCCGCACTCATCATTCCGCATTCCTCTGTTCCGCATTCGACACTCTTGCTTATGAAGAATTTCATTACGTTTATTTTATACTGTTTATCAGTAACCGCCCTGGTCGCCCAGGCCAAAAGCGAAGCCCGCGTCACGGTGCTCGCCAAATCCGCCACGGAAACCACGCTGCTATTTGCGCTGACTGACGTCGATCGGCTGCCGGTCACCACGCCGCAGGGCCCGGCCTTCGTGTTGTCCATGGATAAAGGCACGCCGCTGCTCCAGGCCGGCGCTCCGGACGTTCCCAAGTACGCTACCTCGCTGCTCATTCCGGGCGCCGGCAACATGGCCGTCGAGATCGTGGCTTCGGAGTACCAGGATTTTCCCAACGTGAACGTGGCGCCTTCCAAAGGGGATTTGAAACGGATCATCGACCCGGCCACTGTGCCGTATACCTACGGTTCGCTGTACGAACACGATGCCTTCTTCCCGGGTCGGCTGGCCGATTTGCAGCAGCCATTCGTGATGCGCGACGTGCGTGGCCAGGCGCTCTGGCTGTATCCGGTGCAGTATAACCCCATGACGAAAGTGCTGCGGATTTACACCAGCCTGCAGGTGCGCGTGTACCATGTGGGCGGCAGCGGCGAAAATGAAATGTCGAATGCCAAAGGCCGCGCGCGGAGCCGTGCTTTTGAACAGATTTACCAGCAGACTTTCCTGAATTACGACGCCAGTCTGCTCGACCGCAGCGGTTCGGGAGCGGAACATTTGCTGGTCATTGCCAAAGACGAATACCTCGCCGACCTGGAGCCACTGATTACCTGGAAACGGCAAATGGGTTTTCATACCACCGTGGTGCCGGTTTCCGAAATCGGATCTTCGGCATCGTCGGCCATTTACAACGTGGTACAACAGCATTACAATGACGAAGGCACCAGCTACTTGCTGCTGGTGGGCGATGAGAATGATATTCACCCGGAAATGCGCGCGGATGGCGGCCTCTACTCCTGCGATAACTGCTTCGGATACATGGACGGTACCGACCACTTTCCGGAAATTTTCGTGGGCCGCTTCAATGCCGCGAACCTGGAGCAGTTGAAAATCATGGTCAACCGCAACCTGGAATACGAGAAAAACCCGGCCATCGATACAAGCCTGAACTGGTTTGCCACGGCTATGGCTTCCACGTCCAGTCAGGGGCAGGGGATTGGCGATGATAACCAGGCCGATTACGAGCAGGGCAATGAATGGAAGACCAGTCACCTGGCCGACGGCTATGAAAAAGTCTGGGAATTTTATGACGGCAATCAGGGCGCCATTTCGCCCACGCCTGGCGACATCAGTGCGGATCAGGCCGGCGATCCACAGAATACGCAACTGGTGAATTTAATCAATAACCGCGGCGTGAGCCTGTACAACTACTGCGGCCACGGCTGGGAGCAGGGGCTGGTCAGCGGTAATTTCAATACCGATGCCGTGGCGACTTTACGCAACCACGGCCGCTATCCCATTGTGGTGGCGGTGGCCTGCTGTGCGGGTAATTTCACCAATAATAACGGCGGCGATTGCCTCGGCGAAGCGCTGCAGCGGGCCGGTAATGCAGCTACTGGCGAGGCCTGGGGCGGAGTAGCCGGTTTCTTTTCCAGCGATTTTCAAAGCTGGGCGCCACCGATGGAAGGCCAGGACGGTATGAACCAATACCTGATCGATGCCGATGGCGTGACCATTACGCCGGCCATTGGCCCGATGTTGGCGGTAGGAAATGCCAAAATGATCGCGGCTTATGCCGAGGGCGGCGAACTGATGGCCGATTTCTGGAACGCTTTTGCCGATCCGACGACAGTACCACGCACCCGTACGCCACAAACGATGATTGCTACCCACCAGCCGACGACGTTTATCGGCACCACCAGCCTGACGGTCAACAGCCCGGTCGAAGGCGCGCTGGTCAGTCTGTACTGGCAGGGCCAAAACCTGGCGGTCGCTAGCGTCAGCGGCGGGGTAGCCAGCCTGAATTTCGAGGCGCTGAATAACGTCGGCGAGATCACGGTGACGGTCACGCAGTTCAACTACCTGCCGTATCAGGGTCAGGTAACGGTTACGCCCGCTTCCGGTCCGTTCGTGGTCAATCAGTCGGTTGTGCTCGACGATGCCTTGCTGGGGAATAACAACCAACTGGCCGATTATGGCGAAACCGTGGCCTTTAACGTCACCCTGGCCAACGTCGGTCTGGAACTGGCCACTGCCGCTACGGCTACTTTGAGCACCACGGATGCCAATGTCACCATCACCGACGGCAGCGAAACCTTCGGCGATATTGCGCAAAATGAAAGCGTGGCCAAAACGGCGGCTTTCACCTTTAAAGTCGAAAGCGACGTGGTGGACGGCCATCTGGTTAATTTCAACCTGCATCTTGACTATGGCAGCGGTCTGACTTATGACGCCGTAATCCCGGTGAAACTACAGGCGCCCCTGCTCAAAGTAACGCCTTATCAACTCACGGATATAACCGGTGGTAACGGCAATAATCGCCTGGAAAGCGGCGAAACGGCCGTTATTCACATCAATAACCTGAACGTCGGGCATAGCAAAAGTCCGACTGCGCTGGGTACGCTGACCACCGATTCGCCCTGGCTGACGCTGGGCGGCACTTTGCTGCTGGGTAAGATCGATGCCCTGACCGGTATGGCCGAAGCTAGTTTCCTGGTACAGGTATCGCCCGATGCGCCACCGGTGGTGCCGGCCAATTTCCACTACAGCCTGCAGGCGGCTCCGTATGAGGTCAGCCAGGATTTCAGTCTGACCATCAATGCCATTCTGGAGACTTTCGAGACCCATAATTTTGGCGCCTACCCATGGATACAGGGCGGCAATAAACCCTGGACCATTACCACCCCGATCGCGTATACGGGTACGTATAGCTCGCGTTCGGGCAGTATTTTGAATAATCAGAAATCACAAATGAGCCTCAACCTGGACGTGGTTGCTGACGGCTCGATCGGTTTTGCGCGCAAGGTCAGCTGCGAGTCCGATTATGACTATTTATACTTTTACATCGATGGGGTAGAAGCGGCCAAGTGGACCGGCGAGCTGGACTGGACGGAAGTGTCGTTCCCGGTAACGGCGGGCCAGCACAAGTTTACCTGGAGTTATGAAAAAGACGCCATCGGTGCACAAGGCAGCGACCGGGCCTGGGTGGATGATATTATTCTGCCGCTTTATCAGGTGGTCGTACCGACGCAAAATCCTGATCTGACGAGCCTGCAAATGGATGTATCCCCCAATCCAAGCAGTGGGCTGAGCTGGCTGCGACTGGTTATGCCGGCCGAGCAAACCCTGAGTGTAGACCTGTATGATGCGCTTGGTCGCCGTCTGCAAACGCTGCAAAACGCAGTTCGATATGCGGCGGGCGAAACCATGCTGCCGATCGATCTATCGAAAATGGCCGCCGGTGTTTACCTGGTGCAGGTGCGCAGCGCTACGGAAGTGCGGACGATGAAGGTGGTTAGACAATAAGAAAAACAGAAGTCATAATGCAAACGCCGCACTCCTTTCATCAGGAGCGCGGCGTTTGTATATGGGCTAAAAGCTTTTCCCTATGCTTTCGGCATGGCTGCCGGCCGTGTCGCCGGCGTTATGGTCTTCATCGGCGTTGTGGTATGACTACTATCCGGCTTTGGCGTCGGCTTATCTCCCATTTGCAGATAGATGACCGCGCTCAATGCAACGTACAGCGTTGCCGTCACCCAGAGGGCATTTTGCCGGGTACGGCGTTCATTTCTTTCAACAGAGTAGTAGTTCATAAGAGCAACGTTTAATATGGACGCGAAAAAATTATGTCGTCAAAACGTCACTTGCGGGCGGCTTAGTTTCCGGAAATCTACCGGTAGGCGTTAAAAAAATGATAAATTCCTCAGGGGGCAGGGGGCAGGAGTTAGGAGTCAGGAGTCAGGAGTTAGGAGTCAGGAGTTAGGTGACAGGGGGCAGCGGGGCGACATTGTGGTAGATCAAAAATCGACATGCAGGTGTCCCGTCCTGAAATAACTTTACAGGTTAAGAGATAATCCTTGAATGGCTTTACAGGATGAGAACAAATCCTGCGGCGGCTTTACAAAAGTAAAACCAAACCATCTGGGTAGGTCGATTATGTTGAATACCGGGTTTGATTTTTTGTTCTTTGACTTGTTTTTCCAACGTTTTACTAATGGCCCTGTTTGTTTGTGAGCTTGCATGGGTGTCAAATAATCACAACTGGCATGTGGTCTGGAATGGTTGTAGTGATAAACGGCTTGGTCTATAGCAGTTTTTGCTTGATCAAAATCAGCGAAGGTTTGATCCAACTTCCATTCTTGTTTGAGGATGCCATTGATTCTTTCGGCCATTGCATTTTCGTACGGGTCACCGTTTTGGGTCATGCTGATTTGGCATCCGTGCTTAATGAGCACATCGACATAGGCTTTGGAGCAGTACTGGATGCCCCGATCAGAATGATGCATGAGCGGACGATCCGGGAATTGACGGTTGCTGAGCGCCTGTTGTAGTGCCTGGACGCAGAAGGACGCACTAAGCGAAGGGCTAAATGCATGCCCAACGACTTTGTGCGAATAAGCATCGGTGAGCAGCATCAAATAGCCAAACTTGTCAGCCACACTAATGTAGGTGATGTCAGTAACCCAACCTTGTTCAGCTTCTTTAACGACCAGATCAACCATCAAATTCGGGTGTTTTTTGAGCCAATGTTTGCTATTGGTGGTTATAGCGTACTTTTTACGACGCCGAATGAGCAAATCATGCTGGCGCAGCAGATCAAAAAACTGGTCTCGGCCCAATTGAATAGCATGTTTCTGCCATTGCTCTTGAAGCAAATGAAACAACTTACGGCCGCCGATGCCCGGCGTTTTTTGACGTTGACAGCGAACCATATCCACAATTAAACCATCATCCAGAGCTTGCTGATCGGCGCGCCAAAGATGATCATAGAAGGCCTGACGCGTTTTTCCCAACAGTCCACAAAGAATACCTAAGCCAGTATCTTTATAAAATGCCTTCATTTTTTCAACCGTTGGGAACCAGACTTTTTTCTGATATCAATGTGTAGTTGTTCCTCGGCGATGTCAATCATGGTCTCTAAAGCTTCCACTTTTAAACTCGATAATCGAAGGGCTACTTCAAGTTCTTTAATCTGTTTTTGCAGCGCTTGGGTTGATTCATCTTCCGGCGCAGGGGTAGATTTTGATTTTGCCATGTCGTCGTGTGCGTTTGCAGCGCCAAGTTCGTACTTATGGCGATACCATTTTACAAACTCGCGAACAACTGCTTTGCCAGCCAAACCATATTCTTCGGCGGCAACGGCATAACTGAATCGGCCGGACAGGTATTCCTGGGCCACTTTGCGTTTGAAGTCGTCCGCATAACGTTGTGGACTTTTAACTTTTTTAATCCTGAGCATAGCTTTACAGCACTGGGTTGATGTAAAGTGTTTTCAGGACAAGACA
>JANPIN010000047.1:0-1882 GCA_031425035.1 Saprospirales bacterium | reverse complement strand
GCCGCCAAACCAAACAAACCCAGACAAGAAATGAAAATGGCTAACAAAGTGAAGTACCCAAGAATGGAACTGATACGCTGGTCGGTTTCATAATTTTTTTGAATGGTTTCATTTAAAAATTCATACTCAAAAGGTTCATTCGGGTTGAGTTTTTTCCAGGTGCTTTCTATCGAAGTGAGCAAGCGCTTGATTTCTTTTGTTTTAGTTTTCAGAATAATATAACTGGAAGAGGGTCCATTTGACAGTGACATTGCATAGGGCTGAATCTCATTGTGCAGGCTTTGAAAATGAAAATCCTTCATTACACCTACTATTTCAAATGGCGTGGTAGTGCCGTCCCAGTCAAAATACAGCGACTGCCCGACGGCGTCTTCCTCCTTGGCAAAGCCCAATTCGCGCAGAGTGGCTTCATTTACCACAATCCGGTTGAGGGTATCCGCCGGAAATGCAGAAGAGAAAAAACGCCCGTCGGCTAATTGTATATTGAGTGTCTTAAGGTAGTCCTCATCCACATAATTGAAGCGAATGCTTTTCGCCTGCTCGCGATTTTGCCCTTTTTTATACATTACCTGGTCACTTATCACTTGAATGCCGGGATAAGACGACGCCCTGGTCACATGGGTCACTGCCGAATTGCGCTGTAACTCATTTTTGAGCGAAAGGCTCATTTGCTGGGCATTTGGGGTACGCAACGGAATAATAAGCTGTCCCTCTTTTTCAAAACCCAATTCCTGATTTTGTAAATAGTTCATCTGCTTGCTAATGAACAGCGATGCAATGATGAGACAAATGGAAATGACAAACTGAAACACTACCAGCCCCCGCCGGAGCGCCATCGCAGAGTAGGAGTTGGTACGCTTGCCTTTAAGTACTGCCACCGGATTGAAAGCGGACAGGTAAAACGCCGGATAGCTCCCTGCCAAAAGCCCGGTGAGCAAAGCAATGGCTACAAACCAAAGTAAATCAATCGGTTGTGAAATTAAACTTAATTGCTTATCTGTCAATTGGTTAAAAATAGGTAAAAACAGTTCTACCACTACCACCGCAATCAACAAGGATAACAAACTAATTAGCATGGATTCCCCTATAAACTGACGGATCAGATTGCTTTTTTCGGCGCCCATCACCTTACGTACCCCCACTTCATTGGCACGCATACCCGAGCGCGCAGTGGAGAGGTTCATAAAATTGATACAGGCTATCAGCAAGGTTAGCATCGCAATAGATGCCAGGATATAAACGAACGTGATATTGCCTTTGGGTCCGGTCTCGAATCCTAAATCCGTATGCAAGTGAATATCGGTCATCGGCACTAAAAATTGTTTTTTAGAAAAGCCAACCGCCGCCAAGTCTTCTTTGGCATACTTTTCCATAAATGCCGGAAATTTCTTTTGTAATGCAGTTGCATCGCTGCCTGGCTTCAGTCGCACATACGTAAAAAAGATGTTGTTATTCGCCATATCCGTTGCTTCGCGGATATATTCTCCAAGATCACCGCTGTACATGGACATAAAAAAATGCCCGTTGAGGTGGGAAGGATTTTTAGGGGTGCTCACCACTCCCGTTACGCGGTAATCAATAGTGCCAATCGAATTACTAATCCGAACAACCTGATTAACAGCGCTTTGCTTGCCAAATAGTTTTGTAGCCATCGGCTCGGTCAGCACCACCGTATTGGGTTCCGTCAGGGCTGTACGAGGATTTCCTTCCAAAAAATCGTAATTGAAAATGTCAAAAAAGGTAGAATCCACGGCGTAGCCATTGGTTTCATAAAAGGACTCTCGGATTTTGCTGTCTTTTAACAACTGGACAATACTTTTATCGTTGTTAAAAGGTCGGAACAGCCTCGTCATGGTCTGAATTTCCGGAAATTCCTGTGCCA
>JANPIN010000046.1:0-64908 GCA_031425035.1 Saprospirales bacterium | reverse complement strand
CAGCCTAAGCCGGCTAATGCTGGCCTACGAATCCAGCCAGGACTGGTAGTATTTACCATCATCCATACCGATAGCGGCAGTGGTGACCGCCAGCGGTCGGAAGGTATCGATCATCACAGCCAGTTCCTGGGTGAAGGTCTGCCCGATACTGCGCTCCATGGCGCCCGGTGCCGGTCCATGCGGAATACCGCCGGGATGCAGGGTAATATGGCCTTGTTCGATGTTGTTGCGGCTCATGAAATCGCCATCCACGTAGTAAAGCATTTCATCAGAATCGATGTTCGAGTGGTTATAAGGCGCCGGAATGGCCAGCGGGTGATAGTCGTACAAACGCGGGCAAAACGAACAGATCACAAAAGCCTTGCTCTCGAACATTTGGTGCACGGGCGGCGGCTGGTGTACGCGGCCGGTGATGGGCTCGAAGTTGTGGATCGAAATGCCGTAGGGGAAATTATAGCCGTCGTAACCCACTACGTCGAAGGGATGCGTGGCGTACACGAGCTGGTGCAGTTGGCCGGACTTCTTGACTTTGATCAGGAAATCGCCGGTCTCGTCATAGCTTTCCAGTTCGGTCGGGAGTTTATAATCGCGTTCGCAGTAGGGCGAGTGTTCGAGTTGCTGGCCAAACCAGTTGCGGTAGCGTTTTGGCGTATATAAAGGCTGGAATGATTCGGCGTAGAGCAGCCGGTTATCCTCGGTATCGAAATCGATCTGGTAGATCATGCCGCGCGGAATGATCAGGTAGTCGCCATACTCGAAGCGGATATTGCCGAGCAGCGTCCGCAAGGTACCCGAGCCGCGGTGGACGAACAGCATTTCGTCGGCGTCGGCATTTTTATAGAAATATTCGCGCAGCGACTTTCGCGGAGCCGCCAGCCCGATGTGAATATCGCTGTTCACCAGCAGCGGAATGCGGCTTTCCAGGTAGTCGTCGGTAGGAGCGAGCTCGAAACCTTTGAGCAGCCGGGCGGTCATGTTATGCGGCACGGCGACCTGCGGCGTCACATCGAGCGTTTCCAGAATAGCGCGGACCTGCGTGGGGCGGTGGATATGATAAAGCAGTGACGACATGCCATCGAAGCCGACGGTG
The DNA here is from genome assembly GCA_031425035.1 of Saprospirales bacterium. Lineage (GTDB taxonomy): Bacteria > Bacteroidota > Bacteroidia > Chitinophagales > Saprospiraceae > M3007. The sequence goes on along the minus strand of JANPIN010000046.1, from coordinate 63,818 downwards.
CCGAACAGTTGTTCATAGTAGAAACCGCCGTCTGGTTTTGTAAACTGGGTATGGCGTTTGGGCGGTATTTTACCAAGGTGGTGATATATGGGCATGGCTGGTTTTATTGAAAATGGTGGTCGGGGAAAGCGTAAATTTTCGGAACAAAACTAAGACACCGCGCTACAAAGGTGGTAGTAAAACGTAAAAAAGCCGGCCTGCGAGTGCAGACCGGCTCAAAACTACTATGAAACGCCGGACCACGCTTGAGCAGCCCGGATAATCCTCTTTCATTCAGCGCTATGTTTGCCGGTAAAAGCAAAACGCTCCTGTTGAAGCGTCAAAAATTCAACCGAAAAAGCCAATCTCCGCCCGAACGTTGGCGAAGCGGCCAAGCGGAACCGCTAAACGGGCAAAACGGCCGGTTCGGCCCGATGACTGCCCCCTTGGAAGCAATTAAGGGAAGGAACACCCCGCATTTTCAATAACTTGCAGTAGTTATAAAATCTTTGAACATCACCGACCACCTGAATATGTCCAGACAATTTTACCTGCGCATTGCCATCGTTTGCGCGGCTGCGGCCGGGCTGGTGTTCGCCGTCGGCACGTACTTCCGCATCGGTTTTGACGTCCGGATATTTTTTCGGGAAATGATCTTCGGCATCGCTTTCACCCTGTTCGTATGGTGGTATAATGTCGCAGGTTTTCCGGCCCTGCAAAAGCGTTTTTTTGCCCATACGCCCTTCCAGACGGCCCGTTTGGAACGCATTCTCAGCACCCTGACCCTGAGTTTCCTGGTGGTCTGGCTGGACGAGCGCCTGCGTTTTCTGCAGGTGGATCAGGACCTGGTGAATTATAAAAATGCGGAATTCGCCAATGAGTTTCGCGCCGTCATTACGGCCGGCATTTTACTGCTGCTTATTTTTCTGCTGGATACCTCGCAGAAACTATTGAAAACCAACACGGAAAACCAGCGGCTGCAACTGGAAAATTCGCAGGCTAAATTCGAAATTCTCAAACAGCAGGTCAATCCCCATTTCCTGTTCAACTCGCTCAATATTTTGAAAACGATGGTCAAAAGCGCGGATGCCAAGACGGAGGAATTCATAATTCGCCTATCCGAATTTTACCGCAGCACGCTGCTGACCAATGTGCACGACCAGGTGACTTTGGAGGAGGAACTGCGGATCATCGAGCACTATATTTTCATGCTGAAAGCCCGTTTTGGCGATAAATTAATCGTAGAAGAGCATATTGATGCTGCACATTTGAAAGACCGTCTGCCGCCGTTTACGCTGCAATTACTGATCGAAAACTGCATTAAACACAATGTCGTCTCGGAAGACAAACCCCTGCGGATCGAACTTTTTACCGAAGACCACACCCTGGTGGTGCGTAACAACCTGCAGCAAAAGCGCTCGGTCGAAGCCGGGAGCCGGACGGGGCTGCAAAACATCAGCAGCCGCTTGCTGATCCTGACCGGCCAGGCCATTCAGATAGAACTGACGGCTACCCATTTTACCGTGCAGCTACCCCTGATTCCCCATGCCCGCCTGCCTGTTTCAGCGCACGTACTGCCCGTTTCAGGCGAAATCCCGGCAACTTTCAAACGCCCTGTGGTTTAAATTTGTCAAAACACCCGCTTATGACTATTCTGATTGTGGAGGATGAGACCCGAACCGCTTTTGATCTGAAAGCCACCGTGCTCGAACTGGAACCCGGCGCACAAATCCTCGATATTAAAGACTCGGTGGAAGGAACTATTACCTGGCTGCAAAGCCACCCGGCGCCGGACCTTATTTTCATGGACATTCAACTGGCCGACGGACTGAGTTTCGAGATTTTCAACGAAGTGAAAGTGCAAAGCCCGGTCATTTTTTGCACCGCTTTCGATGAATATGCGCTACAAGCCTTTCAGACCAACGGCGTGGACTATATTCTCAAACCTTTCGACCGGGAAGCGGTGGGTCGCGCCATGCAAAAGGTGAAACAGCTGCAGAACTTCTTCCAGCAACCCGGCGCTGGTCTGGATCGGCTTACGGAAATGCTGCAGCAACTGAAGACCGGCTATAAAACCAGTTTTCTGGTCAGTAGCCGCGATAAACTCCTGCCCATATCCACCAGTGAGGTCGCCTATTTCTATATCGAACATGAGGTCACTTTTCTGCATACCAATGACGGCAAACGCTATATTCTGAATTATACGATGGAGGAGCTGGAAAAGAGCCTCGACCCGCGCCAGTTTTACCGCGCTAACCGCCAGTTTCTGGTTAATTACGATAACATCACCGAAGTAGAACACTACTTCGCCCGTAAACTCCTGGTTAAAATAAAAACCCCGGTCAAAGAACCCATGGTGGTGAGTAAAGCCAAGGCATCGGAGTTTTTGCACTGGATGGAAACGAGGTAGTGGAGGAAAACAATTTTCTCCCTATTACCCTCAACCTTTCACCTTTTAATTTGTCTTTTCTTCCCGCTTTACTGCCGGCTTTGGCATCATTTTTTATTACCCCATTAACCCATCTTCCTATTTTTGATCAAGCAAATCAAGGTTTTCCCATCTATTGCGGTGGAATTTAAAAACTTAAATTCGTTTAAACATTAAAAATGGAAATGACTATGAAAAAGTATTTCTTGTTTGGCTTTGTTGGATTGCTGGGTGGTCTGGTGGCCCTGGGCGGAGCAGCCGTCGTTACCCATCAAAGCAGTTTATCTCCCCTGACGGTAACGGCCCAACCAGCCTCCAATATCCACTTTGCCAACTATGCACCCAGCGCCGGTGGTACAGTCGCCGACTTCACCTTTGCGGCCAATAAAGCCCTGCCCGTGGTGGTCAATATTCAGTCCTCCATCCGTGCGCGTGGTCGTGGCGCTATGCCTTTCGACCTGAACCAGATCCCCGAGCCTTTCCGCCAGTTTTTTGGTGGCCGCGAGTTCGGTGGTGAGGATCAGTTAGACGGTCTGCAGAAAGCAACCGGTAGCGGGGTCATCCTTAGCCCGGATGGATATATTGTCACGAATAACCACGTAGTCGCCGATGCCCAAAGTCTCACGGTGACCCTTAACGATAAACGTACCTATACGGCGACCGTGATCGGCACGGACCCCAGCACGGACCTGGCGCTGATCAAGATCGATCAAAACGGACTGCCGTTTATGCAGTTCAGTAATTCCAACGATATTAAAGTCGGCGAATGGGTGGTGGCCGTCGGTAACCCGTTCAACCTGGCCAGTACCGTTACGGCGGGTATTGTGAGCGCCAAAGGCCGCGACCTGCACATTGTCAAGGACAAAGCACCCATCGAAAGTTTCATCCAGACGGATGCGGTGGTGAACCCCGGTAACAGTGGCGGTGCGCTGGTCAACCTGAACGGCGATCTGATCGGCATTAACACCGCTATCGCTTCGCCAACGGGGGTGTTTGCGGGTTATGCCTTCGCTATTCCGTCCAACCTGGTGCAGAAAATTGTAGAAGACCTCAAGCACTACGGCGTGGCCCAACGCGGTTATCTGGGGGTGGTTATTCACCCGCTCGACCCGCAATTTGCCAAGGAGAAAAATATTAATACGATCAATGGTGTGTATGTGGACAGCCTCCAGACTGGTTCTGCGGCTGCGGCTGCCGGCGTAAAAGCCGGTGACGTGATTACCAAGGTCGATGGTCAGGGCATCAGCACCTCTTCCGATCTGCTGGCTATTGTCGGCAGCCATCGTCCCGGCGACCGCCTGAACCTGACCCTGCTACGCGACGGCCAGGAACGCGAACTGGCCGTAACCTTGAAAAATCGTTCCGGTAACACGGATACGATCAAGAAATCGGCGCCATCCGCTGTATTGGAAACACTCGGTGCTGATTTCCAAACGCTCAGTAAAGAAGAAGCCCAGAAATGGCACCTCGATGGCGGGGTGAAACTAACGGATCTGCAAAATGGTAAACTCGCGCAGCAAACCGACATTCGCGAAGGTTTTATCATTACCAAAGCCAATAAAACGCCGGTTAAAAACGTGGAGGATCTGACCCGTCAGCTACAGAACAGCGATGGCGGTATTTTGCTGGAAGGCGTGTATCCGGGTAATCCGGGGGTGTTTTATTACGCGTTGGGGATGTAAGGAATTAGGAGATAGGAGATAGAAGTTAAAAAGTGTCGATATAATAGAGCCATTCCGGTAAAACTGGGATGGCTCTATTAATTCATTTTGCCGGCCAAATGTTGCACCTTGCCGCCTGCAAATCCAAGCAGCTAACACTATGCAGAAATTCCTGAAATTCGTCGCCGGAGAAGTTACCAACCTGGCGATTGGTTACCTCGCCGGTTTATCGGCCTCCATGCTGGTCTCCGAATTTTTCGTCCGCAAAAAACTGGGCAACCTGTGGGGACTGGCCGCTAAACGCGAAGCCGTGAGCCGGGACGACTATGAGTGGCTCATGTTCGTCGGCTCCTACGTCATCGGCCTGCTGGTGATGGTAACGGTGAATTATTTAATGAAAAAACTGCGGAAGCCGAATGCGACGCCGCAGGTGGATAACCCATAACCAGGCTCAGAGGCTCTCATAAAAAAACCGTCTCCGGAAATATCCGGGAGACGGCTGTATAAAAAGGCGAATAAAGTTTCTGTTCAATTTTGCACGATCCCTTTGGTCAGGTTGCCCCACTGCGCATCTGAAAATCCCAGCCAGGAGCCCACGGCTACCACCACATTGCGCACCTTGTCCGCTAATCCTTCCGTATGCGTATTGGCTGTTTCATTGTGGCCATATACTTCGGCGGTGACCGTAGAACCGAGTCGAAACACCGCAAACGTACTGGTGGCCTGATCATCCAGGAAATGTGCGACTTCCGCCTGGTTATCCACCGGGCTGGGCGCCGGACGCACCCGTATAATGGTCATCTCGTCGGCCGCCGTGTTTTTTGTCTCCTCGATGGCCTCGATACGGACCCAGTCATGCCCGTCACCGGCTTTCGGTTCCGGACCGGGAATATCGATCTGCATATAATCCCCCACTTCGGGGAAACGGTGCCCAATGGATTGCCCCTGGGCATCGCGCAGGATGAACGTGCTGCTCAATCCGGTCGAAATATGCTGCCAGTTATTTATGTCCAGCAGGCGCTTGCGGGCCACCTGGAAGAACTGGCGCGCCGCTTCTACCGAGTCAAACTCAACGCTTTCGCTCGATTTTTTTTGAATGCCCGTATGTTGTTCTGGAATGAGATCATTATGGTCGTTCATATGTATTGTTTTTACTGCCTTACGTAAAAAACCATACCAGCGCTTTGGCCCGTTTCATCCATTTCCAACCGGCGGCACGCTTTTCCCAGCCTGGTTTTTACGTTCTTTGTCCAGTAATTTATAAAAAACAGCCTATGCAAGCCCTCGCTCTCGTACCTGGTACCACCAATCTGCAACTTGTCGAACGTCCGGAACCGGCTATTACGCAGCCGAACCACATTAAAATGAAGGTGCTACAGGTCGGTATTTGCGGTACCGACCGCGAAGAAGCGGCGGGCGGTCGCGCTGACCCGCCGGCTGGTCGACAGGAGCTGATCATCGGGCACGAAATGTTCGGCCAGGTTGTGGAAGTGGGCGCCGGCGTCAGCTCCGTGCAGCCCGGCGATTTCGGCGTATTCATGGTCCGCCGTCCCTGTGGCGCCTGCGATCCCTGCCGCGCCGGCCGCAGCGACATGTGTTTATCGGGCAATTACACCGAGCGCGGTATTAAGGGCGCCGACGGTTTCCAGCAGGCCTACGTCATCGACGAGCAGGCGTATTTCATTGCGGTGCCGGCCGCTATTGCCCACCTGGGCGTACTGGGCGAACCCACGTCGGTGGGCGAAAAAGCCATCGAGGAGGCGGTTAAGATCCAGGTGGCGCGTATTCCCGGTACCGATAAAGACACCTGGTTGCAGGGAAAACATACGCTGGTGGTGGGTCTCGGCCCGATTGGTCTGCTGGCGGCCATGATCCTGCGTTTGCGCGGGGCGGAGGTGACCGGCGTGGATATTGTGGACGAAAACAGCATCCGGCCTTCCGTTTTACGGGAAATGGGCGGTAAATACGTAGATGGCCGCCAGGTCAAAACCATCGATCTGGACGATACGCTGGGCCAGATCGACCTGGTTTTCGAAGCGACCGGCGTGGCGCAGCTGGAGTTCGAACTGATCGACGCGCTGGGTATAAATGGCGTGTACGTGCTCACCGGCATTCCGGCGGGCGACCGGCCGGTCAGCATGCAGGCGGCCTATTTGATGCAGCAACTGGTGCTGAAAAATCAGGTCATCCTGGGTAGTGTGAACGCCGGATTTACGCATTTCCAGCAGGGCATTGCCGATCTGGAAGCCGCGTCGCTGCGTTTCCCCGGCGTGATCGAACGGATCATTACCGACCGGCATCCCTACACGGCATTCGCGGAAGTGCTGGCCAGTCATTCGGCGCAGGAGATTAAGAGTGTGCTGGAATGGGGGTGATTATTGGTGCGGCGTTTCAGCTGGTTTACTTATATTTGTAACTTCTTTCCTGTTTCACTAACACCAGGATTATGCCTGCTGCGACTGCTAGTTTTTCTGATATTACTTTCCGGGTCCGCCATCATGGGCCGGTGATGCTGGAAGACGAGACCATGACCGATGCAGAATTTTATCAATTCTGTCTGGATAACGCCGAGTTGCGTATTGAACGAAACCCCCATGGAAAAATCACTGTTATGCCCCCTACCAATTCAGAAACCGGTAATTATAATGCCGAAATAAACGCTGAACTGGTTATTTGGAACCGACAGTACAAACTTGGCAGGGCTTTCGATTCTTCGGCTGGGTTTAAACTATCCAATGGGGCCGAACGCTCTCCAGACTCGGCCTGGATTGCTAACGAACGCTGGGATGCACTACCGACAGAACAAAAGCGCAGGTTTGCCCTATAGTTCCAGATTTCGTCCTTGAACTGCGCTCCAATGATCAGCGTCTGAGTGAGTTACGCGAAAAAATGGATGAGTATATGGACAGTGGTTGTCGGTTGGCCTGGCTGATCGATCCACAGAACCGCAGAACTTACGTCTATACTGCTAATGGGAATATTCAAACGGTTTCTTTTGATGAGGTGCTGCTGGGCGGCGAGGTGCTGCCTGGCTTAGAAGTGAAGCTGGGGGAGATATTGGCCGATAAATGAACGTAAGTAATTTAACAGGAAGAGACACAGCAAACCTTTGCAAACCACTCAAACCTGCCTATACTATTCATACAACCGGCAAATTCCCAGTATATAAGCCCCCGCGCCATAACCCACCATAGGTATAGCCCCTTTATAAGCACCATCTTGCATGGCAATAATTTCCGGAATTAAATGATAATTATGCCCGGCAATGTCCGTCACGCGGTGCATTAATCGTTTCGCTTCGGCCCGGTTACCAAAAATCATTTGCGCCACCGCCACGCGCATACTGGCAAAAGGCCACTCCTGGTTTTCATAGGTGTCGTCGCTGTTAAAACGGATATAGCCCATTTTTGAACCCGATTGTACGCGCAACTGCTGATCATAGGCCTGCATGTGCGCTAAAAACAAAGTTGTATCTTTTATAAATCCATTGGCAAATAATTCGAAGGTCGCCCCATCGTAGAAGTAGTGATCGCTGGGTAACTGATCCTGGGCATTGCCTTTTATCAGGCGATTCTCATACAGCATGTGTGTCATTACGCCGTCGTACAAACGTTTGGCCGCCGCGAAATAAGCGGCCGATTCAAAACCCTGTTGTTGTTGTAAAACCGCGAATTTTTCCAGTCCCACCGAGCATACGCCTGAGGTAAAAACAAAAGAACGCCCGGGCAAATGATGCTCCCAGGGACCCGAATCTGCCCGGATAATGTTTTGCGCATTAATATTGTAAATTATGGCGTCGGCTACTTTAATCTGTAGTACGGACTGCCATTTTTTATAAAATTCTATATCGCCGCTGCTTTGCACATAGTCGCTGAAAGCCTCTAAGAACAGCCCGAAATCATCTATTTCTATATTCGGACCGCGGGGATCGAAATCACTTTCTTCGCGGCCATTGCCGAAATAACGGGTTATGGAGATCTGGTAATCCACACCGATGCCGTAGTCCTTGCCGTCCGTATGTATATAGTGTTTATACTGGTTCGTGGGGGTGGCGCGTAACATGAACTCGAGTCCTTTTCGGGCTTCCGCATACAGTCCGAGTTTCGTCAGGGCGCCAATAGCGAAGGCAGCATCCCGCACCCAGGAAATCGACCAGACGCCGGGACGTAAAGAAGCCAGGATCTGCCCCTTGGCCAGCGGAAACACTTCCTTATCGCCCACCTGCGCCATTTTCAGGACCGCTACGGACTGCTCCAGCATAGCCCGTTCGGCAGGCTTGATATTTGCAGGAAAACGGCTACGTGCAAACACCCCCTGCATATAGGCGACTTCGCTATCGATCAGCGAAACCGGGGCGGATTTTATTCGTGCGACTGCCTGCGCGAGACCAGCGTCCGTATGATTTATATCGGTAAAACCATACAGAAAATACTTTTCCGTTTTAGTCCCGGAATGCCGCGTAATCGTTTGTTTTTCAAGGCCTTTTACGCTATCATTTTTAAAGGTAATATTGGCTATAGCCGGCGCTGCACCCCGCACGACTATATAAAAAACTTTATCCGCATTAGAAAAAGAAGCCGTATAATCAATCACAAAGCGTTTATACTTCGCTTCTATAACGTGGGTATTTTGCAGGTAATAAACCGCCAGTGGTTTTTCCGTTATACCCGGTGAAATACCGGACACAAAAGGCTGCACAAATGAAGCCGAATCGTAAGCCGAAAATATATGGGGATATACATTTTCCACCGTATTCGACTGGCTATTGTAAACAGCGGAAATTAAGCCGTTGGAGGTCGTTAACTGCTCGTAAACGTGCTGGTTTTTCAATTTGGCCAGCCGCGCTTTTTCATAGTTTTTCTTAGTAATAATCTGGATGGGGCCCTTATAAATCCCACCTCCACCGGCGCCGTCAAATACGCGGATAGCCAGTGTGTTCTGTGCTTTTAAAACCCCGGCCGGTATGTCATATATACGCGGCGTATCCCAGGCTGATTGATCATTGGGTGGAAATTTACCGGTATGGCCCACCAGTACGCCGTTAATATAGGTCTCGTCGGCATCGTCGATCGTGCCGGCCAGCAGCACCAGGTTTTGCTGCAGCAGCTGTTCCGGCATGGAAAAGGTGGTGCGGTACCAGGCCAGTCCGTCATAATCTGGAAAACCTACCTCCTCCCAGGGCGCAGGCACCGGGATGGATTGCCAGTCCCGGTCGTTGAAATCCGCTTTTTTCCAGTCCGGGTCATCGCCGGTTTTAAATTTCCAGGTAGTGGGCAGAGTAATGCTTTGTGCGGCCAGAAAATTGGCGGCCAACCAGAATGCCATTAAAAAACCCGGCGTTTTATACATCATTCCACGTGACTAATGTGTTCTCAAAAACTATTCTACTTTTGTCCAATGGCTTTCACTTAATTCCCGCCACCGTTTACGATGAAAAATACTGCGGATACCAACTCTTTACACATTACTGATGAAGCGGAGGCTTGTGCCGCCGTCCTGCTGGCCTGCCGGCGCGCCGACGAAATCGACGGTGCGGGCGGAAACGCCACCTTTCTGGCCACGCTGAAAAGCCGCAATATATTCATTGGTCATGATCCGCAGCAACTGCTCGACATTGCAGGAAGCTATTTCGAGCAGGCCGGCAGTTCGGCCGCCCTGATCACCGCGGCCATGGGCGCCATCCGGGAGCAAACCCGCCTGCCGCTGTTTTATCACTGCCTCGACGTCATGCTGGCCGACGGGGTGGTTACGCCGCAGGAAGATAAGGTGTTTAAGTTTCTGAAAGGCAAATTCCACGTGGACGACGAGGTGGCTTTTAAAGCCCTGGAAGTACTGCTCATCAAGAATCAGTTATAAAAACGCCCATGCCGAACCACCCCGACTGCCTGAAATGGGGTCCCTACCTCAGTAACCGCCAATGGGGCACCGTGCGGGAAGATTACAGCAATAACGGGGATGCCTGGAACTCGACCACCCATGAACAAGCGCGCTCGCGGGCCTGGCGATGGGGCGAAGAAGGCATTGGCGGCATCAGCGACGACCAGCAGTACCTGTGCTTTGCGCCGGCTTTCTGGAACGGCCAGGACCCCATCCTCAAAGAGCGTTTTTTCGGTCTCAACAATGGCGAAGGCAACCATGGCGAAGACGTCAAAGAACTTTTCTACTACCTCGACAGCGCGCCCGATCATGCCTATATGCGCATGCTGTACAAGTACCCGCAGGCCGCCTTTCCCTATGTACAACTGCTGCAGCAAAATCGCCGGCGGGGGCGACTGGAACCGGAATACGAGATCCTGGAAACCGGCATTTTTGATGAAAACCGCTATTTCGATATTTTCATCGAGTACGCCAAAGGCAGCGCGGAAGACCTGCTGATCCGCATCACCGCCTGCAACCGGGGCCCGGAAGACGCGCCTTTGACCGTGCTGCCGACTGCCTGGCTGCGCAACACCTGGACCTTCGGGGAGGGCGCCACCAAACCACACATGCAACTGGAAAACGGGGCGCTGAAAATTGAAATTCCCCGGCTGGGCACCTATTTCCTGCTCGCCGATAGTCCCGCCGACTGGCTGTTTTGCGAAAACGAAACCAATAACCAACGTCTTTTTAAAGCCCCGAATGACAGTACTTCCTGCAAAGACGGCATCAATGACTTCATTATCGAAGGTGCAAAGAACGCCCTGAACCCGGCGACCAAGGGCACTAAAGCGGCGGCGTTGTACCAAACAGTCATCCCCGCCGGGGAAGAAGCCGTGTTTCGCCTGCGCTTGAACCGTACGGGAAAAGGTAAAAAATTCAGCGATTTCGATCAGGTATTTGTGCAGCGAAAAGCGGAAACGGATGCCTTTTATGGCGACTTGCAGGCGAGTATTACCGACCCGGAAGCGCGGAACGTGCAGCGGCAGGCCTATGCCGGCATGCTGTGGAACAAGCAGTTTTACGCCTACGATGTAGCCCGCTGGCTGGATGGTGATCCGGGGGAACCGCCGCCGCCATCGGAACGGCTGGACGGCCGGAACAGTGACTGGCGGAACCTGACCAGCAACTGTATCCTGTCCATGCCCGATAAGTGGGAATACCCCTGGTTTGCGGCCTGGGATCTGGCGTTTCACTGCCTGCCCCTGGCCCGCCTGGATCCGGCTTTCGCTAAAGGGCAGCTCGAGATCTTATACTCCCCGCAGTTCCAGCGCGTGAACGGACAGGTACCGGCTTATGAATGGAATTTCAGCGACCTGAATCCGCCGGTGAAAGCCTGGGCAACCTGGCAGGTATTTGTGCAGGAAAGAGATAAAAATGGCGGCACGGGAGATCGCGAGTTCCTGCGGCGCATGTTCAAACCCCTGACGGACAGCTTCTTATGGTGGCTCGATCAACGGGATGTCGATGGCAATGATCTGTTCGGCGGCGGCTTTCTGGGGCTGGATAACATTGGGGTTTTCGACCGCAGCATCCCGCTGGAATCCGGCGATACGCTCGAGCAGGCCGATGCGACGGCCTGGGTGGCATTTTGTGCCTTATACATGTTCCGCATTGCCTTCGAACTGAACGAGCCGGAGCCGGCCGCCGAGTTCTTTGAATACTTTTTGCGTATTGCCGCAGCCATCGGGCAGACCGGCAGCGACCACGATTTGTGGGATGACGAGAACGAATTTTTCTACGATCACCTGCGCTTCCCGGATGGCACTTCCCAAATGCTGGAAGTGCGTTCGATGGTCGGCCTTATTCCGATGTTTGCCGTGCTGGCACTCCGGGACATCGATCTGGCGAAACAACCGGAAATTCTGTCCCGCATGGATATAATCCTGGCGGAAAAACCACATTTAGCGGCCATGATCTCCCGCTGGCATGATGTGCAGGGCGATTCCCGCCTGCTTTCTTTGTTGCGCGGTCACCGCACCAAAGCCCTGCTCAGCGTCATGCTCGACCCCAAAGAATTCTGGTCCGACTACGGCGTTCGCTCGCTGTCGCGGCACTACCTCGATCATCCCTACATGATGCGACATAAAGACAGCGACCTGAGCATCAACTACGTGCCCGGCGACAGCGACAGCGGTATGTTCGGCGGAAATTCCAATTGGCGCGGCCCCATCTGGATGCCGGTCAATTACCTGCTGGTGGAGAGTCTGCGCGAGTTTTATCGCTATTACGGGCCTGATTTCCTGGTGGATTACCCCATCGGGTCGGGCCAACAAGCGACGCTGCAACAAATAGCCGACGAACTGGCGCAGCGGCTCAGCAGCCTGTTTCTGCCCAATGCCAAAGGCGAACGGCCGGTGCATGGGGGCGATCAGCGCTATGCCCAGGACCCGTATTTCAAGGACCTAGTACTGTTTTATGAGTATTTCAACGGCGATACAGGCGAGGGACTGGGCGCCAGCCATCAAACCGGCTGGACGGGATTGGTGGCTTTGCTTTTGTCATATTGAGCGCTGCGAAACATGACAAAGCCTCATTTTCAATTCTTTACAACCTGCAAACACCGCTTACCACTTGCCGAGCTCAGTACCAGCAGGTACCTTCCCGCAGGAATATTTTTCCCAAGATTAAGCACTTCCTGCTGCGGCCCAGCTTCCCGCTCTTCCCCGACAAAAAAAGACTGCATCAGCTTCCCCGAAAAATCATATAAATACAGACTGACCAACTGCTCTTTTTCCAGGTCATAATGCAATACCGTACGACCATTGACCGGATTCGGAGCCAGGCTTAATGGACTGCCGGACGAAGTAATGTCCCCCGTTCCCACCAGTAAAACTGAAAAATACCGTGCGACCGCAAAATCAAAATCGGAGCCGTTGTTACTACGCCCCACGGCAACCGTGTTGTTATTGCCATCGATGGCCAGGGCGGCAATCTGATCCGTACCGCCTGAAAAATCGGTTTTTGCTACGCCGTTTACGCCAAAAGTTTCATCTAAGGTGCCGTCATGCAGGTAAGTCAGGAGGGCAAAATCGGGGTGTCCAGCGCCAGGCGTATAACCGCCCGCCAGTATTTTACCATCCGCCTGCAAAGCAAGTGCATAACCAGCATCGAACGAAGGGCTGATGGAGGTAACCACCGTACCCGCCAGGCCCATCGTGCCGAAAGCAGGGTCGGGCGTACCATCCGCCAGGTAGCGAACGAGGGCAAAATCGTAGTCCAGTGCGGTCGTGGCCGTGTAACCCAGTACGATAATGGCGCCGCCCGCCTGCAAACCGACCGCCTGACCGTAGTCGCCCAGGCCAATATCCGTGCTTTGTTTGCCGGTCCCGTTGAAACCCAGATCGGGCTGACCATTGGTCGTAAAACGCGCCACGGCAAAGTCGTAATCCGTACCGTTGTCCGTAAAGCCGGCGCCCACGATCTTGCCATCGTCCTGTAAAGCCAGTCCATGCAACTCATCGTACGAGTTGCCGACCGACAGCGTGGCGATGCCACTGTTCCCGAAGGTAGGGTCCAGCTGGCCATTGGGCAGGTAACGCACCAGGGCGAAATCGGAGTTGGTATTCTGACCATACACCCCACCCAGCACGATTTTACCATCCGGCTGAATCAGGAGTGCGTAGGCTTTATCAAAAAAACCACCCACGTTCGTCGTCGTCTTCCCATCACCGCTGAAACTTGCATCCAGCGAACCGTCGGTTTTATAACGGGCTACGGCAAAATCGAATTCATTGTTCACCGTTGCGTAGCCAGCGACCACGATCTTGCCGTCGGGCTGCAGCGCTACGGCATACGCCCGGTGATCGCCAGTACCAAAACTGGTGGATTGCCGGCCGTCGCTGCTGAAAGTGGAATCGGGTCTGCCATCCGGCAGGTAACGGGCCAGGGCGAAATGGAATTGGCTGCCGATCGTGGCATAACCGGCCACGACTAGTTTTCCATCTTCCTGCACGACCACCGATTGGCCGTAGTCGTCCCCGCTGCCAAAGTTCAGCGTCGTTTTACCACCATCGGCAAAAGCAGAGTCAAGCATACCCGGCTGCTGAGCTGCCAGCGGGATAGTAAAAAACAACATCTGGAGGCAGCAGGTAGAAAAGCGGGGCATAAGTCGCAGTGGGGTTTTAGTATGTGTGAATTCTGCCCGTTCTCTGCTGTGGGAACGGGCATTTTTTTCAAGTTTCCCATTGACTCATACGGTGAAAATGGACGTAAATTTAGCGAATTTTACCCCTAATTATTTAAAATCGCCAATCCACAGCTATGTCCAAACAACAGCATACAGCTTATATCAGTGGTATTCTCCAGTCCGAAGACGAACAAATTAGCCGGCTGCACAATCTGGTCGAAGACGCAATAAAAGAAGAGAAACTCATTATAGACAAACTCCTCCACCCGCCACAGGACGCTATTACGCCCGGCCAGCGTGTTTCGGATAAAGTGGCGCGTTTCGGCGGTTCGTGGACGTTTATTCTGACATTTCTCTCCATCCTGGTGTTGTGGATTCTATTTAATATTTTATCGCCCGCTACCGCGCACTTCGACCCTTTCCCCTTTATTCTGCTCAACCTGGTGCTCTCCTGCATAGCCGCATTGCAGGCGCCGGTGATCATGATGTCGCAAAACCGGGTGGAGGAAAAAGACCGCGAACGCGCCGCGAACGATTATATGATCAACCTCAAAGCAGAGCTGGAGATCCGCAGTCTGCACCAGAAAATGGACCTGCTGCTGGAAGAACGGATGCATAAACTCGTAGAAATGCAGGTGCTGCAACTGCAACTCCTGGACCGGTTAAATAACAAAGTGAGCAAGCAGAGCCATACGCTGGCCACGGCCACCGGGCAACCGGCGCCTCCGGCTGATCCGGAAGAAATGACGATCGATTTTGACCATCTGATCAGCAATCTGGCAAAAAATATTACTTAAGGCAGCATCCAACTTAGTTTTCATGGCAAAATGTTTTTGGAAAAACTAAAAGCCGGGCCGCCTTAAAAATGGGTATTTTCAAAGCGGCCCGGAGGTATATGGATATTACTGCTTCACGAATTTCTCAACGGCCAGCACCCGGCCTTCCGACATTACTTCGAGGAAGTAGAGGCCCGGTGGCAAGATCGTAGCATTCACCGTTTGACGTTCCATGCCCGGCTGGCTGGGGTTTTCCAGCAGCGCCTGCCCGGTGAGGCCGATGATCCGGAAAGTAATGCCTACCCCTGCGGCTTGCGGCAGCTGAATAGTGAAGGTGCCTGGATTAGGGTTAGGGAAGATGCGGAAATGCAGGAGCTGCTCCGGCTGTTTCGTAGCTACCAGGTCGTATTTCGAAAGGCAGACGTTGTCAATATCCACCACCGATTTCGCTGAAAGATCATCCTCGAAAAACGGGTTCTCTACCTGAACGGTCAGAAAACGGAAGGCCGAATTTTTTATGATCAACGAGGTGCCCGCAGTCAGCCAGATGGAACTGTCCAGATCGGCGAGCGGCAACCGCATCAGTTCCAAACAGCTACTGTCCTGGCAAAGCAGGGAATCCTGTCGTTCGGCGGAGAGCCGCACCACCAATTCCGTACCCGGCAATACCAGGTCCGTGAGTGGCCGAATGCCCATGGTGAATCGCACGCTGTCCCATTCATTCAGCGGTAAGGAATCCTGATAAAGCAGGTCGGCTGCCAGCCCGCTGCCGCGCAGACGCACATAATTCGGGTCGAGTTTTCCGGGTTCGAGCACGACTTCCGGGTTGCCTGCGGAAGCATCCCAATGTACTGCGGCTCCTCCGTCCAGCAAACCGCCGGCCTCCGCTTCCAGGGTAAAGCCACTGTTTTCCACTACGGAACCGCTGCAATTATCCTGAAGGTTCGTAAAATCCGCCAGCAAGCTGCAATCTACGTCCAACGTCCAGCAACGGGATCGGATGCAGGGTAGGCCACCACCGGAAGGCGTCCTCTTTACGGTCATGCAAACAACGTACTGGCCGGTAATTGGGAACTGGTAATTGATGGTTTGATTGCCGGAGCCGGTGGCGATATTTGTAAAGACATTACTGCCCGCTGAGGCCACTTTCCAGGTTACGACGTCGCAGGGCGTCAACGATTTTGCTGTTAATTTGAACTGACAATTGGGCAATTGAACCCAATTGAAACCGGCATTGACGTCGCTCGTAAATTTCGGTTCCGTGCAATCGCAGGGTGGCGGGCAGGCCGGTACGGTGAACTTCACGGTACAGGTACAGGTCTTGGTACCGCATTTGCCGGTCAACACAATGGTGTACACCCCCGGCGTCGGAATCTGCAACAAGGCAATGGGCAAAGGGATGTTGAAAAGTGCTGTGGCCGAAGCGCCGGTCGTGACGTTGTTGTTCGGATCGGTGATCGTCCAGGTCAAACCATTGAAAGCGCAGCCCCCTTTGCACTGTAGTTTCCCGCTGAATTTAAGGGGGTTATATGGCGACGGGCAGCCCGGCAAGGCCACAGGCGCGAGTCCGCAGTCGGCAACCTTTTTAGACCAGACCGGTATCGGCCAGTTTTTGCTGAACGCCAGTTGGACGAATGCACATTCACAGCCATAGTCCGGGCAAAGCGAATCACGGGGCAGCACCAGCGCAACGGCGGGAATGCCAATGGTAGGTGCCGGAGGCGTGAACAAATTACCGGTCAGGGGCGCCATTTGCGAGCGCATAAGCGGGTAATCCACGGGCATCGGCAGTGGTTCCTTGATAAAGGGGCAGATGTCGGGCGTTTGATCCAGCGCGTACATAGCCGCTCCGATGTTGCCATTATACCAGCCTGGCCGCTGGATAAAGCGCGAGTCGGTGAAAAAGAACATCTTTCCGCTGTACCAGGTCAGGTCGCCCGGTTTCCATTCGAATTCTCCCAGTACCGCCTGCTCGGCCGATTTTTGCCAGGCGACGGTCATCGTGGTCCCGGAATCATGCACTTTGACAATCACATTGTGGTAGCGGCCGAGGGGTAATTTCCGCTGACCAACGGCGTAAATGTCGCCATTGGGTTGTATGACCAATTTCCGGAAAGCGCTGAGTAAGGGGAAAGCTTTGGACCAGACCTGATTGCCCGAAGCATCTACTTTGGCCAGCAGCGCGTTGCCGTTGCTGAGTTGGCCGGCAATGATCAGGGCAGATCCATTGCTGATCGGTTCGATATCCGAGAAATAATCGCCGGACTGGTACTGCGTGGAGATGGCGCTTTGCACACCGGCGTAATCGGTTCGAAAGATCACGGGATAGGCGATGATCGTATTCCGGTACAGCCCGGTCAGCGCGTAGCCGCCGTTGAAATTGATCAGATCGGCGTGAAATTCATCGTCCGTAAATGACCCGGCGTTATCGCCGAGTTTGCGTATCCAGCCGATGTTTCCCTGATTGTCCACAGCCAGCAACAGTACGTCGTCGTATGAGCTCCCCGAAACGCCCGGCACCGGGTTGCGCATAATACCGCTGATGATGTAGGGATAAAGTCCGGCATTGGGGTCGTCGCTGCGGATTATGCGGTTGAGCGATTCCCGGTCGTTGGCAAAATTAAATTCATGCATCCATTGCAAGGCGCCGGTCGGACTTACCCGGGCGATGAAGCAACGGTTGTTAAGCACGTATTTAGGCGTGTGGCCGACCAACAGGTAGCAACCTTCATCGGTGCGGACAAAATCATTCAGGACGCCCTGTATGTTGAAAAGTACGCGCCAGGCTATACTGCCATCCGGACGACGGCGGGTGAAAGTCGGATGCCCTTCGTCGAGAGGAGTAAGAATAGGATCTACGATTTCCTGACCGGCAGTAAAAATATCGCCATCGTATACCTTCGAACGACCGGCATAATTGCCCCGGTTGTTCCCTTCGTACCACGCAAAATGATCAACGTTGCAATTAGGCAGCCGGTCACGCCCGCGTCCGACCCAATTGGAAGTGTTGCCCGTTAGGGTAAAATTTTTCAACGTACCGTTCGGGCCGCCAAGCACCACATTCTGGGCGAGGGTTTGGCCGCTGTTATTGCCCCAGGCGGTGAATTGATCGAATGGAAAATGGACGAGCAGATTGACGTTCTTCGGATCCAGGCTGCAAAACATTTCTTCCTGTATCTGCGCTGCGCCAAGTGCCGCACCCCAGACTTTGAACTCGTCGATCCGGCCTTTCCAGAAACGTGGGAACACGCCCCCGCTGGTCCAGTCGCCGATGTGAAAATTTTGCGCCGCGCCCGTATACGTGCCCACGTTCAGGTTAATCATTCCGGTCACCGGTTGGCCGTCCAGAAAGATCGTGGCTAAATTGCCATTTTTGACGGCCGCCAGGTGATGCCATTTCCCATCGCGAAGCAGGATGGTGGAGGATTGCAGGAGGGTAGCGCCGTTAAAGGTCAAATACCCGTCCGTTTCACCCACTTCGAACACCGGCCCCGACCAGGAAAAACCGAACAAATGATGAAACCAACCGTCAACAGGCAAAACCGGCAGATCGTCCCTGAACCAGCAGGCCACGGTAAAATTATTTTGCAAGGCGCTGTTATTCAATGGATTGCCCACATCAACGTAATCGTCCGCCCCGTCAAAATCCAGGCAACGGTTGGAAATTTCGCAGGTGTCCCCGCAGACTATTACCTGAATATTGAACGTAACCGAAGTTGGACAAGCCCCGCCTGAATAGCTGTAGGTGATGGGGTGGGTCCCTACACCCGCATTGGCCGGAATAAAAGTAGTACCCGTGACCCCCGGCCCGGAGAAGGAGCCGCCGCCCGGGGTAACCAGGGAACTGAGGTTGATGGCCGGGTCATTCAGGCATAAAGGATTGACCGGCTGCACATAACTTAAGACTGGCGGGAGGGCGACCACGATGGTCGCCGTTACCGTGGTTATGCAGCCGTTGGCATCGGTGACCGTGTAGGTGAGCACGTAATTGCCGACGCCAACGGAGGGGTTAAAATAATAATTACCCCCGTTGTTGGTCACGCCTGTGCCCGTAAAAACACCGCCCGGAATGGAAACCGTCGGGTTCAGGAATAACGGCAAAGATGTCGTGCAAAGCGGCGTTGACGGTGTGAAAGTCGAAGCGGTACCAATTGGAATCAATTGTATATCATCCAAAAAAACGTAGGCGCCAATGCCTAATGGTACACTTGTAGCGGGATACCCGATGATCAGGTTCGATAGGGGGACGTTACCGGATATGGTAAAAGACGGTGTAGTTAACTGATTCCAGATATTGTTATTTGGCACGGTAAGGGTCGAAAACGGAGATAGCGTGCCGGGATAGACATTCTGCGCAATGGCCACCAAAGGATAAGAGGGGGTGGCGGAAAACTGAAGCTGGGCCGGAACGTTACTGGATGGCCCGTTTAAATTGTTGTTGACCTTGGCCCAGAAAGAAATTTTATAGGTCTGGCCGGGCACCAATGGCGTTGCCAATTGGGTCTGTATCGATTCGGAAAACCGGAATGCACTGGATCCGGGGTTGTTGGCATAGAGACCAATAAAACTATTGTTGGACGGAATATTATGGGTATTGGTGGGTGGAACGCTGTTAAAAGTAGAGACAGCCACCTGAGCTCCGAAAGTAGTGCAAGACCGGGTCAACAAATCCGGCGAACCGCTGAAGGGCTCCCAGCAATTCAGAAGTGCCCCGCCGGCAGGCACCAGTGCCGAGCAACCGGTTGCCATCTCAAAACCGCCGTTAGAAATTATATCGCATAGACCGGTTGGCTGGCAAGTAGAACTTTTCACCCGGACAAAAACATAGGTAATGTTTCCTTTTTTGCCGCTGCTGCTAACTGGCACGTAGCGCAGCAGTTTGGTGCCCGGGGTGGTGCCGACTGAACTGTAAGTAATAGTCGTTAGCGAGCTTCCGCTGGCTGGAGACGCGGAACCGCCGCCATAAATGACTTCCAGACATTCAAACCCTGCCGCTACGTCGTTACCCATAATATTAATGCCGGTGAGGGTTGCATTAACATTCAGCATATTCGTGAACGCACCGGTTGGTGAAATGCCATCGTTCACCCCGGCAACACCTAAGCCCGGACAAATACCGCCCGGATAGGTCGCGCTGGTCATTTGTGCGGTATTGCCGTAAGTACTGCCCGTTTTGTAGCCCAATTCACACAATACCTGTCGTTCTTCCGGTTTGAGCGAACGCTTCATGTAAGCCGGGCCGCGATCCAGGGCATTACACATCACATAGTACAGGTTGTTTTGCAGGACGTTGGGGCATCCGTCCTCCAAATGACTCAGGGAACTGCCCCCTTCCCAACAGTTGGGTGTGTAAACCGGCTTATCCACCGACGGCGCTACAAAGTGAACAGCGTAAGCGCAATTGGTAAAATCAGGCAGACATAGGCCGGCGCCCAATAAGTTCGGTTGCAAAACATTCGGGCTGACCAACGGATTAAACTGATAATTATACATTTGGCAGGCGCCCGTATTCGTAATAAGTTTTTTGTTCGGATAACCCGGCAGGTTCGGTTCTGTCCATAAAAAGTCATCGTAACGACTGAAGAAATGTGGGAAAGGCGAGCTGTTGCCCTGGTTTATGGCGGTCATTACGGAAATACCACCTGCCCAGAGCAAAGAACTTACCCCAAGGCTATGCGTCGCCTCATGCAATGCTACGGTGTACAGATCCAACAGGTTGAAGCTGGTGGGCGTATTGAGATCGGTATGCCACTGTACGTTGGGATTGGAAAAATTAAAAGCAACATAGCCGTGATAAAAGCCCAGGCTTCCGCCCCCGGCTACCTGCAGGGGAGATGCGACACCCTTGTAAGAATCCATGCCGGAGTTAATGGTTTTCCAAACTTCCCCGTCTGCTATACCCCCCGAAAACGGCCCGTTACTCCCTGTAGCCGGCAGCACATAGAACGACGTCGCTACGCCTACAAAATTGGCATTTATGCCTTGCAGGTTGGCCAAGTTGCGGACCCAGATATTTACTTTATCCGTGGCCCCGGCAGGTCGGGCGATGAATTGCGACAAATCCGAGTATAGTTGACAAAGTACATTTCGCCGGGCTACTTCTACGGGCGAATTACCATCCATGCCGCATCCCACTTCAAAATACAAGTTAAAATAACCGGAAGCCACGCATAATAAGCTGCCGCTCTGGGTTTCGGGAATTTGCAGATCGGCCAGGCGATAGGGGTTGCCGAAACGATCGCGGACCCGGTCGAACAAACCTTCCGGCGAAAGCGGAGCAGGCGGCTGGACACTGTCAAAAGCCATTTTTTCAACGGTCAGAACAAAGGAACAGGAAGCCGTTTCGCCATTCGCACTTGTGGCAATGCAGTTGACGGTCGTATTACCGACCGGGAAAATGGATCCCGACGCCGGGCTACAATCCAGGGTAACCTGATCCCCCTCTACCATCACGCCTTCTCCAAAAGCTACCGCCCGCCCGCTGTATTCCGGCTCGACCAGTACCCGGATGTCGGCGCACTGAATGATCGGGTTCATGACGCTACAGCCGGCTCTTTGCTGCCAGCCGGCGTCGGAATCTCCAACGTCCAGACCGACGGGCGGATCGTAGTTCAGCAGGTCCAAAGGCACTGGCGAATTCCATAATGCGGTATGGGGTTGCAGGATGATGGTGTCTTTGGTCGTACAATCGGAAGTGAGATCTCCATTGGTCATCGCAAAATAGGCATCATCTTGCCCCAGGCCAGTGGGGTTGCCCGTCCGTCCGTCGGTAAAAGCGAGGTTACCGAATGGCAGGAGCGCCATGGTACCGCCCGTATAGGAAGTTTCGCCGTGGTCCAGGTATTTCACCCAGATCAGGGCCGGCAACGGGCTGCCGTTATCATGCAGTTTTAAAATAACCGATCGTTGCAATCCATTGAATACACCCGTGCCCAGGGCATAGAAATCGCCGGCACTGGCTTCTATAACCTGATAAACGTCGTCCATCCCGCTGAGGCTCACGTCCCAAAGGGGAAACAGGTTGCTGTCGAAACGAACCAGGCGTGGCGCAGCGCCGGTCGAGGACTGCATGGTTGCCAGCACGTCCCCGTTGCTCGCGGTGGTAACTTCTTTAAAGGTGTAAGGATCGGATTCTATCACCCCGTTGACCAGCATCCCGGTATTATCCATGCGGTAGATGACGCCGGTAGTCCCCCAGGAACCCGCCACTAAGAAATCATTGATGCCGGCAAATGGCGCATACACTTCCAGCTCGGTGGCAAAACGCGCATCCGGGCCGGCAAACCGACGCTTGGAGGTGATGATGGCATTGGTATTCACCTGCAAAAAAACAACCTCTTCTGTACCCTGCGGGGAGTGAAAGCCGAGTATGGAAAAGGAGTTGCCGCCCGGGTTGACCACAATATTGGAAAAAGCCTCCGCTCCAGGCGTGTCGTAATCGATAATGGCATTGACCACGCCCTGGGAGTTAATCACCCCCAGCAGGCTTTTATTACTCGTGTTAAAAGGGAGCGTGAAACCCACGAACATCAGTTCCCCGGTGGTCGGCATTATTACCGCGTCGGTGAGGCCTGAAGGAATATTAAGCCGGCGCGTCCAAAGTTGCTGACCCGTACTGCTGATGCGCGTGACGGTTGCATTGCCAGCGTCAATACCGAGTACATAAAATTGCAGCCCGTCGGGGATGATTTTAAAGAACTGGTTGTCTTGCGCATTGCCATACAAGCGTTGAAATTGAGCCGTCGATCGGGTGCTGCCAAGCAGCAGGAAAATCAGGCATAAAAATCCGGTGATGGAAGAAGCGTGCTTCATTTTATTGGAAATTAGGAAGATAAGAAATGGTGGTCGGGGTTATTCCTTCACCAGTTTTGCCACGGTGTATACCTGGTCTGACGATAGGATTTTGACAAAATAGATCCCGGAAGGCAAGTCGGTAACATGGGTGGTAAAACTGTTGACGGCATCCGGTACGGGGAGTTGTCGCAGGATTTTACCGGATAGATCGACGATCAGCAGTTGCGCGTCTTTCGGCGCTGCTCCCGACCATTCAATATGCACTTCTCCGGTGGTGGGATTGGGGAAAACCCGCACCGGATTGATCTCTTTGCCAGGCGTCTGCACGGCGGAAACGATCAACCCGCACTCGCTTCGCAATTGGCCGCTGCTACAGCCTACGAGGGTAAAATAGGCTATCTTCGTGCAGATCACCCCGTTGATATCCGTGCACAACGCGGTGAAAACATACAGTCCTGGTGCGTCTACGGTCGCGATATCGCCTGCGGCATTGACACTTACGATGTTACCGTTGCTCGTAGTCCATTGGTAGCTACAGGTAGTGCCTAAAGCCGGATTAATAATGAATCCCTGCAGATCGACCGCTTGGTTGTCGCAGATGAAACATGGCCCGCCCACGATCGCAAAGCAAGGCGGAGCAATGGGCACTACGGCCGAAGTATCCCGTTCATCACAGCAATCGTTTTTTAGCACACAGTAATAATTACCGGCCAGGGATGGCCCGCCACCGGTAAAATAGGTGTAGGAGGCCGGCGAGGGCGCGGGGGCCTGAACGCTGGAGATCACAACGCCGTCTTTATACCAATCGACCGACACCGGACAGCTGGGATCGGGCGGCTGGGGAAGGAAAGTCACCTCCAGGTACACGCCCGTCGGATCACAGGGGCTATCGTATTGAGCAATGAAAGAGGTGATTTGCAACGGCTTACGCACGTCGATTTTCTTCTCTACACGATCCTCGGCACAAACACCGTTCTTAGATTTTACCGAATACCAGGTGTCCTGAAAAAGCGGGTTGGTATTCCAGTACTTGCTGAGCGTACCGGCCGGCAAGGGCTGCCAGGTGCCCCCGATTATGCTATCGCACCAGGTCCAGCTGGGCGGACCGGGCGGCAGGCCGGAGCAGCCTTCCATAAATTCCAGGGTAGCGTCTCCCCCATAGCACAGAGGCAGCGACTCCATGGGAAGAGCGAGGTCTAGCGAACCTTTGGGCGCGTCATTGCTGTACAGGCGGATTCGGGACTGGCAATCCCGTTGGCCACAGCTATCGGTAATGGTCACCGTGTAGAAGAAATCTTCGTAACAATTCACCAGCGGCTGGAACATCGAAATCCCGGCGGTGGGCTGATAGGTTCCGGTACCGTTGTTTACCAGATTACCGTCCTGATCAAACCAATCGATGTTCGGCAGACAGGCATTTACTGGCGACTGCAAGCTCAGGGTCAATAAACCCGGCACGACCGGAACCCCGGCATAGCAGTAATCGTAGCCGTTCAGGCTGCAGGTGCTGGGTGCGCAAAGATGTATCATCGCAATGTTGGAAGTCAGTAGCACGCAGGGACCATCATTCAGGTGTACTACCGCGTATATGCACAAATCGCCCGAGAGGGTTGCGTCGGGAAACAAGTGCAAGGGCTCCAGCACATTGGTGTAATTGTTCTGGTAGGGCATTCCTCCCCAGGGAAGGGACGGACAACCGCCCGCTGGCTTGGGCATAACATACCAGGTTACCTGGTTGATGTTGTTCAGGGTAATGCCATTGGGGGGGACGATCGGTATGTCGAGCGTAGCATCCGTTTCGCATACCGATTGGCTGCTGACCTCGATGGATTTACAACACTTGGTCGGTATGGAAAAACTTTGGGTGCAGGTATAAGGCAGCTGGGTAACCGGGCAGAGGCAATTGATCTGTACCGTAAAATTCAGCGCAAGCGGGATGATTGGCGTGTTTACTGCTATAAATCCGGTAATGACCGCGCCACCGGTACCGGGATTGGTAGCAACCCCACTCAAAACCCCAGGCGTAGGCGTAGTTAGTACGTAGTTACAATTACCGGACCCAACCGGATCGGTCACCGTAATGGTGAATTCGTACAAATTAGGCGTGAACGTACAGTCCAGCATCCCGGATACCGGCCCACAGCAGGTGCTGGGTACCGTGACTATGTGCGTCACAGTGCATTTGGTACCCTGAGGATCGGTAATAATTAGCGAAACCGTATATGTACCGCCTCCGCAAGGATAAGTATGCGTGTGCAAAGGGTTATTGGTGATCAGATCCGGCAATCCGCCGCTGCCGTCAAAATCCCAGGCATAGGTGTAGTTGCCGGGTACGGGATTGGGGCAGCTGGCGTCGAAATTGACTACAAAGCAGTTGCTGGTGGTCCAGGTGAACTGGCAGGGACAGGGATCCGGAATAGCCGCACAGAAGTCGATACAACTGAATGTAAAGGGCTGTATGACCGGCGGATTATTCGGACTGGGCGGCGTTACCGAAGTAGCCACGACGTTGATGACATTCCGGCTAAAAAAAGGGGTCGTTGTAGGGAAAGGAAAATCGACCACACAGGGTGCCGGAGCGCCCAGATTCAGATCGAACGACCCGACCAGCATATCCCAGTTACCGAAACCCGATGGATTGTTTAAGCGCGCATCAGCATAAAAAATGCGGTCATGCGCCGGCGTAACGGAAATCACGCCATTACTGTAATCTGTTTCCGCCAGGGATTGATCTTCCAGGTAGCGGGCCCAATCTACCGAAAGAACGGTTACTCCCGGGTGAGCGAACAGGTCCAGCTTGTGTACGATCTGGTAATTTTTGGCGTACGGCGGACTCAGGTTTTTGTTTTCCCCGATGACGTACAGCTTACCGAACTCGCTGCTCATCCAAATATCCTTGAATCTGGTAATGTTGCTGAAGCGCAGGCCGGGCGTAGGGCCTACCTGGGTGGAAAAGCTGCCATTCAGGATCATTACAAAGGCTTCGTTCGTGGAAAAATCTTCGCCGACGATGGCAAACAAACCGTTCGCAATATCCAGCCCGTCGTAAATATCCAGAACGTGCGGATAGCTGTAACTATTCAGGACATTACCGTTTGCGTCCACTTGTACCAAAATTCCATCGTTGGAAGCGCCAACGCCATCGTCGCCATCGCCCACCAGCACCAAACCCGTCCCGAAGGGGATCAGGCCGCGGTGAAACTCATCGTCGGGTGGACTGGTCAGCCCGTACTCTTTTACCCAGTTCACAATCCCCAGCACGCTTACGTTGTACAGCACCACCACGTCCGCGCCGGAAGGCGCCGCCGTGGGCGGGTTTTTTATGCCCAGGATATAAAATGGATTGGTGGGGTTGACAGGGTTCGGGTGACGGACAATCCGGCTGAATTGTTCCCGACCCGGTTGCCCAAAGCTCTGATAATCCATCAAATTGCCGTTGCCGGAAATGCGGGCCAAAAATGAACGGTTGTCCACCGAGGAGGAAAACGGAGTTGTATGGCCGACGATGAACAACTCATCCATGCTTGGTTCATAATCGAAATCGTTAATATGGGTCTGGATTTCGAATATTTTTTCCCAGGTTATAGCCCCGGTCGTTAGGTTGAACTTACTGAAAGTGGCGAACTCTCCCCCATTGACAACCCGATAGCCCGCCACGTAAATGCCGTCATTGAAGGCCTTAATGACCGTCGGGCGATTTTCTTCCCCGTTACCATAAATTTTTTCCAACAAAACCGGATTGATCTGCGCCGACAGATGTAGCCCGAAAGCCAGGGCCAGCAGGAGCACTAAACATATCTTTTTCATTTGCTGAATTTTAGTTTTTCAAAATGGAGAAGCAGAGCACTTAACTATTGGCAGGGCTTGATGTACAGCTTCGTCGTCGCGCAGCAAGCCGGATTCAGCGCATTGCACACGGTGAGGAAATAGGTAGTGCCGGCAGGATTGGGTATATCCGTGAAAGTGCAACCGCTGCCGGTATGTCCATCGGTGTCGGACCAGGCATACGTGAGTGGTCCCGTGCCTAAACAGGTAGCAAAGGAAGCGCAGCCGTCGAGCGTGATGGGCATTCCATCACACGCACAGGGATTATCGGTAGGGCATTTGATAATGGCCTTAATTTCACAGACCTCCAGGCTGAATAAAGCAGTCACCACCTTCTGGCAACCGTCGGAAATTTCCACCCAATAAATGCCGGCGTCACTGGCGGTATAGGCGGGTGATGGACCGGACTGCACCTGTAAGCCATTCCAATACCAGGTGTAAGTATAGTTGCCGCTGGGCATGACCGTGAGGACCGTATTGGCACCAAAGCAAATCGGCGAAATGCCCGTGATATTGCCGGCCAATGGCTTGGATTTCAGGCAGATACGTACTTCATTGCTGTGGCATGGCTCACAACCCGAGGGCGTATGGAGCGGGCGGCATTCGATCCGGTAGTAAATGCAATTTGCTGCCGGAGGCCAGAGATAAGGGGACCCTACAACATTGGGCGGACTTAGTTGCGGCAGAATATTGGTGTTTTGAATCGGATTGGTCGTGCCAAGCAGATCGTACCATACCCCTGCCGCATCGGTATCGAAATGGTATTGCCAGGTCGCATTGCAGTTTTTGAAATCGGTCGGGTTCAACATGGCTACCTGCGTAAAGTCGCCCGGACAGATCAGGTAATCGTAATTACCGCCAAGCGGATCATGCATCACCGAGTTCTGCACGACTACGTCAATCAGGCCACACATCGGCATTTTATCCACCTGAATACAAGCGCTCGGATGCACCTGTGGGCAGGAACAATTCTGGATTTTTGCTTCAAAACACATTTGCGGAAAGACCGCCAGACCATTGTAAGTAAACGAAGTGACGTTACCGACGCCAGCGATCGGTTGCCCGTTCAGGCACCATTGAATAGTCAAATTACCTAAAAAGGCAGGGCCGGTCAGGGCTACGTCGATGACAACCGGCTTGGCCGGATCTTCACAAAGTATGCCGTTGAAAGGCAGTGGTGCCTGTACGGTAGTTTGCACCGTTGCGTTCACGATCGGGCAACAAATCCGCAAATCATGTATGGAGGTCGTATAAGTACATAACTGGATCCCGCCGTTCACCACCATGGATTTGGTGATTTTGGCTCGAATACGCCGGTCTTCAAAGCCCGTTTGGCTGGTCGCACAGTTGTTGGCGATCATTACGCCCGGCGGTACCCCGAAACAGGTATATCCGAGGTTGCTATAGGGCTGCAGCGCCAGATCGGGTGAAAAAGGGATAATACCATCACTGGTTTCCCAGACGACCGTCGAGCCGGGCGGCGCGGTAATCTGGTTAGAATTTTCGGTAACACACATATGCACCGCCGAACCGCTGCAAATCGTGGTCAGCAGGATCGGGAAAGGCGAAGGCAGGTCGCTAATAGCCAGTTCATACGCCGGCGGACAGGTATTACCTACAAAATTGCTGGTTCCGCCATTGAGCGCAAAACCGTTCAGCGTACCATGGTTATTGTTGCCGCTTATGTCGGTAGCTATTGCACCCGCATTACTACCGCCGGGCACAACGCCGGGTTCATTCAGGTTCCAATTCGCGACCAGGCCCGGCGACACGCCGGAAAGGGTGCAATCCTTGAATTCGCAGAGTTGCTGCGCCGACCGTACCTGGCTCCACAGGCGTATTTCGTCCACCTGGCCATTAAAATCCTGTGCCGGAAAATAGTTGGAATGGCCGACCAGTAGTTGATCGAAATTAAACGGCCCCACATTAGACGATGTATAGGTGGCGACCAATACGCAGTCCAAATAGACCTGTATACTGCCTCCACTACGGGTCAGGGCCAGGTGGTGACAGGCTCCAGTCAGATCGGCTGGTAAAGTTGGAATCAGCAGGGGGAAGGGTGGGCCGCCATTCAGAGGCGTATTTTGCCAGTAAACAAACAATTGCCCCGCTCCGAGCAGCCCGACCTCAATGGTCGATGGGACCAAGGTTCCGGTCAGGCTGACCAGCCGGGTGATCGTACCGGTCGGGTTGGCATTAAACCACAGCTCGACCGTAAAATCAGCGTCTCCGGAAACCGGCGTAGAGGCTGTTGACAGGCTTATATAATCTCCGGTTCCGTCCAGGTCCAGGGCCAGGTTGTCATACACCTGGGCAGTCGTATTTTGACTGATCAGCAGCCCCAACGCCAAAAAAAGGAAGATTTGAAAAAAGGAAGATCGCTTCATAGGTATTGGGTTTTTAAAATGTGTTAGGGAGCAACCAATAAGCCATGGAAAATACTGCTACTGGCCGCCGCCATAATTATCGGCAGGAAATTGCCAGGTGCGCAGCCTCCTCAGGGGGTTGGGAAGGCCGCGCACGCGCCGGCGTATTTACTGTTTTACAAATTTCTCCACCGCCCATACTTTCCCTTCGGCTACTACCTGTAGGAAGTACAAGCCATTCGGCAAACCACCCGCCTGCCCCGTCGATTGGCTGAAAAAGGCCACGCTCAGGCCGCAGGAAATGTTGGGGGGGGGGCTCTGGGCACGAACCACCCCGCCAATAAACAGGAACAGGCTGAGGAGAACCAGGCAGGGAAGCCGAAATTCGAAAAAGGCGTTTTTCATTAAGCACAATTGAAAGGTGAGCAAGCTGGCAGCGCCAGAAACACGGAGAAAGGCTATTAGCCGGTAAGCTTTCAGATCCGTTGTATTTTCAACCGTAAGTTGGGGCTGGAGAGCGCTGGCAGTGGGCGCCATTGTAAATACGGTTGCAAAAAATGTAAATACGGTAAAACACGGGCAGTAAGGCTCCACGGAGGTCAATGGAACAGTAGCCGCATTTTAAAAGCCGTAAAAAACTACCGGGTGCCGGAGCAGCAACTGGAAATTTTAAAGCCTTGCGCGGAGAAAGAGGAAGGGAAGAAATGTCGCAGAAAATAAAGAAGCCAGTCTACCAGTCATCCCCCTTCATTGCGAACAATGATCAGGGATGAACTGGTAAACTGGCTTCACTTTTATACCAGACCTGCTTAGAAAGTCTACTTGACGATCAGGTCGAACTCAACGCGGCGGTTCAAAGCCCGGCCGGGCGCATACATGTTGTCGGCAATAGGTTTGGTTTCACCGAAACCTTCAGAGGTCAGACGACTGGCGGCAATTCCTTTGGAGATCAGGTAATCATAACAAGCCTTGGCCCGCGCGTGCGACAGATCGTGGTTCATTTTCTCATCCCCCTGGCTGTCAGTATGCCCACGCAGATCGAGGCTGTAGTATGGGTAGCTTTTCAGCACCGCCGCAACATCGTCCAGTACTTTGTAAGATTTGGTCAGCAGGATCGCCTTGCCCGATTCAAACTGTACCGCTTTCACCGCCAGTTCTACCCGCGCGCGGTCTTCTTTTTTAATTTCCGGGCAACCGCGGTTACTGGCAGGACCAGCTACGTCTACGCAGCGGTCATCCATATCGTATATGCCATCGCCATCCGTATCCGGGCAGCCTTTGTGCATTGAATCGCCTTTTTTATCGGGGCAGGCATCATCTTTATCAGCTACGCCGTCCGAATCGCGATCGGGGCAACCTCTGGTGCTGGCCGGACCTTTCTGATCCGGGCAGGCATCTTCCGCATCGACCACACCGTCACTATCGCGGTCGCGGATCGGGCAACCCATGTTGGCGACCGGTCCGGCTTCGGTCGGGCATTTATCATCGGCGTCGGTAATACCGTCGCTATCCGTATCCGGGCAGCCTTTGAAAGCCACTATACCGGCAACTTCCGGACAAGCATCATCCGCATCGGTAATGCCGTCGCTGTCTTTGTCGGGGCAACCCATCATGGCCAGCGTACCGGCCAAATCCGGACATTTATCGTCCGCATCGGTAATGCCGTCGCTGTCGCGGTCCGGGCAGCCCATCAAAGCGGCAACACCCGCCACATCGGGACATTTATCTTCTTTATCCACTATACCGTCTTCATCGCGGTCTTCATTACCGAAATACACCACGACGCCTACGCCATGGTGCCAGCCCGGATTGTTGTTGGTGGAAAAACGGTACTGCGTCTGCGCATTTACATACACGTTTTCAACGAGCCGGATATTAAAGCCCAGGGCCGCCGGAATATTAAAATCGAAATCGCCGGTGGTGAAGTTATAGGTAGAACCGACGCCCAGTCCCAGCGTAGGCGTGATGAAATTACCATGTTTGAACAGGTTTTCCTGGATCATCAGGTCTAAATTGCCCAAAACATTGTTGATACGACGGTTGTCATTGTCGTCCAGAATGGTGGCTTTACCAAACTTAACGGGCACCAGCAACCAGGTGTGGCGGGCCAGACGGCGGTTATACGCCAGTTCGATGCCCTTACCTTCCGAGTTTGAAAAAATGTCTTTCCAGTCCGCTTTATCCGGCTGTGGAGTGACGTAGTTGTAAAAATTTTCCCGGAACGTGATTCCGTGGGTTGGCTGTGCTTCCGCCTGCGACTGGAGCAGCAGCAGGGCCATAACCAGGCAGGAAGTCGTAAAAAGTTGTTTCATACCGTTTTGAATTGATTGAATTTAATAAAGGATTGCACCAAAGTACAAACACCTGGCTTATTGTAGCCAAAGTGTTAAGAAATCTGCGTGTTGGTCTTGCTTTTTTTCCTAAAAAAAGAGGCCACGACTTATTTTAGCCTATTATTGCCTTTACCCGCCCCAAATAGGGATTCAGCAAACCCTTCCCGCTAATTCTTGTTACCCTTGCCGCCCTGCAAAACAGGTTTCATCTGCGCCGTCTTTCGTCGCCTCATCCATTTTTATGCAGAAAACACTTCTCCCCTATTCGCAGGTGCCCCAACTGGCCAAAACTGACGTCGCTTATGCCACCGGCGATCCGCGTCTGCGTCCCTTTTATACCTACGAACCCACACTAGACTGTTTTGCCAAGGCCATTGCCGACCGGGACGCGATAACCTACCCCCGTGCCGATCTGGTCGAAACTCTCCGCGAACAGTACCAGACACTGCCGGTGCAGTCCGCCGTTCAGGAAAATATCGAGGCTTTGAGGCAGGACCACACGTTTACCATTACCACGGCCCATCAGCCAAGTCTGTTCCTCGGCCCGCTGTTTTTTTTATACAAAGCCCTGACCACCATTAACCTGGCCGAGGCAGTACAAAAAACCCGCAGCGACGGCCAGCGGGTGGTGCCGGTATTTGTGCTGGGCAGCGAAGACCATGACCTGGAGGAACTGAACAGCATTCATCTTTTCGGCAAAAAACTGACCTGGGCGTCCACCGAGCAGGGAGCGGTCGGCAGCATGCACACCAGCGGACTTGGCGGCGTGCTGGCGGAATTGAAAAACATTCTGGGGGGAAGCGAGGCGGCAGCGGCCCTTTTTGCGCGGGTGGAGCGCGCCTACACCCAGGCGCCGACCCTGGCCGCGGCTACCCAGGCCATGTTGCACGACCTGTTCGGCCGATTCGGGCTGGTGGTGATCGATATGAACGATGCGCGTCTGAAACGGCATTTTATACCCATTATGCGGGCGGAAATCCTGGAACAACCGGCGCATCGGCTGGTGCAGGAGACCATAGGACGCTTACAGGCCCTCGGTTTTAAAACCCAGGCAGCTCCCCGGGAGATCAACTTGTTTTACCTGCAGCCGGGTTCGCGGGAACGGATCACGCAGGTCGCCGGGCGCTATCAGGTGCTGAACACCGAGCTGACTTTCAGCCAGGACGAGTTACTGGCCGAGTTGGACGCCCACCCGGAACGCTTCAGTCCGAACGTGGTGCTGCGGCCTCTTTTTCAGGAAACTATTTTACCTAACCTGGCCTATGTCGGCGGCGGCGGCGAACTGGCTTACTGGCTGGAGCGCAAGGACCTGTTCGAACACTTCGGCCGTCCTTTCCCCATGCTGCTGCGGCGTAATTCCGCCCTGTGGCTGGACCGCGACGCCGGTAAGAAACTCGCCAAAACCGGCTTTACGGCGACCCGTTTATTCGAAGATACCGAAGGACTCGTGCGGGCTTTCATCGCCGCCCATGCCGACGGCGAGGTGGACCTGTCCGCAGAGATAGGCAGTCTGCATCAGCTTTTCGATCAGGTAGCCAAGAAAGCGACGGTGGTCGATCCCACGCTGGAAAAGGCCGTGCGCGCCGAGGAAGTCAAGTTCGCCGGCGCCCTGGAACAGTGGCAGAGCCGGCTGCTGCGCGCCGAAAAGCAGAAACACGAGGTAGCGATCAGTCAGCTGCGGGCGCTGAAGGAAAAACTGTTCCCGGCTAATGGTTTACAGGAACGTACGGACAATTTCCTGCCCTATTTGCTGAAGTATGGCGACGGTTTTGTGGATACTTTAAAGGAAAACCTGGATCCGCTGGAAGCGGGGTTTGTGGTGCTGGAGGAAAATTAGGAGACAGGGGTTAGGAGGCAGGAGACAGGGTTAGGAGGCAGGAGACAGGCAGGGGCTTAGTCGGCGAGCAGTGCCCATTGTTCTCCGGATGTTGATCGACCGCAGGAGAACGGCGACCATTATCCTCCGTATGTTGCCTTACATTAGGAGAACAAAGGTCATCCGCAGGAGAACAAAGGGCATTGTTCTCCGTATGTTGCCCTACATCAGGAGAACAAAGGGCATTCGTCGGAGAACAAAGGGCCATTGTTCTCCTGATATTGCCTTATATCAGGAGAACAAAGCTCGTCCGCAGGAGAACAAGGGTCATTGTTCTCCGCATGTTGGCCAACCTTAAGCGAACAAAGCCCAACATATGGCGAACAAATCCCAATTTTAAACGAACAAAACTCATTATTTACTCAACAAAACGGCGCTTGAGATAGCCATTGATAGGTGAATGCTGTAGGCTGTCTGCGCATACATGGGCTTCTATCTATATTCCGGCAGGCGCCTAGTCACTGAGCACGATTTTCCCAGTGACGGAGCCACCCTGCGCATTATAAATGTGAAAATAATACAACCCGCCCAGCAGATTACCCCGCTCGAACGTAAACTCGGGTCCTTCGAAATGTTCCGTGCGCACCACCCTGCCCAGCGCATCGCTCAGTTCGAAGCGTTTCCCGCCGGAACTGGTTTGCAGGCTCCGGAAAGTGGCCGAGTATCTGGCCGGGTTGCTGAGTACCTGCCACTGCTGCCCCGCCGCCTGCGGTTCGTCCACACTCACCGTTAGCTTACCAATGGTGTGAAAAACGGTGTTGGTGATAATGGGTGGGTTGTAATCGAACACGATTGCGGCCGTGTTTTCAATCAAGGAACCGTCGGCCAGATCCGGTTTTTGATCGATCTCGAAGCTGACCCAGCCATGCGAGGCGACTTCGTTCACGTTGCTATCGGCCAGCATGATGGGTTGGAACAGGAAGTCCAGGGTATCCGAGCCGGTGATCTGCCAGGTGTAAGGATGGGTGGACGAACCCGGCCGGAAACTGTTGACATTCAGTTTTGGAGACAAAATATCGCGGATTTGCACCCGGAAAGCGGTGTCCGTGCCCGTATTCTGGAATTCAATGGTGTAGTGGATGGATTTATTAGCCGCCAGTAAGTGTTCGGAGCCGACGCCGGTGGGCACGGCGGATTTTTGGTTGGGATCGTAGGCGGCAACTACCTGCCGGCAATCAAAATCATAGTTCTGCCGTCCGTCATTGAGCCAGTAAGCAGTGATAAAACCGGGGGTTAAACTACCGCAGTTTTCGCGGGCAATAGCGGTGAGCGTGCCGTCGTCGTATTTGGTGGCTTCCATGCGGTAGGTGGCGCCGTTGCTGGGCACATCGACGGCTATGCTTTGCAATGGATCAAGCGTGAATGGTGCTCCCATCAGGACCACTTCATCTTCAATAATCACGTAATCGTGGGCGCTCTGCGTGGCGGCTTGCCCGACATTTTTGATCGTAAAACGCACCGCCGTGTCGCTCAGGCACTGGGAGAACAGCCGGATCTCCGAAAAGGCCGGCTGGTTGTTCGCACACGCATTAGTCAAACTAGAAAAAGCTTCTATACATAGCGTCTGCCCGATCAGGAGGTTGTCGCAGCTGGTACGAACCACCATATTCACCGTACCGGCGGCAAACGGCGGCAGGTCGCCCAGGTCAAAAAAGAGGGTATCGCCATTTTGAGCGGCCAACGGCGGTACGGCGGAGACCAGCAGTAATTCCGCCGGCAGAACCACGGCCAACTGCACGCCCTCGGCGGTGATGGTGCCGGCATTCCGGGCGACTGCCTGTACGGGAGAGGTTGCCAGGCAGCCCCGGAAAACCGATGGGAGCCAGACATCCACCGACATATCCGGACATTGATTGAGCGGTTTCAGCCGGAAATTTGTCCGAATGGTGTCTTGAATGGTGTCCGGCAGGTACCAGAAAGTATCCTGACAAACCGCCCAGTTCGCCGTTGGAAACTGCGGCAGCGACATGGAAAAAGCGCCGACATTCAAGAAGCCAAACTGTACGGTACCATCGCTTTGAGTCGGTCGTACAGCCTGTTGAATACTGCCGGACAGCCGGACCATCACGCCTTCTGCCAGGGTGGCGGCTGTGTCAGGCTGGCAATCTGCTTCCGTATTTAAGCGTACAGTAGCCAGTACCGGAACGCCATTGCAGTCCAGCTCCACTTCCCCCGGCGCATTACAGCCCGGCCCGTTATTACCAATATAAAGGAATTCCGGGCGGTTAAAAATATGGTTACACACCGGGAAAATAGCACAATTGCTCAGCGAACTATTGTCGGACAACGAAATGCTTCCCCCAACTGATTGAACATTAGTCAGGGCAGATATGTCCGTAAGCGACTTGTTGTATAAAATAGACAGGTCGCCGCCTATAGTATGTACATTCTCCAA
The DNA here is from genome assembly GCA_031425035.1 of Saprospirales bacterium. Taxonomy (GTDB): domain Bacteria; phylum Bacteroidota; class Bacteroidia; order Chitinophagales; family Saprospiraceae; genus M3007. Next base: position 28,340 of record JANPIN010000046.1, on the reverse strand, counting down.
ACCGGTCAATTGTACTATAGAGTCGCTGAAATTAATATCCAGGTTGCCACCTATTGATTCCAGTTGGGATAAATTACTCAGATCGTGTAAGGGACCGTTGTTATCAATAAAAAAACCGCCGCCGATGGTGTTCAGACTATCCAGGCCGTCCAGGCTTGATAAGACGGTGTTACCATATATGTTTAATCCTCCACCAACGTAACGGAGCCGGTGGAGAGCACCCAGGGAATGCAGAGAAATGTTGTTTTGAATAAAAAAATGGTTGCCGATCGTATCAATATTATCGAGTCCCGCCAAATTACCCAGCAATGGATTACCGTCTATAACAGTAATGCCGCCAATATATTCTAAGGTATGCAGACTGTTGATATTGGTTAAACTATCATTACCATAAAGTTGTAAGGCACCTCCCACTCTGCTAAGATTTAAACCGTCAAAATTTTGAAGACTTGTATTATAATTAATGTATAGGTCGCTAATCGAATGTACGTTATTTAGGCCGCTAAAATTTTTCAGTAAAGGATTTTTATACACTTCAATCTTACCATCAATCTGTGTAAGATTTTGAAGTCCGGAAAAATTCTTTAAAAAAGGGCAAGAGGAGACCCCAAATCCACCACCGATCTGCGTCAGATTACTAAGTTTCGTAAAATCGCTTATTACAGGCATGCGCTCTACGACTAAACTGCCGCCAATAGAAACCAGATTTTCCAAACCGGTAAAACTCAACAGGTTGATGGAGTTTACACTTAATGCCCCTCCAATCGAAGTTAAATTTTGAAGTCCGGAAAAATCCTGCAGGCCATCAAGATGATTGAAAACATTCAGGTTACCTGTTATGGTGGAAATGTGTTCCAAACCATTCAGTATATAAATTTTCGGACAATTATTAACCGATAATCCCCCTAGTGAATCTAAATTATTTAAAGTAGTAAAACCTTTTAAATATGGACAATCAGATACCTGCAAATTCCCACGGATTACTTTCAGCTTGGGCATCTTAAAGTCTTCCAAATAATTGGAAAGTATATTTAAATCTCCACCAATAGATTTTAACTGGCTGAAGCTTTCCAAAGTAAATACTACATTCCCGTAAGAGAGCAGCAAACTTCCGCCTATATCGTGAATAGCACTTAAACCGGCTGAGTAATTATCCGGGTAGAATCCAATTGTAACATCGCCGAGGATGGTACTACAGCCCGGATATTTGATCAGGAAACTATCGGCCTGGGCCTCGCTATGAAAAACAATGCCCTCCGGCAGGCAGGACTGGGCTTGTATGGTTGAAAAACAAAAAAAAGCAAGCAGGACGATTAAAAAATTTTTCATGAGAAGATTGAGCGTTAGGATTAGGAGACAGGGGTTAGGAGTTAGTCGGTGATGACGATTTTGCCGGAGGATAGCTGGCCTTGGGCGGTGGTGATGTGAAAACAATACAAACCCCCAGCCAGATGACCGCGTTGAAATACAAACTCCTGACCCTCAAAATGTTCGGTGCGCACCACCCTACCCATCGCATCGGTCAGTTCAAACCTTTTCGGGCCCGGACTGGCTTGCAAGCTCCTGAAAGTGGCTGCATATTTGGCCGGGTTGCTGAGTACCTGCCACTGCTGCCCGGCTGCCTGCGGTTCGTCCACGCTGACGGTGAGTTTTCCAATGGTGTGCAAAACGGTGTTGGTGATAATGGGCGGGTTGTAATCAAATACGATTGCGGCCGTATTTTCAATCACGGTCCCGTCGGCCAGGTCCGGCTTTTGATCGATCTCGAAGCTGACCCAGCCATGGGAGGCGACTTCGTTCACATTGCTGTCGGGCAGCATGATGGGCTGGAACAGGAACTCCAGCGTATCGGCGCCGGTGATCTGCCAGGTGTAAGGATGGGTCGAGGCACCGGGCCGGAAGCTATTGACATTCAGTTTCGGGGAGAGGATATCGCGGATTTGCACCCGGAAAGCGGTGTCCGTGCCGGTGTTCTGGAATTCAATGGTGTAGTGGATGGATTTATTAGCCGCCAGGAGGTGTTCGGAGCCGACGCCGGTGGGAATGGCGCTTTTCTGGTTGGGATCGTAGGCGGCTCTAATTTCCCGGCAATCGAAATCGTAGTTCTGCCGTCCGTCATTGAGCCAATAGGCGGTAATAAAACCGGGCGTCAGGCCACCGCAGTTTTCGCGGGCAATAGCGGTGAGCGTACCGTCATCGTATTTGGTGGCTTCCATGCGGTAAGTGGAACCGGTGGCGGGTACATCGACCACTTTACTTTCCAGGGGTCCCAGGGCGAAATTGTCCTGCAACAGAATGACCTCATCTTCGATAATCACATAGTCATGTATAGCCTGCGTGGCGGCTTGCCCAACGTTTTTAAGCGTAAAACGGACGGCCGTATCGCTCAGGCACTGCGAAAAAAGGCGTATTTCCGAAAAAGCCGGCTCATTCGTGGAACAGGCATTGCTTAAGCTGGTAAAAGCCTCCACGCAAAGCGTTTGACCCAATAGGAAGTTCGCGCAACTGGTACGGACGGTCATATTCACCGTACCAGCGGCAAATGGCGGCAGGTCGCCCAAGTCAAAAAAGAGGGTATCGCCATTTTGAGCGGCCAACAGCGGCTCGGAAAGTTCCAGGTCCAAACCAGTTGGCATAACAACGGCTAGCCGAACGTCCTCCGCCGTGATTGTACCAGCATTGTGGGCTACCACCTGCATAGGCGAAGTCACCAGGCAACCACGAAAAAAAGGTGGCAGAAACACATTTACTGCCAAGTCCGGGCATTGATTGAGTGGTTTGAGCAGGAAATTCGTGCGGATCGTATCCTGAATGGTATCCGGCAAGTACCAGAAGGTGTCCTGACAGACTGCCCAGTTGGTCGTCGGGTACTGAGGCAGGGAAAGGTTCAGGGGCGCAGCGTTGAGATAGCCGAACTGGACGATCCCATTACTATTGGTCGGCCGCCGGAAATTTTGAAGGGCACTCGACAGTTGTACCACCACCCTGTCGGCGAATACGTCGCTCGAATCGGGCTGACAATCCGCATTGTAATCCAGGCGAACACTAACCAGTAACGGTACCCCGCCGCAGGAAAGTTCGACTTCCAGTGGCGTTAGGCAGCCGCTGGCATTATCCACTATTTCCAGAAATTCCGGATGGTTGAATATCTGGTTACAAACCGGATATATCGCGCAATTACTCAATGACGGATTGCTGGATACAGACAGAACAGATCCAATAAACTGTAGGCCGGCTATACTGCTTATATCATGGAGGGTGACGTTATAAAAGATAAAAACGCTTGCCCCGACTCTTTGCAGATTATCCAAACCGGTCAATTGCGCCAACGAATCATTAAAAGCAATTTGCAGGGTGCCACCGATAGAATCAAGGGCGCCGAAACCATGTAAGCTGGTTAGTCCGGCATTAGCCTCTATAAAACAACTTTTACTGATGGTTTGCAGGCTATCTAAACCTTGCAAATCAACTAGACTGGGATTATTAAATAAATTAAAAGTGCCGTCAATTTCCTTTAGCTGGTTTAATGGCCCGAGGGAAGTTAGAACAGGGTTCTCCTGGATATAAAAATTGCCACCAATCGCATGCAGGCTTTCCAGATCGGCCAGGGTTTTTAATGAACTGTTTGATTGAATATTAATACGATTGCTCGTGAACTCTACATGCTGTAGGCCAGATAGACTTTTCAGGCCGGCATTCGAGGCAATTTCCAGCGCGTTGATCGTATCAACTTTTTCCAGACCATGTAAGTCGATTATTAACGGATTATTTTTGATAGTAAGGCTTCCAACTGTTTGTAAATTCGTTAGCTCTGCAAAACCTTTTAATACGGGATTATTTTCAACATAGGTAGCATTATTTATGGTAGTTAAATTTGTCAAGCCGATGAAATTTTTCAAATGTGGATTATTGTAAACGCCAACCCCTCCAGCGACAGTAGTTAAATTCGTTAGCCCGGTAAAATTCTCTAAACTATCATTACCATTTACCGATAAATATCCATTAATGGTGCTCAGGTTATCCAGACCGTTGAAACTTGCCAACCTTGCATTTCCTGCTACGGTCAAATCACCAGTCAAACTTTTAAGACTGTCCAGGCCGATAAAGCTTTTTATGGCTAAATTGTTGGTGACCGTCAGATTCTTAACGTGCCTCAAGCTATTCAGCCCATAGAATTTATTGATTACGGTTGCATTTATAACCGTCAGGGTGCCGCCAATAGAATCAAGATCAGACAAACCGGAAAAACTTTCTACTACATTCGTCACAATCAATGACCCCCCTATTGTTTTCAGGTTCTCCAAACCTTTAAATCTTTTTGCGGTACTGCCACCCGCTTTTAAATAACCTCCGATAGAAGTGACATTCTCCAGGCCCTCAAAATTGATAATGCCCGAACCTCCTACCTCTACGTTGCCCCTAATTTCAGAAATGCCTTCTAAGCCCTTAAAGTTAGTAATCAACGGGCAATATTCGAGCAATATTCCGCCCAGTGAATCCAGGTTATACAAATTGCTTAAATCAGGCAATTTAGCATTGTAACTTAACTCCAAATTTCCGCCAATCGATTGCAACTTATTAAATCCAGCTATATTTTGTAATTCTGGGTTTCCTGATAAGATTAGATTTCCTCTTATGAAGGAAAGCTTCCAGTCAGTTATGCTGATCAGGTCGAGTTCTGATAATATTCTAAGATTACCGCCAACAAAAGTTATATTCTTTAAAGCTGATACATCTTTTAGATCGAAATTATCACCTATTTCCAGGTTTAAACCAACACTAGTGAGATTATGCAGTCCCTGTAAATTTAACAATGCTTGGTTGCTGGTGATGTATAGTGAGCCACCTATGCTTTGTATAGGATATAGCCCTTGCAAACTATTTGTATTCGCTGCGTTGATGTTAACGCTTCCACCAATCTCCGTACACCCCGGATAATTTATAGCAAAACTGTCTATCTGCCCCTGTGCAGTAAACGTAATGCCCTCCGGCAAACACGATTGACCAGATACTATTTGCCAAAAACATAAAAGACTAAAGAAAAGCAGCGCCGTTTTTTTCACGTGAGGAGATATTTTGGATGAGATTATGCGGAATATTTTTTCACTGCTCAAAGGTGCATCCACTTCCCCCACGCTGGCAAGGACAGATTTTGCCGTTTGTCGGATTTTTATTAAAATAAATAGAGCCAACCCCTTGACCTTTAAATATTTGGACTCTTTTTTGTGCAAGCGCAACCATGGAAAATACTTTACTGGTCCGCCTATATACTGCCCTGCCCGAGGCCCAGAAGCGTCACATCGGGCATGCCTTGCGTTCACCGGTGTTTAACCAGCGCGAAGAACTGCTCCGCCTGCTGGATTTTATCGAACAGCAACTGTCTGCCAGGCGACAGAAAACCGGGGGCAGCGCCCGCTCCATCACCCAGGCTTTTACTAAAGAAGCCGCTTTTCACTACATTTTTGCCGGCAACCAGCGCCGCAGCGCCAAAAGCGACCTCGTCTACGATGATGGTAAAATGCGGCACCTGATGACCTATTTACTGGAAGTGATCCGCGCATGCCTGGCCTGGCAGGAATGGCAGCACGACAACAGCGAAGTAAACCTGCATTTTTGCCGCGCCCTGAAGAAACTGGGCCTCGACGATTTTCATGAAAAGGAATTGGAACGCGCTAAAACCGCCCTCGACCGGCCCAAGCTCCGGCATGACGGCTATTATTTCCAGCGTTTTGCCCTGGAGCAGGAAACCTGGGAACTGCGCCGCCAGAAACAGCGCAGCGGACTGGGGAACGTGCAGGAAATGAACACCACCTTCGGCGTGTACGTGGCCATCAACTCCCTGCGGCAGGGCTGCACCCTGCTGGCCCAGAAGAACCTGGCCAACGTGCAGGTCACCGTACCGTATTTATCCGAAACCCTGCGCCTGGCCGCCACGGGCATGTTTCAACACATTCCGGCGGTGGAAGCCTGGCATACCAGCTACCTGGCCCTGCTGGAACCCGATCACGTGGCGCATTTTGAAAGCCTGAAAACCCAGCTCGCCCAGTACAGCGACGTTTTTCCCGACACCGATCTGCGGGATTTGTATATCCTGGCCCTCAATGTCTGCATCCGGCGGATCAATGCCGGCGACAAATCATACGTCCGCGAAGCCTTCGATCTTTACAAAGCCGGCCTGCAACGCGCGGTGTTCCTCGAAAATGGCTGGTTGTCCAAATTCACCTACCGCAATGTGCTCAATATTGCCGTCGCCCTGCAGGAATGGGACTGGGCGCTGGCCTATTTGCGGGAATTCCAGACGCACTTACCCCCGAAAGAGCGGGAGAACATTTTTAACTACAACCTGGCCACTTTTTATTTTCGCAAGAAGGACTACCAGCAGGCGCTCACCCTGCTCCCCTACGTGGAACTGGGCGACACGCTGGAGAATTTCGATTCGCGCCGCATGCTGCTGCTCATGTACTTCGAACGCAAGGAATGGTCGGCACTTTCTTACCTGCTGGACAGTTTCGGCATTTACTTGCAACGCCATAAAGAAGGCGGTTACCACCGGGAAATGTACCTGAACCTGGTGCGTTTCCTCAAAAAAATGATCGCGCAACCCCAGCAGGGCGACCGGGAACGCGAAAAAATCCGTCGCGAAATCACGGAAACGGTGCATTTGGCCGAAAGGGAATGGCTGCTGTCAGTGTTGTGAGACAAAGTTAAAAATGCCACAGGGTACGCGCCGCCCAGAAAACCAAAACGACCGCCAGCACCAGGCGCGTCGCCGTATACCCATACCAGCGGCTACGGAGAACGAACTGCCGCTTCCCCCAGCCCGAATATTCCAGCACCAGACCGAATAACACATACGGGAGCGCCAAGAGGAAGAGTGGATTCATTCGTCCTGCTGCGCCCATTTCACCGTGTAAAAGCAGGTGCAGGGCCCGCTGGGAGCCACAGCCCGGGCATTTATAGCCGGTTATTAACAGGAACGGGCATTTGGGAAAGGCATACAAAGCCGGATCGTACCAGTAGTACAACCAGAGTAACAGACCCGCCACCGGCAGGCCGAAGATCAATAATTTAGAGGCCCAGCGTTCCAAACCTGGATGCGGCGGTCATAATCATACCCCAGAACAAAAAATACAGGGTGTACACGCCAATACCGACCCACATGGCAACAATAGTCCACCTTCTGGCTTCGGCAGCCGCTCTTTCCGCACCGGCAATGTCGCCCAGGGCAAAGCGCGTTTCCACCTGAGAAGCATTCACGAGCCCGATTATACCAAATGGCAAACAACAAAAGAAGGTAACCAGGATGGATTCTACCAGCCAGTTTTTAGGCGGCGTACCCTGCATCATGGGTTGATCTAACATGATAAGTTGGTTTAGTTTTGACGTTATGAGGAGGAAGTAGAAATGGCAAATATAACCAGACTGTGCCTATAGCGGAGTTGCAACAACATTTTTCCGCAGATCCAATAAGTGGTTACGCTGCCCGTGTTGCCGGGCTTTACGGGCGGCCAGCCAGCGCTCGCCCAGTTCATGAAACAGGATGGACCACCAGCCCAGCAAGGGCAGCAGCAAGGCCAGCGCAATCCAGCGCGGATCGCCGGTGAACAGGCAAATGATGATCCACAACAGGTAGTACACCAGGCTGCTCAAAAAACCGACGCCCAGCACGACGCTGCCATAAAACTCCTTCTTCTTCACTTTTTTATCGGCCACCTGGTAGGTGATCCAGCGAATGGGCAGGGTGCTCAACCAGCCCAGCAATGCCGGCAGGGCGCCCAGCAGCAGCAAAATGCCCCCGCCCAGGTCGCCGCGCTGCGGATGGATCAACGACGCATCCTCCAGTCCGGACTGCTGCAAAGCGGCAAAATACTGCCCGCAGCGCTCCCGCAAACCACTTTTATCGGCTTCCGGCAGGGCGTTCAAGCGGTCCAGCACCGCCTTTTCCCCCGCAAAACGCCGGCTTTCAAAATGCACCACCGGCAGCAGCGGTTCGGCCTGGTCAGAGCGGTGCAGGGTGAGCAACTGCTCGGCCAGCAGGTCATCGTCCGGGCCTTCCAGGTGGAAACAGTTTTCCTTGAGTCCCCTTTCCAGGTCTTTATTCAACTGCGTGATGGCCGCGCCCGGACTCCGCTGGTACTCCTCCCAGTAGTCGCGGATAAACAGCGGCTGACCAATATTGACCATCGCTTCTTCCCGGGGCCGGTCGCCGTACTGGTAGTTACAGCCTGCCGGAATCACCTGTAAATCAGTCAGTTGGTGCTTTTCATAGGTCTGAAAAGCAATACGCGCCAGTCCTTTCTGAATAGTGCGCACGCGTTTTTCCAGGCGGTGTTCGCCTTCCACGTAAATGGTCACCACCTGCCCGGCCAGCAGTCTTTTTTCACAAAACTCGAACACCCCGTCATTGCGATCGCGTTCCGTATAGCCGTCGCGGGCCCGGAACACGGGAAACATGTTGGCGTTTTCCAGCAGGCGGCGAAAAAAAGGCTTGCGAAAAATATCGCCCCGCGTCATGTTATAAATCGGCGGGTCGAGGTAGAGGCAGAGCAGTAGGGGGTCAATAAACGCCGTGGGATGATTGCAGGCGATCAGCACAGGTTGGTTAGCCGGCACCCCGTGGCGGTTATTGACGTGTATTTTGCGAAAAAAAGCGCGAAAAGCCAGGTGCAGCTCCGGCTCGAACAGGTTGTAAAAGAATCCGTCACTCAGGCCGACGTATTTAAAATTCATGGATTTAAAGTCAGTTTAGGTTGATTTAGCCGGTTTGAAATAAACAGACACCCGCATTGGCCGCAAATATTACCCAAGCCTTTGGGCAGTCGGCTATGCAGCAATGAATATTTTTGCCCTTTCTTTATTCACCGTTCCGGCCACACAGCAAACAGCGGCCACCTCGACCATCCATCAACTTGAGCACGCATCCTCATCTCCTCGTTATCGGCGGCGCTACGGCGACCGGAAAAACGGCCCTGGCTATCCGTCTGGCCCAACATTTCGGAACCGAGGTGTTGTCCGCCGACAGCCGCCAGTTCTTTCGGGGTATGGACATTGGTACGGCCAAACCAACGGCGGAAGAACTGGCTGCCGCAAAACATCACTTCATTGATATACTGGAGGTTACGCAGGATTTCAGCGTTGGCGACTTCGAGCGCGCGGCGCTGCAGCAACTGGAACAACTATTTCAAAAGCAGCAAATTGCCATACTGGTGGGCGGCTCCGGACTCTATTTGCGGGCCGTGTACGAAGGCCTGGATACCTTCCCCGAAGTTCCGCCGGCCATAAGAGAGCAGGTGGACGCCGGGGAACAAAGCGGCGGGCTGGCCTGGCTGCAAACCGAACTGGCCCGGCTCGACCCGGTATACTTTGCCGGGGTGGACCAGCAGAATCCCGCCCGATTACGCCGGGCCCTGGAAGTGAGTCTGGCCGGCATGCAGCCCTACTCTACTTTCCGGGAACAGCATAAAACGCCGCGCCCTTTCCAGCCTATTCACCTGTTACTGGAACTGCCCCGGGCGGAATTATATGCCCGCATCGATGCCCGTGTGGACCACATGCTGGCGGCCGGACTGGAAGATGAAGCCCGCACGCTCTACCCTTTTCGCCAGCAAACGGCGCTTAAAACCGTGGGGTACACCGAGTTCTTCGATTTTTTCGACGGTAAAATCAGTCGCGAGGAGGCGGTCGATCAGATCAAACAGCATAGCCGCAATTACGCCAAACGGCAGGCGACCTGGTTTCGCAAACACGGTGACTGGACGGCTTTTCACCCGGCGGACTGGACGGGCATTTTGACCTTTTTAAACCAAAAAACGGGGCTTTAAAGTTCCTCGGTAAGTGCCAGCGGCTGCTCCCAGAGTTCGATCTTGTTACCTTCCGGATCCATGACCCAGGCAAACTTCCCGAATTCCTCATTTTCCGGCTCGCCCACCAGTTCTATACCGGCCGCCTGCAGATCGGCGACCAGCGCGTCGAGATCCGCCACCCGGAAATTAATCATGAAGGGTTGCTCCGAGGGCGTGAAATAATCGGTACTTCGTTTGAAAAAACTCAGCGCGGAATAAGCCGCCGGATTCGGATCATCGGCAAAGTGAAACTGCGCGCCCCAGCTTTCCAGATGAATACCCAGATGTTTAGCATACCAGGCGCGGGTTTGTTCCTGATCGCGGCATTTGATAAAAATGCCGCCCAGACCGATGACTTTCTTCATGTGGCTACAGCTTCAATGTTGGAAGATAAGACAAGAAACCCAGCGTGCAACGAATGCACGTACGGTTTTCTAAACGGCAAAAGTAAGCAGGATTTAAAAATAAAAAACTTTTTGTGTCAAAAAATTATGAAAAATTTGTTTATTGTTTTTCTAATCAATTTACTGTCCTTCAACGGCTTATGCCAGTCGCCCTATCACTTAAGCGGCGTTCGCGAAACAGCCTGGGTGGCAGGCAGCGGACTGGCGGCGGGCGCCTCCTTATTACTGGCAGCGCGTACCCCGGCTTTCAGTCCGGCGCAAATCATGGCGCTGGATGCCGGCCGCATACCCCGTTTTGATCGCTATGCCCTGCACCACTATTCCCTGGCCGCCCAGCATGGCAGCGACCTGGTGCTCTTCAGTTCCTTCGCGCTGCCGGCCTTGCTGCTGGCCGAGCGCAACATTCGCCGCGACCTGCCGGAAGTGAGCGTGGTCATGGCCGAGGTGTTCTTCGTCAACTTCGCCCTGACCAACCTGACCAAAGAGCTGGTGCACCGGACGCGGCCCTTCGTGTATAACCCCGACGCACCGCTGTCCGCCAAAATGCAAAAGGATGCCCGGCGCTCGTTTTTCTCCGGCCATACGTCTACCTCGGCAGCTCTGAGTTTTGCCACGGCCAAGGTCTGGACCGATTACCACCCGGATTCGGGCTGGAAACCCCTGGTGTGGATCGCGGCGGCGGCCGTTCCGGCGACAACCGGGTATTTACGCATGCGCGGCGGTAAGCACTTTCTGTCGGACGTGGTGGTGGGCATGGTGGTGGGCGCGGCGGTGGGGGTGCTGGTGCCGGGGTGGCATTAGAGGAGGCAGGAGGCAGGTGACAGGCAAGAGAGGTACATCCTGATGACTGCTCAATTCCTTAACCGTGTTTCACTTTAATTCCCTGCCTCCTGCCCCCTGTCTCCTGACCCCTGTCGCCTGCCTCCTAACAATTCCTTATTTCGTTAAAGAAGTACAAACCTTCCCTTTCCCAAAAATCAACTTTTCTATCTTTGCCCGCCGCCCGTTTTCCAGGCGATCAACGGGCAGGCAGTATGTTATGGAGCAAACCATCCGGCAATTTCGGGCGGTCGTTGGGCGGTGCCGCGACCTTTTTTTAAAAAAAACCACCGACTACGGCACGGCCTGGCGCATCCTGCGGCCCTCGAGTATTACCGACCAGTTATACATCAAAGCCCTGCGCATCCGCAGTATTGAGGAAAAAGGCGCCCAAAAAGTGGCCGATCCGGTAGAAGATGAGTTCGTAGGGCTGGTCAATTACAGCGTGCTGGCCCTCATCCAGCTCGCCCTGCCGCCCGAGGCGCCCCTGGACATGGACACCCGGCAACTCGCCGAGCTGTACCACCACCACGTGGAAGAAAACCTGCGCCTGCTGCAAGCCAAAAACCACGACTACGGCGAAGCCTGGCGCGTGATGCGGGTGAGCAGCATGACCGACCTGATCCTGCAGAAACTGCTGCGGATCAAACAAATAGAAGACCATGCCGGCCAAACGCTGGTCTCCGAAGGCCTGGACGCCAACTACCGCGACATTATTAATTACGCCGTTTTTGCCCTGATCCGGCTACAGGAAGAAAAAGAAAACAACGCCTTAAACACCAAGTGATCACTTCAAACAGCTAATCAAAAACATACTATGACTACATTATCCTCCTTATTGCTGCAGTTTGCACTGGCCGGGGCCGTACTAACCGCCCTCACGCTGTGGGCTAAACGGCAGAACAATATTTTATGGACCTTCCTCCAGCATTTCGTCGGCGTGTGGTTCATTTTCTCCGGCGCCGTGAAAGCGGTGGACCCCACGGGTACCGCCTATAAAATGCAGGACTACTTCGAAGCCTTCGAGCAGACTTTTGAAGGACTGAACAACGTGTTCAAAGGCCTGGCGCCCATGTTTCCCTTCCTGGCGCAGTACAGCAATGGCTTTTCCATCACCATGATCATCCTGGAAATGGTGCTGGGTCTGGCGCTCATCCTGGGCTGGCGCCGCCGGCTGACGGCCTGGCTGCTGTTCGTGGTCATGGTGTTCTTCACCTTCCTGACCGGCTTCACCTACCTCACCGGTTTTGTACCCTCGGAAGCCAACTTCTTCGATTTTGCCCAGTGGGGACCGTATGTCAAAACCCAGATGCGCGTCACCGACTGCGGCTGTTTCGGCGATTTCATCAAGCTGGACCCGCGCATTTCCTTCTATAAAGACCTGGGATTGATGGTGCCGACGCTGCTGTTTCTCGCCCGCCCAAGCTGGATGCACCAGTTATTTACCAGCCGGACCCGCGACGCCGTAATTACTGTAGCCACCGTCGCTTCGCTGATTTTCTGCGTACAAAACACCTATTGGAACCTGCCGATGGTCGATTTCCGGCCCTTTAAAGTTGGCACCGACATTCGTCAGCGCAAAGAGATAGAAGGCAATGCTAAAACCGATATTCTGGGCTGGGTGCTGGAAAACAAAAATACCGGCCAGGTCGTCACTTACATGGAACCCGAACCCAACAAGTACACCTACCTGAAAACCTACCCGAAAGATCAGGGCTGGTCGGTCAAAGACCAGATCCAGACCGATATGTACGTCCTGGTGGATGGTCAACGCCAGCCGATCGCAAAGACGAAGATCAGTGATTTTGCCGTAGAAGACGGCGAAAACGGGGAAATTACGGACGATCTGCTGGCCGAACCCGGCTATAGCCTGATGATCGTGGCCTACCACCTGGAAGGTGCCAAACAAATGGCCGAAGTCGTCGTGCAGGATACCGTGTGGACCAATGACACCATCCGCGTCAGTCCCGATTCGTTCCGGGTGCAGCGCCTGATGGCCTCGCTGGAGCCGCGTAAAACCGAACGCATGACCTTTTTACCGACGGTCGGTTACGATCAGCTGTTCCGTGAAGGCATTAACCCGCTGGCCGATGCCGCCATGAAAGCCGGCTGGAAAGTATACGCCATTACGACCTACGCCGACAGCGAAGTAGCCGGCGATTTCAAACAAAAGGTGGGTGCTAACTATCCGTTTTACAAAGCCGACGATAAGTTGCTGAAAACCATCATTCGGGCAAATCCGGGGGTGGTAGTGCTGAAAGACGGCAAGGTGCTGGGTATGTACCACCACCGGCATTTGCCGACGTTTGAGGAGGTAGTAAAATAACGATGATGTATGAACGATGAACGATGAACAAGCCAGCACCTCGTTCATCGTTCATAGATCATCGTTATAACCTGTTCTTTTCAATCAAAATCAACAGCTCATCCCGGTAGTTCTTCCCAATAGGCAGCAGTTTCGGCTTGTCTTTTTCCATCACTTCGACCATGTTGCCTTCGATGGCCATGATTTTATCGAGCGAAACGATGTAGGAGCGGTGGATGCGCCGGAAACGGTGTTGCGGGAGGCGATCTTCGAGGCTTTTCATGGTTTGCAGCGTGATTACCCGGCCGTTTAACAGGCGGATGATGACGTAGTCTTTCAAGCCTTCGATGTAAATAATGTCGTCGAAATTGACCTTGACCAGCTTTTTATCGGCTTTCACGAAGAAAAACTCCAGCAGTTCACCGGGCTGCGGAGCATGGGTAGTGCCATTGCTGCTGCCGGCTTCGCGGTGGGTCAGATCGTGGTGTTCGACGGCTTTATTCACCGCTTTCACGAAACGCTCCAGGGAAATGGGCTTGAGCAGATAATCCAGCGCATTCAGGTCGAAACCCTGGATGGCGTAGTTGGGATAAGCAGTGGTAAAGACCACCATGGGCGGATGGGCGAGCGTCTTGACGAAATCGATGCCGGTGAGCTGCGGCATTTGAATGTCCAGAAACATCAGGTCTATGTCATTGGTTTTCAGCGCCTCATTCGCTTCTAGGGCATTGCTGCACCGCTTAACGAGTTCCAGTTCCGGCATTTGCAGGATATAGGTTTCGAGCACATCGAGTGCCAGGGGTTCATCATCAACGATTAGTACACGTAGCATAGGGAGATAAGTTTCGGTTTCGGTCTTGTTTTAAACAGTGGCCTAAGGTAGCAGGTTTTTCTGAGTTTAAACTCAAATCATTTTCAAGTGCAGGGTCACCGCATAGCGATGGGGTTCGTCCTGCACGGTCAGGGTGTAATTTTCCGGATACAGGATCTGCAGCCGTTGCCGGACGTTGGTCAGGCCGATGCCGCCACTCCGCGGATGATCCTGCCGGGGTAAGGTTTCCGCCTTGCTGTTTTCAATAAAAAACTCCAGGTCTTCGGCTTGTACGCTCAGGCGCAGACGGACGTAACCACCCGGACCAACCTGGTTATTCAAGCCGTGTTTGAAGCTGTTTTCAATGAACGGCACAAAGAGCAGGGGGGCCACCAACTGTTCGCTGATGTGGCCCTGGGTCGTAAAATGAATGTCGGCATCCTTGGGCTGACGCAGCCGCTCCAGATCGAGGTAATTGTGGATGTACTGGATTTCCTTGGTCAGGTGCACCTGGCGTTCATTGCATTCATAGAGCATGTAGCGCATGATCTCGGACAATTTCAACACGATTTCCGGTGCCTTATCGCTTTTTTTCAGCGTCAGGGCGTAGAGGTTATTGAGTGTGTTGAACAGGAAGTGCGGGTTAATCTGGCTTTTTAAAAAACGCAGTTCCGACTGCATGGTCTGGGTCAGCAGCACCTGTTTTTCATTCTGGTAGTGCCACCAGTCCATAATGACCCGCAGCACGGTGGAAAGCAGCGTGACGATGACGTTGGATAGGAATATTTCCGATTGCTGCTGCACCAGTTCGGCGCGATAGACCGACTGGTGGGCGTATTTGAGGTAGAGTACCAGCACTTCGATGGGTGTAACCACTGCGCAGGCCGCCAGCACGAGGCCGAAGTAGAAGAAAGCCTGCCGCGCCAGGTAATTGGGTACCAGGTACAGCAGGTTGAAATACACCAGCAGGGCAAAAAAAACGAGCCCGACCATTTCATTTCCGATGGTCTGGAACCAACTGATTTCCGGACCTTTACCCGTACCGACCATGATCGAAAACAGGACGATCCAGAACAGTCCGTGGTATACGGGCCGCCGGTTGAGGAAACGGTAAATATTGTCGAGCGCACGCCTTGATTTCATACTGTGGCAAAACAATTCATTCGACGGCGGGCGTTTCCAGTTTTTAGATAAAACCGGAAACTGCACGGATGAAGAAGTTGTTTTACAAAGCCCAAACTACTGCCAGAAACAACACGGCTAACAGTTTTCACCTTAATTTTGCGCGCCCTACGGAATCCATCCTTATCCGGCCTGATTTATTTTAAAAACCGGTCATACAAAACATAGATTGTCAATGGTTTATATAACCCGAATCGAACGCTTCAACGCGGCCCACAAACTCTGGGTCGAAGCATGGACCGCCGAGCAAAACCTGGAAGTGTTCGGCAAATGCGCCAACAAAAACTGGCACGGCCATAATTATAACCTGCACGTTACCGTAAAAGGTCGCCCCGATCCGCATACCGGTTTCGTGATGGACGTTAAAAAACTGAGCCTGCTGATCCGCGAACACGTCACCGATCACCTCGATCACAGCAACCTCAATCTGGACGTCCCCTTCATCCCCAAAGGCCTGCAACCAACCACGGAAAACCTTGTTATCCTGATCTGGCAACGCCTTGCGCCAGCCCTGCACGACTATTCCTGCAAACTGCATGCGATCAAGCTCTGGGAAACCGAGACGATCTACGCGGAGTACTACGGGGAGGAATTTTAATTAAACCAGACCATGGCTTACAAGAAAGTTGATCAGTACGACGACGCGCTGACGGAGCAGTTGAAATTGCACTACCAGGAAATGCTGTCCGGAATCGGGGAAGATGCGCAACGCGAAGGCCTGCTCAAAACCCCGGAACGCGCCGCCAAAGCCCTGCAGTTTTTGACCCAGGGCTACGGCCAGGACGCAGCGGCGGTGCTCCGTTCCGCCATGTTCAAGGAAGACTATAGTGAAATGGTAATCGTGAAGGACATCGAGGTCTATTCCATGTGCGAACATCACCTGCTGCCTTTTTACGGCAAAGCCCATATTGCGTATATTCCCAACGGCTACATTGTCGGCCTCAGCAAACTGCCGCGCATCGTGGATATTTTCGCCCGCCGCCTGCAGGTGCAGGAACGCCTGACCATCGAAGTGCGCGACGTGATCCAGGATACCCTCCAACCGCTGGGCGTGGCCGTCGTCATCGAAGCGCACCACATGTGCATGATGATGCGCGGCGTGCAGAAACAGAACAGTTCGACTACCACGTCCGCCTTTACCGGCGAATTCCGTAACGATGAAACCCGCAGCGAGTTTTTACGGCTAATCAAGTGAATGCGGAGTACGGAATGCGGAATGCGGAATCTAAGGAGTGCGGAATAAGGAATGCGGAATGCGGAATAGTAGGGCGTGGCATTTGTTCTTTGGCTTGGTGTTTACAAGTAGCGGAAGGAATACGGAGTGCGGAGTGCGGAATAGTAGGGCGGAACTTTTGTTCTTTTGGCTGATATTTACTGGTAGTGGAAGGTAATTAATCGAGGAATATCAGCATACAATCTGTGAAAATCAGCGTTTCAATAGTTCACATAAATTTCTGATTCTCAAAGTGTTGCTAAATAGAGCAGGTGTTTCCATCATTAACCGTTAGCATCAAGCGAAAAGTACAAACATCACGCCCTACCATTCCGCATTCCGCACTCCCCATTCCGTATTCTTTACTTCTCCATGCCAGGCAAAAAGCACAAACATCACGCCCTCCTATTCCGCATTCCGCAATCCCTATTCCGCATTCCTTACCACCCGTTCCGTATTCTCCCCTTTTTTTTCTTTCCTGTTGTGCTGATCTACCTGGTGCAGCACGATCCGTTCTTCTGGGATACGGTGCAACTGGCTTCCAAACATGCCCATTTTTTCTATGCCAACGGTCTGCAATGGGCCGCTTTACCGCCCCTGATCGATAGCGGGCACCCACCGGTATTCGGCTATTACCTCGCGGCGGTCTGGACGGTTTTTGGTAAAACGCTGCCGGTAAGTCACTGGGCCATGCTGCCATTTTTGCTGGGCATCGTGCTTACGCTCTACCACCTGGGCCGGCGATTAGGCGGCCCATGGGCCTTTTGGCTGCTGCCCCTGGTTTTGCTCGATCCCGTGCTGGCGGGACAAATGACCCTGGTGAGTCCCGATGTCGTCCTGGCTTTTTTCTTCCTGCTGGCCGTAGAAGCTGGTTTAGCTAAAAGACAAGGGCTGCTCGCGCTGGCCATCCTCGGTCTATGCGCCATCAGTATGCGCGGTATGATGACCGCCGGCGCCCTCTGCTTATGGGAATGCGGAGTACGGATTGCGGAATGCGGAATTTGGGGTCCCCGGGTGCAAAAAATTCCGCATTCCGCATTCCGTACTCCGCATTCCTTGGTTCCGCATTCCGCATTCCGCATTCCGCATTCGGCAATTCCGTATTCGTATCTGCCGGGTTTTGCTTTCGCCGCCTGGTTTCTCTGGTGGCACCGGCAGGCAACGGGCTGGACGGGTTACCACGCCGCTTCCTCCTGGGCGCCGGCCTTTGAAGCCGTTCACGGTTTGGCTTTGGTCAAAAATGTACTGGTGCTGGGCTGGCGCTGGCTGGATTTCGGGAGAATTTTCGAGTGGTGCATGTTGGCTTTTCTGGTAAGAAAATTTTGGCGTAGGAAAATAAATGCGCCGGATTCGACTTGGCTACCCATGGATAAAAACCTGCTTTTGCTGCTGGCCTGCGTGATTTTACTGGGGAGCCCATCGGCCATTTTATATCATAATTTATCGGCCCACCGCTATTTCCTGGCGGGCTTCCTGATTTTGCACCTGCTTGTTTTTCAATGTATTGCCAAAATTAATTTAGCTGAAAACCTGAAACCCTGGCTCTTTACCGCCCTGATCCTGGGAATGGCTACCGGCAATCTATGGATCTATCCGCGTGGTATTTCAATGGACTGGGACAGTACGCTGGCCCATCAGCCTTACCCGCGCTTACGAGCGGAGGCCGTGGCTTTTTTGGAAACCCAAAAGGTGGATTTTTCAACCATCGGCTCGGCTTTTCCCAACCTGAATACCGGCGAAAATTTATACCTGAACGGGGACGA
Source organism: Saprospirales bacterium (assembly GCA_031425035.1). Taxonomy (GTDB): domain Bacteria; phylum Bacteroidota; class Bacteroidia; order Chitinophagales; family Saprospiraceae; genus M3007. The sequence continues at coordinate 10,001 of JANPIN010000046.1, read as the reverse complement.
ACGGATTTTCGCCGAGCTGGATTGGGAACGCAACGCGTATATCTTTGCGTCCAATATTTATAATGACCTCTCGGCGGCCGATTATGAACGCCTGCAGCGCGACTGGACCTTGCTTTACCGGCAGGCGCAGGCGGGCGTATGGATAGAAATTTATCGCCGCCGCTGACCGCACCCCGTTTTAGCCGGATGAACCCGATGTTCTTCCGCATGTTATCACTTAAAATATTTACCATGTTTCGTTTGTTTTCCCTGGCTGTTCTTTGCCTAGCGACCCTTGGCCTTTCCAACTGTGGCCAAAAATCCGACAAAGCCGCCGCCGCTTCGACTGCCGCCGCTACTGCCCTGCCCGCTCTTTCAGGTCCTGTAGATTTCAACACCTACTGGTACCAGGGCAAAGCCGAGTTGAGTACCTATGAGGTTACCCAGGAACGATACGGCGAATTACGTCCGGCCGAACAGGTCAATATTTTCGTGACGGAAGATTTTTCCCGCCAGAAACAGGTAAAACTGGATGAGCCGGATAAAGCCGGTGATGACCGCGTAGCCATCCTCAAACTCAACTCGGTCCGCCGTTTCCATACCGGTATTTATGATTATTCCGTGCTGCAATCCATCTTCACCCCGGTAGATGGCAGCCCGACCCTGAAGCTGACGACCAGCGTGCAAGACTGGTGCGGCCACGTATTTACGCAATACAACCTGGACCAGAAAGACTACCGGATCCGCCAGTTCTCTTATTTTGAAACGGAAGGCGATATTGATATGAAGTTACCCCTCACGCTGCTGGAAGACGATTTGTGGTCCCACCTGCGTTTGCATCCCGAACTGCTGCGCCTCGGTCGCCTGCAAATTATTCCGGCCAGCTTGTATCTGCGCTTCCGGCACCTGCCTTTCGCCGTACATACGGCTAATCTGACCATGGATAAGGGGGAAAAAGAAAATACGCTGCGGGTCGTTTATGAAGATATTAAACGCAGCCTGAGCATCCGTTTCGAATCGACTTCGCCTTACCGGATCCTGGGCTGGGAAGAAATGGATGCTGATAAACTGATGAGCAAGGGCACGCTGAAAACCACCCGCATGCAGGCTTACTGGAGTGAACATGACCTGAAATCGGACGGTCTCCGCGATTCTTTGCAGCTGCATTTCTAAATTTTCATGGCCTAACAAGCTTAACAATGGTCTTTTGAACGCCGGAACGACCGGGTTCGCTACATTCTGATTTACCTTTGCGGCCGCAATTGACTGCACTAACAAAACATATAACTACTATGGGGCATTCCACCACAGCCGCCGACAACCTGCTCATCATCCGCGAAAGCGCCCGTGCTTTCGCAGAAGCCCATATTCGCCCTTACGTCATGGAATGGGATGAAAGCCAGCATTTCCCGATCGAACTGTTCCATCGCATGGGCGAACAGGGTTTCCTGGGCGTGCTGGTGCCGGAAATATACGGTGGCTCCGGCTTGGGCTACCAGGAATACATCACGGTCATCGAAGAAATAGCCAAGGTTTGCGGGTCGATCGGCCTGAGTGTGGCGGCGCATAACTCCTTGTGCACCAACCATATTCTTGCTTTCGGTAACGAAGAACAGAAGCAGAAATACCTGCCTTTACTGGCCACCGGTCAGTGGATCGGCGCCTGGGGCCTCACCGAACCCAACACCGGTTCCGACGCCATGCGCATGCAGTGTACCGCCACCCGCGACGGTGATCATTTCGTGCTCAACGGCACTAAAAGCTGGATTACCCACGGCAAAAGCGGACACGTGGCCGTGGTCATCGTCCGTACCGGCGATCTGCTGGACAGCCGCGGCATGACGGCCTTCGTGATCGAACGCGGAACACCCGGTTTTTTATCGGGAAAAAAAGAAAACAAGCTCGGCATGCGCGCCAGCGAGACCGCCGAACTGGTTTTTGATAATTGCCGCGTGCACGAAAGTCAGATTTTAGGGGTCGAAGGCGAAGGTTTTATCCAGTCGATGAAAATCCTGGATGGCGGCCGCATTTCCATCGCCGCTTTGTCGCTCGGCATTGCCAAAGGCGCCTACGAAGCTTCGGTGAAGTACTCCAAAGAGCGCCAGCAATTTGGTCAGCCGATCGCGAATTTCCAGGGCATCAGCTTTAAACTGGCCGATATGGCCACCAAAATCGAAGCCGCCGAACTGCTGACCCGCCAGGCCGGATATATGAAAGATGCCGGTCAGAAATGCACCAAACAGGCCGCTATGGCTAAATACTACGCCTCCGAAATATCCGTGGAAGTGAGTACCGACGCGGTGCAGGTGCACGGCGGCTACGGCTACACCAAAGATTTTCCAGTGGAAAAATTCTACCGCGACTCTAAACTCTGCACCATTGGCGAGGGCACTTCCGAAATACAAAAACTGGTAATTGCGCGGGAAGCGTTGAAAGGGTAGGGGCACCCCTCGCGGGCGCCCGTGTGGAGTGGGCACCCGCGAGGGGCGCCCGTACGAATAAATTTCATTTTTGTTGTTTACCGGTCTCCGAAATGCGCTTACATTTGCCCGTAGGAGATGGAATAACCGCCCTTACAAAATATCGATTGGTTTCAACCAACCAACCCCACAAATTATTAGGAGGGCACCCGCGAGGGGTGCCCCTACGAGAATTGTTTTGTTTTGTAATTTTCGGCCTCCGGAGCCAGTTGGCACCGGAGGTCTTTTTTATGTCCCTATGAAAATTCATACCCTCGATCTCGGTTTCCTGGACTTGAACGACGCCATTGCGGTGTTCGTGGTCGAAGGTCCGACGGGGCTGGCGCTGATAGAAACCGGCCCGGCCTCTACCCTCCCCCACCTGGAAACGGCACTGGCCAAAAATGGCTGGCAAATGGCTGATTTCCAGCATGTTTTCCTCACGCATATTCATTTTGACCACGCCGGTGCGGCCTGGGCTTTCGCGGAAAAAGGCGCTACTATTTACGTGCATCCGCTGGGCTTACCGCACCTGGCGGCGCCGGAAAAACTATATAACTCGGCCCGGATGATCTATGGCGAGGACATGGACCGGTTATGGGGACCCATGCACCCCATTCCGCTGGCGCAATTGTACGCGCCGGTGCATGGAGAAGTGATCGAAGCCTGCGGACTGGTGTTTAAAACCTGGTACACGCCGGGTCATGCCGTACACCACGTGGCCTGGGAAGTCGTGTCCGACGACTGGAGCGAACTGGCCGTTTTCACCGGTGACGTAGCCGGCGTGCGTATTCCCGGCGGTCCGGTGATGCCGCCTTGTCCGCCGCCCGATATCAACGTGGAGGACTGGCAAAGCTCCCTGGATCTGCTGCGCCGCATCCCTTCTGAAACCTTGTACCTGACCCATTTCGGCCGCGTCACCGCAAAACTAAGCCACCTGGATGCCCTCGAACAGCAGTTGCTGACCTGGGCGGAATGGATGCAACCTTACGCCACAGCGGGCGTACCGGCAGCGGAAATCGTCCCGGCTTTTCAGGCTTTTGTAGATGCGGAGCTGGCCGCCAACGGGGTCAGTGCGGACCTGCGGCAACGCTATGAGGCGGCCAACCCGGCATTTATGTCCGTGGCCGGGTTATTGCGCTACTGGACTAAGAAAAACAGAAACAACCAACAACCAGTAACCAATAACCAATAACCACCCACATGATACTCAACCAACATACCCTGGCCCTGCGCGCGCAAGTCGAAGACGTGGTGAAAGACCTGCAGAACCTCAGTCAGGAGATCGGCCACAGCGAACTGGCCGCCATGGTCGGCGAACTGCGCAACCGTATGACCGAGCCCTATATGTTCGTGATCGTCGGGGAGGTCAAAGCCGGCAAGAGCAGTTTTGTTAATGCGCTGCTGGAGGCCGGCCGGGAAATCTGCGCCGTCGCCCCACAGCCCATGACCGATACCATCCAGCAGATCCTGTACGGGGAAAAGGAAGAAACCATTATGGTGAACCCCTACCTGAAAAAGATCCTGCTGCCGATAGATATTCTGCGCGACATTGCCATTGTGGACACGCCGGGCACTAACTCCATCGTGGAAAAACACCAGGAGATCACCGAGAATTTCATCCCGGCCAGCGACCTGGTTATTTTTGTTTTTGAAGCTAAAAACCCCTACCGGCAGTCCTCCTGGGACTTTTTCGACTTCATTCACCAGGACTGGCATAAGAAGATCATTTTTGTTTTACAGCAAAAAGACCTGCTCAGCGCCGAGGATCTGGCCGTCAATGAAAAAGGCTTGTACGACTATGCCCTGAAAAAAGGCGCCAGTCAACCCGTCATTTTCCACGTCAGCGCCAAAGATGAGCTGGAAGGCCGTTACGACCAAAGCAACTTTTCAGCGGTGCGCGACTATATCCGGACCCACGTTACCGGCGGGCGCGGGGCCGCACTGAAACTGCGTAACAACATTACCACCTCCCGTAACATCCTCGACCGGGTGCGCCATGACCTGGATACCCGGGCTAAACAGTATGCGGTGGACATGTCTTTCCGCGACGATATTTATGAAACGCTGAACAAGCAGGAAGCCAAATCCAACCACCAGGTCGGTATTCTGATCGAAAACCTGCTGAATGGTTATGACCGCATCACCAAAAACATCGAGCAGGAACTGATCAACGAGCTTTCCTTTACCTCCTTGTTACGCCGCTCGTTCATGGGCATTATTGGCAAAAAAAGTTCGATCAAGGAATGGCTGGAGGAGCTGACCAAAAAGCTCGAACTCCAGCTCAACGGTGAGTTGAAAATAAAACTGAATGAAGGCGTCGTCGATCTGGCAGACTCCATCCAGCAGATGGCGAAAATGATCGACCTGAAAATAAAGGCGGGCAGTACGGTCGTCTCCAGTGATTCCTACATTTTCGAGCACATTGCCGACCGGCGTGCGGCGGTGCTGAAAGAGTTACAGGATGCCTTCGGGCGTTTTATGTCGCGTTCGGAAAGCTTTACCGACGACCAGCTGTTTGCGGGCAACACGATGGTATCGCCCAACATTGCCACCGGCAGCGGCATTGCTATTATCGGGGTTATTTTAGCGGCGGTCACCCACGTGGCCGTGCTGGATCTCACCGGCGGCATTCTGACGGGTGTGGGCGTGCTTTTCGCCGGTATTACGGCCGGTATACAAAGCCGTAAGATCATTGGTGGTTTCCGGGAACAGATCGCCCGAGGCCGGGAACAGATGTCGGAAGCGCTGGAAACCAAGTTGCAGGGCTATGTGCGCACCATCAAATCCCGGATCGGCGAGAATTTCGGCAACCTGGATGCCCTGCTGGCCAATGAGGAAACGCAGATCGCGCATTTTAATCAGCGGCATACGGCGCTGACGGATCGCCTGACGGAGGTAGATGGGAAGCTGGAGGTGGAATAATTAACCCACTAACCGCTCCAACTTCCGCAAATAAGGCAAATAATGTACTTCTACTGCATGACGCGGACTTTTCAAAAATTTCCGCTCAGCAGCCAGCCCTTCCGCTTCCGCCAGTTGCGCGAGGTTAGCCGGCAACGTCCATTCGCCTTTTAAAAGCCGGGCCATTAAGCGCGCCTGTGCTTCCGAAAGCGGCCACACGCTGCCCTGCGGTTGTACCAAACCGATGAAAAACAAGGACTTATGCTCCGGGTGAAACATGCGTAAGTACAGCGGCACGCGGGTGGCGTCTTCCCAGTCGATCAGCGTTTTATCAAAAAAAGGAAACTGCATCCGGTAACCCGTCGCGGCAATGAGGACGTCATAGTCCGCCGAACTGCCGTCCGTAAAATACACTGTGTGTCCTTCCACCCGGCTTACACCGGGGCGTGGCCGCACTTTCCCGTGCCGGATCTTGTCCAGCAGTTCGGAATTCACCGTCGGGTGCGAACGGGTGGGCGGGAATTTGGGTTCCGGCAGGCCATAGTAGCTATAACGCCCCACCTGGAGCCGGACACTGATCTTATGCAGCAGGTCCTGTACCGGCTGCGGCAGCCACTGCATGTTGGCGGCGAACGTATCGGTCGGTTTGCCCAGCAGAAATTTCGGAATGATGTACTGCGGCGAGCGGACGCTGATATCCACCTGGGTAGCGACCCGGCTGGTTTCTACCGCGCAATCGCAGCCGCTGTTGCCGGCGCCGACCACCAGGATGCGTTTACCCTCAAAACCCCGGTTATTTTTAAAAGCATGGGAATGCAGGTACAGCCCCTTAAAATCATCTTTCCAGGCCGGGTGACGGGGCACGGCATGGTGACCGTTCGCTACTACCAGCGCATCAAATTCTGCTACCGTACCATCGCCCAGCCGAAGCCGCCAGCCGGAGCCTGCCGCTTCTTCCGCCTGCACCACTTCGGTATTAAAACGAATGTATTTTTCTAAACCAAACTTCTCCGTATACGCCTGAAAATAAGCCAGCACCTGCTGATGGCTTGGATAGTCGGGATAGTCCGCCGGCATGGGGAAATCGCTGTAATGCGACAGCCATTTGCTGGAAATAATATGCGTGGTTTCGCAAACGCTGCTGTGGCCTTCGCGGGCCGAGTAGACCCAGTTGCCCCCGATCTGGTCATTCTTCTCGAAACAAACCAGGTCGGTAAAACCGTTTTCGGCCAGGACTTTAATAGCGGCTAAGCCGGAACAGCCGGCGCCGATGATGGCTATACGCATAGGCAGATACATTTAATCCCGTTTGACGAAGACTTACCAAACGGGATCAAATGTATCCTTTCCTCCCGATAAAACAGGACTGCTCCAGGGACTAAGTGAGTCAAAATTTATAAAAGAACCCCCGTTAAACAGATCAATTCATTTCCAAATAAACAACCGTCGGCTTCTCTCCCTTAGCCGTTTTAGGCAGGCTCTTTGACCAGTCCGGGTTCGTAAAAAAGGCATGCGCAACCTCCAAAGAAGGCCATTCCAGCAGCGCATATACCGACTTAGCGTTGCCCTGCACGCTACTAGTATCCATACTCAGGACGCCACTGCCTTCTAATGCACCGGTCAGGGCCGATTTCCAGGTCCCCGGTTGCACGTTCTTTTGGTACACCATGGTTTTTACAATCCGCGTAACGACCGATCGGGCGATCTTCCATTGGCCGTTTTCCTCGATCATGGTGTTTTTATACGCGGACTTCTGCCGAAACGGTATGTCGTAAACATAGGTCACGCCAAAGCCTTCATAGGTGCCGCCAGCCACCCAGGCATGCTGTGCGTCCGACCAGTTCAGCGCCATTTGCCGGACCAGCAGCGTAACATCCTCCCGGATAAAGCGGTCGGTAAATAACTGGGCAATTTTTTCGGCGCCTTCCGTAACCGAGCCATCAGCGACGCTGACAGCATCCTTGGTGAACATCGCCTGCAGGGCGGGCACGTCCTGCCGGTTGTAAGCCGCCATGAAATCCCGGGCGAATTGGCGCATGGCGTAGTCATCGGTTGCAGACTGGGCTTGCAGTGCGGCGGGGACAAAAGGGGCGCATAGTAAAGCAAGGAGCAAAAGGAGTTTTTTCATAGTTCGAAAAATTAATGGCCGGCTATTTCAAAGATAGGTACATTATTAGCCAAACAACCGCCAAGAAAATTAGCCAGCTTCTATTTACAGCCTTGTACGAGCTCATCAGCAACTTCCGTTCCCCAGATAAGCAGATGGTCTTTCCAATAATTGTGGTATAAGTCCTTCGCTGATTTGGCCAGCGTACAAGGATCATATTTCGCATTGGTAAAAAACTGGGGCATGGCAACCATCAACTTCGCCAAAAAAGTGGGGGCCCTGGGGTTTTGTGGGTCCATGGACATCGCTTTCTCATAATGGGCGGTGATCAGTGGAGCATAATCCTGGCCTCGCTGCTCAGGATCGGTCATCAATTTTGCGGTGAGTGCATAACCGCGTAGGAATTCTAACTCCACATTATTGGGGCTTAGTGCCTCGGAGGCTTGAATGTGCTGCATGGCATTTTCTACCAGGGAATCGCGATCCGCAGCGTTTTCAAGGTAATCAGTTTCCAGGACCAACACCAGCGCCGCATAATAGTCGGGAAGGTAAGATCCCTGGTTTCTGGTGGCTAAATCCTGGAAAATATGGAAGCTGGTCTTTAAATCGTCCAGCGATTGGGCAGCAGCAATATGTCGCATGCCCCACTCTACTTCCTGATAGAAAATTCCAGTTTGTGCTGACAATGACATGGATGAAATGATAAAAGCGGAAAGCGCAAACAACCTTTTCATATTATTTGGTTTTGATATAAGCAGAAAAATAAGGGATAAACCAGTGGAGCCAAATTGGGAAATCACGGGAAGCGACGACTCGAAAATCGCCGCCTCCCGCAGTATGCCGTTCCGCTCGTAAATTATTGCACGACTACTTTTTTGGCGAAGACCTGTTGGCCGGAGCGCACCTGCAGACCATACACCCCGGCCGGCAGCTGGCTCAGATCCAGGTCATACGGTCCGTTGAAGTTGTTCAATTCGACATTACGCACGGTTTTACCGGAGAAATCCATCATCCGAACGGCTTCCAGGCTCCTTGCGTCGGGCAAACTGATCTGCAGCCGCCCCGAAGTGGGGTTGGGCGACACGGAGAGCAGGCTGTTATCGGCCAGATCAATCACCGCGCTGGTACCGAAGAATACGGAAGCAAAAACACTGGAAACGATGTCTTCCTCGCAAGACGATTCCAGCCGCAATTCCAGATTGGGATAGGAAGTAGGGCTCGTACCCGACTGCATTTTCACTTCGATCACCAGCGGACTGGCGAGGCAACCGTTGGCCGGCACCGTAAACTGCTGACCGAAGGCATTATTCAGGGGCAGACCGGCCGCTGTCACCACCGCGCCGTTCAGGTTGGACTCCGGATTGAGTTTCAGGGTGTAGGCGCGGTTTTCATTCGATTCATTACACACGTCCAGATTGAAAGTAGCGGAGCCGCCCACCGGCGTGCCTTGCAGCGTGATGCTGCTGACGGTCTGGCCGGTATGTTTCAGACGCGGCTGATCGCGCTGGTAACCACCTTGAAAGGGACAGCTGCTTTTCGTACCGGACTGGATACGGAAAACGGGTGTGCCAAACATCGGGTCGCGGACCACGTTCAGGTTGAACTTATCGCCACTATCATCATCGGCCAGGGTGTATTTGACGATTTTGGACGTTTCCACCGACTGATTTTGGGTTTTGCCGTAGCGCTGCGACGACTTGTATTCGTAGCCACCCGTTACGCCCGAACCGCCTACTTCGACCACCGCTTCTACGCCGGCGGTGCCTTCGAGGTAGTGCTCTACCTGGATGGAGCTGTTGTCGGTAATCGTGACGCTGGATTCCTGGGACTGGTTGACGCCCGAACTAAAATTTACCGCACCAATCGAGGTGTTACTCGGGTTATTGATATTGGCCTCGTTCAGCGCCAGTACCTGGTTCCATACGTCGATCTGGTTTTGCGCATCATTAGCGACTTTGACGCCTACCGTCAGGCTATCGCCTACAATGCTCTGCAGGTTATCGATTTCAGCCAGGATAGCGGTTTTCGTGTAGGCAAATTTGCGGGGGTTACCGATCGGCGTGTAAATCAACCCGGTATCGAGGCTGATGTCGCAGCCATTTTGTTTCCAAAATTCATAGACCCCGTAATTCAGGTCGGTACCGTAGCCGATAAACACATCGCCACCGCCATCCGGTCCGGTCAGTTCGGTCGTCGAGAACCCTTCGTTGACGGTGACGCAGGTCTGGTTACTGGTGGTTTTGATGGCCAGGTCGCCGGCGGTGACGCCACCGCTGAAGGTGACCGAGAACTCGAAATTCACCGTAGCGATAAAGCCCAGGGAACCGGCGATGCCCAGTTTCACGGCCACGTTGGCAGAGTTGGAGTTATCCGTGGCGTAGGACTCCTCAAACTCCCGGCAGGTCGTCTGTCCCTGCTGGAATTCGCTGCTGCTGCCGTCGCCGGGCGGCGCATGCAGGATCATAAAAGGCAGCTGCGGCTGCACGGTCGTGCCGAGCACTTCTACTTCTGTATGGGTGGGCCCAAGTACTACGAAAGGGATAGCCATCAGG
>JANPIN010000045.1:0-64035 GCA_031425035.1 Saprospirales bacterium | reverse complement strand
CTGCGGATGAATGGTTGTACATCCATCTGGACCGTTGATTTTTGTCCAAGATCCTGAAAATCAATTAGAAAACTCCGCGATCAGGTCCCCCTCCCTTTCTGGGGAGGGGTTAGGGGTGGGGTCCTTTTTGGCGCCTGCACGGCGTGGTAGGATGGGAGAACGGATGAAACGGATTGCCTGGATTAAAACGGATTTTTCGCTCGAAAGCCGGGGCCGACAAGCTGCGGATAAATGGTTGTACATCCATCTGGACCGTTGATTTTTGTCCAAGATCCTGAAAATCAATTAGAAAACTCCGCGATCAGGTCCCCCTCCCTTTCGGGGGAGGGGTTAGGGGTGGGGTCTACCGCCCCACGTAATTATGCGGCGTCAGCGCTTTTAATTCTTCTTTTATATCCTCGCTCACCGCCAGGCCGTCGATGAACTGATGCAGATCTTCGCGTGTAATGCCCCCACGGCCGCGGGTGAGGGCCTTGAGGGCCTCATAGGGCTGCGGATAACCTTCCCGGCGCAGTATGACCTGAATACCTTCGGCGGTTACCATTTGGTTGTCTTCCAGGTCGTCGTAGAGCTTGCTTTCATTGAGCAGGAGTTTACCCAGGCCTTTTTCCAGTGATTTCAGGGCGATCACGGTATGGCCCATGGGCACGCCCAGGTTACGCAGTACCGTGGAGTCTGTCAGGTCGCGCTGCATCCGGCTGATGGGCAGTTTTTCGGCGAGGTGCTGGAACATGGCGTTGGCCAGGCCCAGATTGCCTTCGGCGTTTTCAAAATCAATAGGATTCACCTTATGCGGCATGGCCGAAGAGCCCACCTCGCCGGCTACCGTCTGCTGACGGAAATATTCCATGGAAATATAGGTCCAGATGTCGCGGCAAAAATCGATCAGGATGGTGTTGATCCGTCCAAGTGCCTGACACTGAGCGGCCAGGCAGTCGTAATGTTCAATTTGGGTGGTTTGCTGCGAGCGTTCCAGGCCGAGGAATTCGCGGACAAAATCATTGGCGAACTGGTGCCAGTCGTAGTCCGGATAAGCCACGAAATGGGCGTTGAGATTACCGGTCGCGCCGCCGAATTTAGCGCGGTGCGGAATTTTATCCAGCAGCCCGATCTGAACCCGCAGGCGCTCCACGAACACGGCGAATTCTTTGCCGAGCAGGGTTGGCGAGGCCGGCTGACCATGGGTGCGGGCTAACATCGGCACGTGCGCCCAATCCTGGGCCCGTTTTTCCAGCAGATCCTGGATACGGGTCAGCAGCGGCAGATAGACGTGTTCCAGGGCGTTTTTGAAAAGCAGTGGATTGGCCGTGTTATTAATATCCTGCGACGTCAGTCCGAAGTGTACGAACTCCCGCAAAGCCCCTAGCCCGAGCGTATCGAAACGTTCTTTCAGAAAATATTCGACGGCTTTTACGTCGTGGTTGGTACTGCGTTCCAGTGATTTGACCGCTTCGGCGTCGGCCAGGTCGAAACCTTCAAAAATGGCGTTGAGATCGTCAATTTTATCCTCTTCAAAGGCTGCTAACTGCGGCAGGCCATATTGGCATAACGCGATAAAATATTGGATCTCGACAAAAACCCGGTAGCGAATGAGGGCATATTCGCTGAAGTAATCGGCCAGTTCTTTGGTTTTGTCGGCGTAGCGCCCATCAATTGGCGAAATGGCAAGCAGCATGGATGCGGGTAAAAAATGGTGAAAATAGCGAAAAACCGGCCAGGAGCACACTCCATAACCAGTTTTTCATTTAAAGCCGCAAAATGGAAAATTTTCTATAAAATCTGGAAAATGAAATATGGGTCAAAGCCGGGGCGCGTTGACCGGCTGTTCCTCTTTTTTCCACTCTTCACTAAGTACGTAGTCGATCGACTTACAGATCTTATCAAAAAAGGCCGGTTTGGTAATGAAGTGCACGGCGCCCATGTTTTTGGTTTCCTCGACATCCACTCCGCGCTTGGAAGTCGTATAAATGACTACCGGTATATGAGCTAAGGCATCGCTTTGTTTGATCTCATTCAAACACTGTTTGCCGTTCATCCGTGGCATATTCAAATCCAGGAAAATTACGTCGGGCAACACCGCGTCCGGCTGGTTCAGCAGAAAAAGCGCCACGTCGCCGTCATCTGCTTCTATGCATATTACCAGCGGATCGACCTGTTTCAAAGCTTCCCGAAACAACTCCCGGTCATCGGCATCATCGTCGATGAGCAGGATCACTTTTATTTTTTCTGAAGAATTGACCATAGTATGTAATGTGGAAAGCACAGCTGCATTACTGGAATCCGGGTAATTTTTGTCGGGGTGGAGACAAAAGTAGTCAAACGAAACATAAGCGTAACGTAACTGAGCAGGAAGATCACAGAAAGATGACTTGCGGGACAATGACTGTTTAGCCGCAAACCGGGAACAAGATTGTCCGGAAAAAATAAATCAGCAGACGTCTATTAAGCACAGAATCCAAAAAGAAGTAGAAACTGGGCACAGAATCTACTAGTAATTAAAAGATTGTTTGATAGTTATGCAGAAAAAAAAAATTTAATCAGTTATATGCTGATGCTGCCTGCAGCGGGCCGGTAGCCCTGCCCAGTACGGCCGCGTGTTTCCAGCCTTCGACGAGTACGAAACGAATGGCCAGGCAAATATCATCGAAAATAAACGGTTTGGTAACGAAGTGTACGGCGCCAAGCCGTTTGACCTCATCCATATCCCGACAATTTTTGGAGGTGGTATAAACAACAACCGGAACGCCTTTCAGGTGAGGCAACTTGCTTATTTCGGCCAGGAATTGTTTACCATCCTTACGCGGCATATTAAGGTCCAGAAAAATAAAATCGGGTAGCTGCATTTGCACAAGTGCCAGCATTTCCAAGGCAGCCATACCATCTGCGGCTTCCATATACTTCACGGAGGGGTCTACGGTTTGTAAGGCATCCCGAAACATTTCCCGGTCATCCTCATCATCGTCAACCATGAAAATAGTTCTCGTTTTTCCGAAATGCTTATTCATGGTGTTAAATTTAAAGGGTAAACAGTGGTCCCATTCTGGTGGTATGCTTATTTCCACTCCAAACAGGCATGAATATAATTCATTGAGAAGACAAATGTAACCAATGGAAAATAAAATAACTACAAGTCCGGAAAAAAATTCCGACTTAGGTGCGCCCGTTCGCCTAATAGTTATCGGCGCTTCTGCGGGCGGCCTGAATGCCCTGACCGAGCTGGTGGCTCAGCTACCCCTGAAAGCGCCACTGGCTGTTTTTATTGTACTGCACCTTTCCAAAAAAGGGTTGGGCGATTTCCTGGTACATCGCCTGCAGGGTGTTACGACCTATGAGTGCCGGCTGGCGATGGGGGAAGAGTTTATTTGCTGTACAAAATACTAAAAGTGAGTAATAGTGAGGTAAGACGACCCCTTTCTATTATCTTCACCTGCAATTTATACTTATGAAACACTCCTCCCACGGTGATAGAGGCTCTTCTTCGAAAAAACCTGTACCCATCGTGGCAATAGGCGGATCAGCAGGCGGCATGGAGGCTTTTATCGATCTGTTACAACATCTGTCTCCGGAGACCGGCCTGTCCTATGTGTATATCCAACATCTGGACCCAAGTTATGAGAGTCATCTCACCACTATTCTGGCTAAATATACCCAGATGCCCGTTTTCGAGGCCTCTCATTTCATGCGCATCGAACCCAACTCGGTTTATGTGATCCCCCCGAATAAGAACATGGAGATCGTAGACGGCGTTTTAACCCTTTCCCCGCGGGAAGACCGGCCCATTATCAATCTGCCCATCGACCGGTTTTTTATTTCGCTTGCCAAGCGGCAGAAAGAAGGCGCCATCGCCGTGGTGCTCTCCGGTAATGCCAATGATGGTACCCAGGGTTTGAAAGCCATTAAAATGGCCGGTGGAATTACCTTCGCCCAGGATGATACGGCCAAGTACCAAAGCATGCCAAAATCAGCGGTGGCCGAAGGCGTAGTAGATAAGATCTTGTCCCCGGCTAAAATTGCTGCGGAACTGGATCGGCTCGGTAAAAAAACCCCTATTTTACAGGAGGTGATGACCACGGACGCCAGTGATGAAGCTGCCGACCAGAACGGCGAAATGCGCAGTATTATTCAGCTGATCCGCAAAACAACGGGGGTAGACTTCAGTCATTACAAGATGAACACCATTCGCCGGCGAATTATCCGGCGCATGCTACTGCATCAGCTGGATTCGCTGGAAGACTATGCGAAATACCTGCGCCAGCATACTGCCGAGGTCACACTGCTCTATAATGACCTGCTGATCAACGTCACCAGCTTTTTTCGCGACCCGGAAACGTCGGATTATTTGCAGCAGCACGTGCTGCCTCGCCTGCTCCAGCAGAAGGATTCAGGAGACCCCTTCCGGATCTGGGTGCCGGCCTGCTCCACGGGCGAAGAGGTGTATTCCCTGGCGATGCTCATCATGGAGTTCATGGGCGATCGGGTGGCCAACGTCGCCATTCAGATTTTTGCCACCGACTTGAGCGAAGGCGCCATTGCCAAAGCCCGCGTGGGCATTTATTCCCCCCAGGAGCTGACCAACGTGTCGCCCAAACGCTTACAGCGGTTTTTCATCAAAGTCGACCACCACTATCGGATCGTTAAACTGATCCGCGATCTCTGCGTATTTGCCCCGCATAATGTTTTTAAAGATCCGCCTTTTTCGCGGCTCGACCTGATCAGTTGCTGCAACCTGCTGATCTACCTGGATTCAGCGCTACAGAAAAAAATAATCGCCACCTTTCACTACGCCCTAAGTCCCAACGGCTATCTGGTGCTGGGCCGCTCAGAAACCATCGGCGATTCCACCCCGATGTTTACCCATCCAGACAAGAAATTCAAGGTATATACCCGCAAAAATACCGGTAACAGCAGGATAGGCTTCGAACTGGCGCCACACCTGCGTGGCATGGAACGTACAAAGGTGCTACTGCCTAATAAACAAATGCCGATTAAAGAAACCAATAACGGCGATCTGGAAGACCTGGTAAATAACATCCTGCTCCACCAGTATACGCCGGCTACAGTCGTGATCAATAAGGATCTGGAAATCATGCAATTCCGTGGTTCGACCAGCTTATTTCTGGAGCCCGCCCCGGGAAAAGCCAGCTTGAACCTGCTGAAAATGGCCCGGCCCGGTTTGTCTTTCGAACTGCGTAACGCCGTGCGGAAATGCATCAAAACGAGTCAGCCGGTCACCAAATCCGGTCTGGAAATCAAGATCAGGGACCAACTGCAAATGGTCGGCTTTGAAGTGCTGCCACTAAAAGCCGACCAGGATGACCCTCTTTTTCTGATTATTTTAAAAGAAGAAGTACCACCAATTCCCGTAGAGCGATATTCCCCCCAGTCAAAAAGCAAGCGGGTAAAAGAACTGGAAGAGGAGGTGAACAGCGTGCGGGAAGACATGCGCTCTATCATCGAGGAGCAGGCAACCAGCAATGAAGAATTGCAGTCGGCCAATGAGGAAATCTTGTCGAGCAACGAAGAACTCCAGAGCATTAATGAAGAACTGGAGACGAGTAAGGAAGAAATAGAGTCGAGCAATGAAGAGCTGCGGACCATCAACCAGGAACTGCAGGCCCGCAATGAAGACCTGGCTGAATCCAACGAGTATGCGGAAACCATCTTCAACACCATTCGCGAAGCAGTCCTGACGCTGGATAAAGACCTGCGCATCAATTCGGCCAACAATGCCTTCGCTAAAACCTTCGGCCTGCTGTCTGAAGAAATACAAGGTCGCCTGCTGTACGAACTGGGCAACCGGCAATGGGATATTCCTGAATTACGGGAGCTGCTGGAAGATGTGATGGCTAAAAACAAACCGTTCAGCGGTTACGGGATCCGGCACGTTTTCCAGAACGTCGGGGAGAAGATACTGGTGCTGAACGGGCGGAAAATCATCCGCTCGGACCACCGTCAGCAATTGGTCCTGCTGGCGATTGAAGATATAACCGAACACCGGAAAGCCGAGCAACTGGTAGCCGAACGGGAAGCCTGGTTCCGGCAGATGTCCGATAATGCGCCCGTGATGATCTGGGTAGCCGGTCCGGATAAACGCTGTACCTTTTTTAACAACACCTGGCTGGAATTTACCGGCCGTACGCTGGAGCAGGAAATTGGCGGCGGCTGGGTGGAAGGCGTGCATCCCGATGACACTGAACGCTGCATGCAGGTGTATGAAACCAACTTCGATGCCCGTCATCCCTTTCAAATGGAATATCGTTTGCAGCGTCACGACGGCGGATATCGCTGGATACTGGATGTCGGCAAACCGGCCTATTCCCCCTCCGGCGAGTTTACCGGTTATATTGGCACCTGCACGGATATACACGAACAGAAAATTTTGAACGAAGAACTGGATTCCCGCGTGAAGGAACGCACCCGGGAACTACAGGAGGTAAACATGCAATTAGAGCATTCTAACGACGAGCTACAACAGTTTGCGTATGTCGCCAGTCACGACCTGCAGGAACCGCTGCGTAAAATCGTTACCTTCTCCAATATTCTGCAGCAACGCTTCCGATCGGCCCTGCCGGATGCAGGCGTCGAACACCTGGATAAAATGTCGGCCGCCTCGCACCGCATGAGCCTGCTCATCGACGACCTGCTCAATTTTGCCCGCACCACCCGGAAGGACAGCGAATTCGTCAAGACCGATCTGAACCTGATTTATCAAAACGTGGTGCTCGATTTTGATATGATCATCAGCGAGCACAACACGCAGGTCCAGGTGAGTAGTCTGCCCACACTGGAAGCCATTCCTTTACAAATGACGCAGTTGTTCCGTAATTTGATCAGTAATGCGCTGAAGTTTTCCTCCAGCCGCGAACAACCCCTCATCTCGATTACTGCTCATTCCATTAGCGAGGAAGATGCGAACAAACACCTGGTTACCCAGCCAAATACCAAGTATTGCGAACTGGTTTTTGCGGATAATGGTATTGGCTTCTCCTCGGAGTTTTCGGAGCAGATCTTTACTATTTTTAAACGACTGCACGACAAGCAGAGTTATGCCGGTACCGGTATTGGTCTGGCACTTTGCCGCCGTATAGCGCTCAACCACGGCGGGGATATTTATGCGGTCAGCCAGGAAAACGAGGGCGCCGCTTTCCACGTCATTTTACCGGCTTTGCATGTTCCGGACGCAGCGTCCTAGTACGGCTCCGTACAGCGGACTTGTAGTCCGCTTTTTTTCGCGCAGCGATGAAGGTGCGGAGTGCAGTAAGCGTGGTACGTCCGAATTTGGAACGCTTCCAAATCGGGTGAATTTTCCTATTTTCGATGAAAAACGCTGGTCCTGCACGTTTACCTTTGCAGCGCCCTACCCCACCATGTCTGCATAGCGGATTTACTTGCTTACTAAAAATTTAAAAAAATGAAATATTTACGTTTGACCTTTCCGATCTTATTGATTCTGTGCGTTTTGGCCTGCAAGAACGAACCCAAAACAGCTTCCGTAAATACCGCGCCGCCGGCCGTGAACGAAGCCATGTCCATGGGTGAAAAAGCCGCGTACCGGTGTCCGATGGACTGTGAAAAAGGAAAGCTATACGACCAGCCCGGTCAGTGCCCGGTATGTAAAATGGATCTGGCCATGGCGACCGCCGATCAGATCAGGCATGCCGCCTCGGAAACGGCAGCGGCCTCGGAAACGACCGCCCTACCCGCCGGCGACCCGAATAAGAACCTGGAAGCCGAAGTCAATGCGCTGCACGACGACGTGATGAAGGAACTGACCGAAATGGAGCGCGTTGGCCGCGAGGTCAAACTGCGATTTAAAACCCTGCAGGGAGAAACACAGCGTAAGGCCTATCTGAAAGCCATTGCGGATATCAGTACGGCCGGCATGGACATGATGGCCTGGATGCGCGATTATCGTTCCCCGGCTTCGCTGCCGGCGGCGGAAGCTAAAAGTTATCTGACTGAGCAGAAACAGAAATTAATACGCAACCGGGCCGATATTCAGGCCGCTTTGGCCGAAGGTCGCAAGGCGCTCGGTACGAAGTAAGCAACCCCATTTTAATTGTCTCCAACCCGTTCCAATCAACTTAGCCTGCTACTTTGTCCTTTCAAGCAGTTTCCCAATTTACGATGCGTCCTCTCTTGTTCATACTGTTATCCGGCCTGATTTTCATGGCCTGCCAGCCCGCAGCCGGGCCCCACAAACTACCTATTCTCGGGGAACGCGACGTCAGTCCGGCCGGCGATACGATCTACCCCACCATTCCCAATTTCCAGTTTGTGGATCAGGATAGCCAGGTGGTGAACAATGCCACGTTTGCGGGCAAGCTCTATATTGCGGATTTCTTTTTCATTCATTGCCCGACTATTTGTCCGAAGGTGAAAAAGAACGGGCTGCGTATTTATGAAAAATACAAGAACGACGACCGGCTGCTGATGCTTTCGCATTCTATCGATGTGTATAATGATACGGTGGGCGCCCTGAAACGCCACGCCCAGAAACTGGGGATCGAGGCTAAAAAATGGCACCTGGTGACCGGCGATCACGATGCCATTTACAGCATCGCCGACAACTATTTCAGCGTCGCTACGGAAGACCCCGATTCTCCGGGCGGTTTCGATCACTCCGGCCGCATTATCCTGGTGGATAAAGACCGGCACGTTCGCGCCTTTTGCGACGGTACCAAAGCGGAAGAAGTGGATCGTTTCATGCACGAGATCGACGATCTGCTGGCGGAGCAATTTCCGAAGTAACCGTTTGTATCGCCGGCTTGTCTTGGCCCTTAAACTACCTTTCCATGCGGAATTTCCTGCTTTCCACTATCCTGCTGTTCCTGATGGGCTGCGCCCGGGACCCCTACGCAGACGGCGCCCAGATTTACAAAAGTTACTGTGCCAACTGCCACATGGACAGCGGCGAAGGTCTGGGCGCGCTAATCCCTCCGGTGAACGGCGTGGACTATCTGACCCAAAACCGCGATCAGTTGCCCTGCCTGATCCGTTATGGTTTGCAGGACAGTATTTTGGTGAATGGGAAAATGTATGCCGAACAAATGCCGGCGGCCGATAAACTTTCCGACATCGATATTACGAATGTACTGAACTACCTGAACACCCATTTAGGCAACCAAAACCCACTTTTCACCCTCGAGGAAGTGCGGTCCCGCCTGGATCACTGCAAGCGTTAGCCGGCGTGCGGGGTGGACGTAAAAAGCATACTCTAACCTGGAATTAAAAAAATTGCTTTCTTCGTTGCTGATTTCTGCGCGGGCTTTTTGCTTCGCACGGTCATATTCTTGCCTTTTTGTTCCATATTTTCAGAATGTTCGCTTACTTCGCCGGCCGATATTGATTCAGACAAAACTAAACATGAAAAAACTTTTCCTCCTGTGGGCGGTGTTGGCGGTGGCCATTTCTACGTCAGCGCAAAATTTACCTTACGATGATTATTTGTGCGATAGTCTGTACCAACTGGGCGTAGCGCCAGCCTGTCCGACTACGGTTTTCACAAACGTTGGAGCGACTAATTCAGACATTGGTTTTGACAATGCACCCAGTTGTTTCAATGGTGGCCTGGCTACCCGCGACGTCTGGTTTTCATTCGTCTGTTCAGATACGCTGCTCGACTATCGGATCACGCTGACCGGCGTCGATCCCACCCCGATCGAAAACCCGCAGTTTGCCATTTACCGGGGCGATTGTACTTTCGACGGTTTCGCCGAGCTGCTTTGTGCCAAGGCCGAAATTGGGGAAAACAGCCTTTTTCTCGATGTGGAAGGCCTGACTCCCGGACTTACCTATTATATTCGGGTCTCCGACTATTCTACTACGGCCACGCCGAACTGGGGAGATTTCACGCTTTGCGTGGATAAAATACCGCCCATCGTAACGATTGATCAAGGTAGTTCCACGCTTTGCGCGGGTACCTTGTATGATTCCGGCGGCCCGGACAACGACTATGGCCCGGATGAGAACCATACGTTCGTTATTTGCCCCAGTCAGCCTTCCGGCTGTATTACGTTCACCCTGGACTATTACAACATCGAGGCCGGCTTTTCTGATGTACTCAGTTTTTACGATGGCAACTCGACCAGTGGCGCGCCCCTCGGGCAGGTTGGCGGTTTCGGTTTCGCTAACTGGGGCGGCGTATGTTACTCCGTTCAGGCGGCCAGCGGGTGCCTCACGGTACAGTTCGAGTCGGATAACGACCTGCAATTCGAGGGTTGGCAAGGACACTGGCAGTGCAGCAGCGAGCCTTGTCCACCAAAGGACGCTATTTCCCTGAATCCCGACATCACCCAGGACAGCATTGCCGACTTCATTAAAACACCCTTTACAACGGTTAACGTAACGGCGGTGAATTGCGCTCCCGGTAGTTACGCGACCTTCAGCTACCCATCGGAAACGAATGACCTGCAAATGGGTAAAGGTCTGCTGCTTACCACCGGTAGTGCGGCGAATGCCCCTGGACCAAGCACTAAGTTTTCCGGGGTGACCAATTTCGGTGGCGGCGATGCTGATCTGGACTATCTTTCCATACAAAGTGGCAACGTGTTCATTGCGCAGGATGCCTGCATTGTCGAAGCGGACGTGTTTGCTGCTTCCGACGAACTGAGCTTTGAATACGTGTTCGGCTCGGAAGAATATCCGGAATTCGTAAATACCAGTTTCAATGACATTTTCGCCTTTTTGATCTCCGGTCCCGGTATTGTGGGCGACCCCGGGCTGACCAATTCCGCGAAAAACCTGGCCACCCTGCCCGGCACCAACACGCCCGTGGAGATCAACAGCGTGAATTACGAGCAAAACTGGCCGTACTACCGCGACTATTCCCTCGGCCAGGAGTTGACCTATGATGGCCTCACCTCCGATTCCCTGGGTGTTAAAAAGAGCCTGACGGCGCGGACCAAGGTTACGCCCTGCAATACCTACCACCTGAAATTCGCCATTGCCGACCGGACGGATACGAACTATGACTCGGGCGTTTTCATTTCTAAAATCCAGGGCGGCGGTCCGACGCTGAGCGTCAATTTCGCCAGCGGCATTGACTACTTCGTCGAAAGCTGCACGGGCCTGCAGGATGTACTGATCATCAAACTTAGCGAACCGAAAGACGTACCGACCACCTACACCATTAGTATCAGCGGTACGGCTATCCTGGGACTCGATTATTTACTGGGACTGCCCAATACCATTACTTTCCTGCCCGGCCAAACCGAACTATCATTCCCGATCACCCCTATCGCCGATAACCTGACGGAGGGTAATGAAACCATCGTGATCGCTATTTCCAGCAATTTCGGCTGCGGATCCATCACCTTTTCCACCATTACCGTCGATCTCAAGGATAATGTCCAGGTGCAGGTAACGGGTGGTGACACGCTGCTGGTTTGTGCCGGCGGCACGCTACAATTATTAGCCAAAGGCGCACAAAGCTACTTTTGGTCACCGCCGGGCGCCGTCAGCAATGCTTTCATTGCCAATCCGACGATCACCCCGACCCAGAATATCTGGCTAGAGGTTACCGGCACGGTAGGTACGTGTACGGACAACGATTCGGTCTATATTATGATCATTAATCCGCAAATAACGGCGAATGTGGCCGGCGGCGGAGAGGTGACCAGTATTTGCCTGGGCAATAGCGTGCAACTGCAAAGCACAAATAATGTGGGTAACGCCGGGCTGTTATGGACGCCCGCACTGGGTTTGAGCGATAAGTTCAACCCCAACCCGATCGCCTCCCCCACCTTGACGACTACTTATCAGGTGCAGGTGAGCATTGCCGGTTGTGTGGTAACCGACCAGGTGACGGTGAATGTGGACACGCTGTTTTTCCCGGATGTCATTGCCGATACGACCGTTTGCCAGAACTACCCGGTTCAGCTGGCCAATGTATTAAATTCGACCACGACCTATTCCTGGTCGCCGGCCACCGGGTTGAGCGATCCGGCCAGCAGCGGCCCGATCGCTACGCCGGAACAAACGACTACCTACACCCTGACGACCACCAGCCCCAACGGCGTATGCTCCCAGACGGCCAGCGTAACCGTGACCGTCATCCAGGCCGCTATTAATATTGCCGGGGACGAATACCGGGAAATATGCCTGGGCGATACCGTGACGCTGAATGCACTGACCCAACCCGCCGGCACCGTCAGCTGGTCGCCAAGTTTCTACGTCAGCAGCCCGACCGGAGCTACCGTGACCAGCTCGCCCGATGAGTCGGTGACCATAACGGCAACGACCCTGGTCAATGGCTGTACGGTACGGGACTCGGTGCGCATTCGCGTCGATTCGCTGCCGACAAGCACTATATTCCTCGACCCGGAGAAACCTATTTATTGCCCCGGGGATACGATTTACCTGTTGTCTAAGGTCTACGAGCCGGCCGATTTCCCCGATATTAAGCCGGAATGGATTTCCGGTGGCGGCGACATCACGCCACTGGACCTTTGGAACCTGGTTATTTACGCCACGACCACCAAGGTATTTACCCGGAAAATTGAAAACCGCGGCTGCTCGACGAAGGATTCCATTACGGTGAACGTCGGTACCATACCGACGATCATGATAACTGCTAACCCGCCCCAATTATGTCCGGGCCAGTCGTCGCAATTGACGGCCACCGTGGATCCTGGTAATGAAAAGCTGGAATGGAAAGAAAGCACCACGCTTTCTGACCTGAATATTCCCAACCCGATCGCCACACCGACGAGCACGACGACTTATACTGTAACCACGCCCGATGCCGACTGTCCGGCCGAGCAAAGTATTCAGGTGGAAGTGCTGGCCACGCCGAACCTGCAATTGCCGGTCAATCCAACCGTGTGCCTGGGAAGCAGTATTCAACTGAATAACGGGCCCAACGAACCGGGTACCACCTATACCTGGACCTCCGAACCGCCGGGCTTTACCTCTTCGCTCGCGAACCCGATCATTACCCCGACGAACTCCACCACGTATAAGGTGACGGCGCAGGGTGCACTTTGCACAGCCAGCGGGGAAGTGGTGGTTACAGTAGCCGATGCGACGCTGGAAGTGGGCGCCAATCAGACCATTTGTACCGGCGCAACCGTTACCTTGAACGCTACTGTAGTCGGTACTCCCGGCACGGTGACCTGGCAGCCGGCCAACCAGTCCGGTATCAGCATTCAGGTCATGCCTACCACGAGCACGACCTATGTGGCTACCCTGAACTACGGTTCCGGTTGCAGCGCCATCGATTCGGTGCAAGTGTTTGTATTGCCTATACCGACCATCAATTTGATCGGCGACACCGCCTTCTGCCTGAGCTCGGCGCCTAGTATTCAACTGAATACAGGTAATAACGAGCCAGGTATTACCTATATCTGGACCTCTGATCCGGCTGGCTTTACGTCGTCGCTGACCAACCCAGTTGTTACGCCTACGGTTACGACCACCTATAAATTAACGGCGCAGGGCCCTCAGTGCAGCGTCAGCGATCAGGTGACCGTGACCATCAACAGTGCTACGCTGGAAGTTGGCGCCGATCAGACCATTTGTTTCGGTGACCCGGTTAAATTGACCGCGACCGTAACGGGTACACCGGGCATAGTGACCTGGACGCCAGGCAATCAGACCGGCTTAAGTATCGACGTGACGCCATTGGCAGACACCACCTATACCGCAACGCTGGTCTATGGTGGAAATCCAGCTGTTTGTATAGCTACGGATGCGCTGAAAGTGTTCGTTTCGCCTAAGCCGACCGTTGAAATTACCGGTACGCCACTTCCAGGCGACGGGCTTTGCCTGGGCACGGAAATCACGTTGAAAGCGATCAACAAGACGCCGCCGGCCGCTATACTCACCTGGTTGCAGGGCAATGAAGCAATTCCAGCCGACAACAAGGACTCGGTGAAAGTGGTTTCCAGCAGCGAAAATGTGACTTTCAAGGTGGTAGCCACTTTGGGCACTTGTACGGTAGAAGATGCCATTGAATATACTTTCAAGAAATGCTTCGATATGCCGAATGCATTTACCCCCAATGGCGATGCGGTAAACGGTACGTTCGGGCCTCTGTTTTACGGTGCGGATACGGAGGTGCTTTCCTTTACGGTTTACAACCGCTGGGGTCAGAAAGTCTTCGAATCCACGCGCGACAATGTGAACTGGGATGGTCGTAAAGACGGCAAAGATGCGCCCAGCGACGTGTATGCCTACGTAATCCGGGTCCGTTTTGCGGGGGGCGTAGAAGACGAAAAACATGGAGAAGTGACCCTGCTGCGCTAGGTTTTTAAGATAAATCAACCTTGAGCCACTCCGGATTTTTTCGGGGTGGCTCATTTTTTATGCGAACTCCTGTGCCTATTTGAAAAAAAACCGTCTCACCCAGGCCTGTAAAAACGAAATGCTGCGTTTGATAGGGCTTTCATTTTTGTTTCTAAAACTACACTATGCGTTCTATTCTGCTCTGCGCAATGTTTGCTGCGCTTTTTTCCCAAACTTCTTTGGCCCAAACGCCTAAAGCAAAGGCGACTACGCCCGTGCAAAAAGTGGTGACCGGTACCGTACTTTTGAATGAAAAAACAGCACCCGATTTTAAAAGCCTGCTGGCTACGCTAAAAACAGATTGGAAATTCCGGACCGATTCCGTGACCAGTAAAGCCAAAACGCTCGTTTTTAGCACCCCAGGAGCGACCATCACGCTGTCGTACATGGACTACGCGGTTCCACCTGCCGAGATCAAAGCGGCGGCCAACCTTTCCTGGATATGGAGAACCGCTGCCCAGGAGGCTGGCCGTCATCAGGCCCAGGTGGTCATTTCGGTCATTGGTTCCCCTACCCGGGCGCTTGAACTGCATAAGCAGTTTACGCGTGTCGCCGGTGCGGTTTTGGAAAACACCAAGTCCAGCGGCATTTACCTCAATAACCAGTATTTGCTGTTGCCGAGGGGTTTCTACACGGCCGCAGCGCATAATTTACAGGAAAACAACTCACTACCCATTTATTGCTGGGTGCATTTCGGCATGACGGACCAGGACGGTAAAAGTGGTGGCTATACCTTCGGCCTGCAGGAATTTGGACTCCCGGAAATGGAAGTGGTCAACTCCAGCCGCTCCGTCGCGGAAGTACATGCGGTGCTGTATGATGCCGTAATCACCGTGATACAGTACGGCACTAAGGTTACGGAAGGCCAGACCCTGACGACGGTGGAAGACCAGAAACTAAGCGTACATATATCGCCTTCCAAGACCATCGAAGGGTTGATGACGGCCAAGTTGGACTGGTAAATTGGGTTTATTAAGGTTTATTAAGTTGATAAGGTTTATAATTATTCCACACAGCATTGATAATCAATGTTACGTGGAATAATTATAAACCTTATCAACTTTTTTATCAACCTTTTTTTATTAACCTCAATACACCACCGTCACCGAACCCTGAAATTGCTGCAGGTGACCATCCAAATAGGCTACGACGGCGCGCCAGGCATACACGCCGACCTGCACGTACTTTCCGTCAGCCCGCCCGTTCCAGCCTTTCAGCGGGTCATTGGGCTGAAAATCGTTCCGCTCGAAAACCAGGCCGCCGGTCCGGTTATACACTTGCAGCAGGACGATTTGCGCTACTCCTTCGCCGGCATACACCGTGAAATAAGCATCCTGATTGCTGCCCGGCTTGATAATGTTGGGGAAATACAGATTCGTTTTTTCGACCTCTACGGTGACCTGATCGCGGGCAATGCAGCCGTCCTGATTTTCAATTTCAATGGCGAAAGTGGTCGTTTCCGACAGGAATAGCCTTTGTTTCAAGGTGTCGGAGTATACGAAAAGGCCGGGCGGGCGCCACTCAATATTTTTAAGGTCTATGTTTTGCGGCGAAACCTCCGCGTACAAATTGAAGGGCACACCGGCCACTACGCTTGTATCGGAACTGCGTAAGGCAACCTGTAGTAATTCCGGCTCATGAATGATAATAGACCACTGTTTTGCACAGCCCAGTGCGTCTTTTACCCATAACTGATAGTTACCCGGCCATAAACGATCAAAACTTGGTCGGGTACTAAACGACTGCCCATCCAGGGAAAAATAGTAAGGCGGCATGCCACCATACACGGAATCTATGCGAATGAGGCCGTTACGCAGGCCATTGCATTGCACCGGCTGTACGGTTACCGACAGGCTGTCGACACAGTCGGCGAAAGCGCCCGCAGCAAAAGAACAAAACAGCAGGCAGGTGTATAGCCGGTGTAAAAAAGGAAGCATAGGCGCAGCGGGTAATCAATTAAGCAAACGGGCTGTTGCTGGTATTTAAAATTTAACGGAGAGCGTATATAAATTGGTAACTAATTCAAAGGTAATTTAATTACGAATTAACATGGTAATCCCCGAAAGTAGGCTGGAGATACAGGCTAACCATAAAACGCTTCCCGAACGTTCCGTTTTGTAATCTTCTTTTGCAAAAATCAAGCCGACTGGCCAGTCTGCACAGGTGTAAACAAGCACAGTATTTACAAAATATTAAAAATTTACGGCGTTTAATTGTTATTTAAGCAGAATTATGTTAAAATTATTTCCTGCTAACAAATCTTTACGACCTTGCCGCCCTTCACTTCGTTTTTACTTACTTAATTTTTAATCATGAACCGATTGTTTATCCGTCTTACGTCTTCGCCTTCTTTTGCGCCCTATCCTGTTTTTTATCCCCCCACTATGGGTGTACCTGGTAGAAAGGCCGTTTATTTGCATCGCTCTACGGCGCTACCCTCTCTTTTTTTACCTTAAAAGAGAAAAAATTGCTCCGGACCACGGCCTGCCGCTGGTTCGACTCCCGGCTGATCCGATTCCATTTATTAATTTTTACCGCTGCACATGTTCTCGTGCGCCCTGACTTTTTCAACCCGGAAACGCGCTGCGATCTCCGTGGTTTTAAGAGAAAAGAGGCCCATACTACGTCCGGCGCGTTTCGGCGGCCATTAGCCATGTCAAATCGATTTTTTTCACCTTAATTTTTTAATCATGCACCGATTTATCTCCTGCCTCCTCCTACTCTTCCCATTTTTGGCCTGTGCCCAACCGGCTACCACGGCCAACGACGTCGTTCCACCTTACAACGAGGCTTTCGGCTACGGCACAAACCCTGGTTTTTACGCCCCTTATTATTATGACAAAGAACTGGCCGCGCTGGCCCATGGTACGCCCGATGGTCAGATACCCGGCGTCGGCGTAACGACCATTCGTCCAGGATTATTCGATTTTTTTCTGGACTACTGGGGTTTCGACATTCGGAAAGACGCTTTCCAGTATTACCAGCAGATCGGATTGCGTAATGTGGTGGCATTCATTGGTTTTCCGGCCGACCGGAATCGCGAGAATGCCTACTACTGCCCCAATAGCCGCAGCGAAATGTTCAAGGATCTTTATGAACCGATCTGGGACAATGGCGAAAATGGCACGCCGGTGAACGACAATAATGCCTATGCACTGTATGTATGGAAAATGGCCACCACCTATAAAGGGTTGATCCGTATTTACGAAGTCTGGAACGAGCCGGACGTAGATACCGGCAATGGCTGGGCGCCCCGGGGTACGGCTGGAAACTGGTGGGAAAACGCCCCCGAACCCTGTGAAACCAAACTGCGGGCGCCGGCTTACTACTATATCCGGACCCTGCGCATCAGTTATGAAGTGATCAAATCCGTCGACCCGAATGCCTTCGTTGCCGTGGGTGGACTGGGCTGGCCGAGTTACCTGGACGTGATCTGCCGCTATTCGGACGATCCGTTTACCGGCGCGGTCTCCAGCCAGTATCCGCTGACTGGTGGGGCCTACTTCGACTGTATGAGTTTCCATTCTTATCCGCACCTTGATAACTCGATGCGTTCCTGGGACAATAATATCCAGGGTTTCAGTTATAACCGCCACTCCGATGCGGCCGTCGACGGAGTGTTTCGGCTACGTAATAAATTCAGGGATGTATTGAATTCCTACGGCTACGATAATACCACCCACCCGGAAAAGCTGTGGATTTGTACGGAATTCAATATTCCGCGAAAATCGTTTGGCGAATACCTGGGCTCCGACGAAGCACAGGTCAATTTTATGATTAAAGCCATGGTGACCGCACAAATGGAAGGCGTGGCCCAAATGCATACCTACGCGCTGGCGGACGAAAAGCCGGAAGCCGAGGCGGGGAATGAATTTTCCTACATGGGCATGTTTAAAAACCTGAATAATGTGCTGCCCTATGGCGGTGAAGTAACCGATGAAGGCTGGGCGCTGAAAACGACCCATGACCTGCTCGCCGGCAAAAAATATAACCGGGTGCAAACCGAACGTATGCAACTACCCGCCAATGTACGCGGCGGCGCTTTTAAAGATTCACTGGGACAGTATACCTATGTGCTGTGGGCCGTTACCAGCGCCGACCGCAGTGAAGCCGCCAAAGTGGTGTACGATTTCCCCCCGGAATTTCATCTGGAATACCTGGATCAGAAACCCTGGCATTTCAGCCAGAGCAAGACGCACCAGTTGAGCGCCGCTAAACAAGTGGAACTGAGCGGCAGCCCCGTTTTTCTCACGTCGACCCAGATCACGAACAGCTTCCCAAAACAGCCTAAACTGACGCCCAACCCGACTGCCGGTGGTTACGCAGTATACTCTTTTTGGATGTTTGAAAATACGTCCGCAACCGTGGAAATTTTTGATGTACACGGCCGGCTGGTACAAACCATACTGAACAAAGAGCCCATGATCGAAGGCGCACACGAACAATTACTTAATTTAAGCGACCTGTCAAACGGTCCTTATTTCATCCGGCTTTCCACGCCAACCGATATTACCAGCATTACGGCTATAAAATACTAGAACATGCGCAACCACGTCCAGCACCTCGCAGCACTTGCCGAACAACCGGTCCGTCGGATTATCGGCCTGATGTCTGGCACCTCGCTCGATGGGCTGGACGTGGCATTGTGCGCCTGTACAGGCACGGGTACCATTACCAAAGTGGTGGTCGAACATTTTGCGACCGAGCCCTACGATGATGTTTTCAAAGCCGAGATCCGGCGGGTGTTTGCTAAAAAAGAGGTTGATTTTCAACACCTTACCTTGCTCAATGTGCTGATCGCCGAACGTTTTACCGCCATCGTGCTGGACTGTCTGCGACAATGGGAGGTGGACCCACGTTCGGTGGACCTGATTGCCAGCCACGGTCAGACGGTTTTTCATGCGCCGCGTATTTTTCATGGTCTGGCCGGTTATCCGAACGCGACGCTGCAGATCGGCGACGGGGACCACCTGGCTTTTCTAACGGGCATTACGACCATCAGCGATTTCCGGCAAAAACACCTGGCCGCCGGTGGCGAGGGGGCTCCACTGGCGCTTTATGGGGATTATTTGCTGTTTTCCCAACCTGGGGAAGACCGTTTTTTATTGAACCTGGGCGGCATTGCCAACTTCACCTTTTTGCCCGGCGACAGCGATTCGGCCAAAGCTTTCGCTACCGATACCGGTCCCGGCAACACCCTGATCGATGCTTTTGCCCGGGTACTGTTCGGCGTTCCTTACGATGCGGACGCGCTGCTGGCGTCGGCGGGTGTAGTGGAAGCCGGCCTTTTCGAGCAGTTGCGCAGTGATCCTTTTTTCGCCGCTTCTTTCCCAAAAACCTCCGGGCCCGAGCATTTCAGCGCCACCTGGGTGGAATCGGTGATCCAGCATTTGCCCAAAGGGCATAATAATCCTTATAATCTGCTGGCCACCCTGACCAAATTAACGGCGGTTACCGTCGCCGAGGCGCTGCTGCGGGTACCCCTCACGGTCGGCCAACCCGTACTCTATATCAGTGGCGGCGGCGCGCATAATCCGTTGATATGGAAATATCTAGAAGAAATTCTTACCGGCTGGACTATTCATCCCATGGATAAACTAGGCATCGATGGCGATGCGAAAGAAGCTGTACTATTTGCCGTATTAGCCAATGAAACGGTGGCCGGCGAAGCACAAGAAGGCCAAAAACTTGGTGGTTTACCTTTGTTCGGTATGGGGAAGATTTCCTTTCCGGGCTAATTTCCTACCTTCGCGGTCATGCATCGCCACCAACTTGTTTCCGCAATTTTTCAAAAAAAATCCTTTCTCTGCGTCGGTCTGGACACGGAGTTCAGCAAAATCCCGCCGCATTTACGGGATTTGTCCGACCCGATTTTTGAATTTAATAAAGCCATTATCGATGCTACGCGCGATTTATGCGTGGCTTATAAACCCAACCTGGCTTTCTATGAAGCCCGGGGTCCCGGCGGTTGGGTGACGCTGCAAAAAACCGTGGAATACATTGGCAGTGAACACTTTACTATCGCCGATGCTAAACGCGGCGACATTGGTAACACCAGCCGGATGTATGCGGAAGCCTTCTTCGACCAGCTCCATTTCGACTCGGTCACCATTGCACCCTACATGGGCAAGGACAGTGTGGCGCCGTTTCTCGGTTTTACCGGCAAATGGGCCATTTTGCTGGCGCTGACCTCCAATTCCGGCAGTGCGGATTTCCAGCAGCACCAGCTGAGCGCCACCGGTGAGCCGCTGTGGGAAGAAGTGCTGCGTCAGGCCCAGACCTGGGGTACGCCGGACAACCTGATGTTCGTCGTCGGCGCTACCCATCCGCAGGCCTTTGCCCGGGTGCGCGAACTGGCGCCGGATAGTTTTTTGCTGGTGCCGGGCGTCGGTGCGCAGGGCGGCGATCTGGCCGCTATTTGCCGCTACGGCCTGACGCCGGAATGCGGCCTGCTGGTGAATGCTTCGCGCAGTATTTTATACGCTTCCAATGGCGAGGATTTTGCGGAGCAAGCCCGTGCCGAGGCCCTGCGGATGCAGACGGAGATGGCCGGTATTTTAGCCGCCCGGGTGTTTTAACTACAAGTTTTCTATGCATGCACCTTACCTCCAGCGCTGTTTCGATCTCGCCCGTTTGGGCGCCGGCAGCGTCAGCCCGAACCCGATGGTGGGCGCCGTGCTGGTTCATGATGGGAGGATTATTGGCGAGGGCTGGCACCAGCGCTACGGCGAAGCGCATGCCGAAGTAAATTGTCTTCGCTCGGTACGTACTGAAGATCAAGCACTTATCCCCTACTCTACCCTGTATTGTTCGCTGGAGCCCTGTTATCATTACGGGAAAACGCCGCCCTGCGTGGATCTGATTTTGGCGAATAAAATCCCGCGCGTGGTGGTGAGTAACCTCGACCCGAATCCCAAAGTTGCGGGGCAAAGTATTACCAAACTGACTAATGCCGGTGTGGAGGTGATTACGGGCGTACTAGAGGAACAAGGGCGCCGGCTCAACCGCCCGTTTTTCACCTGGATCACGCAGCAGCGGCCCTATATCATCCTCAAATGGGCGCAAAGCCGCGATGGATTTCTGGGCCGGCCAGGAGAGCGCGTGGCTATTTCCGGTCCGCTCAGTCAGCGGCTGCTGCATCGCTGGCGCAGCGAAGTCGACGCTATACTGGTGGGAGCCACCACGGCGCAGGTAGATGATCCGCGACTGGACAACCGCCTCTTTTATGGAAAATCACCCCTGCGTATAGCCTTTGACCAGCACGGGCGCCTGCCATCTACGGCCCATCTGCTGGATGATTCCTTACCCACCTGGATTTTTGGGCCGCCCCGACGGGGAACCTGGCAGCATACGCAGTTTTTCCCCGTTCAAAAAGAAGTGGCCATTGCTGACTTGTTAGCGCAATTAAAAGCCGCTCACCGGGCGATTTTGCTGGTGGAAGGCGGTGCGCAAGTTTTAAATCAATGGCTGGCCGCCGGTTACTGGGATGAGATCCGGGTGATTGAAAATGAGCGTTTGCTGGGGGATGGTTTGGCGGCGCCTAAAGTGCCAGCCGGGGCAGTTTTGAAAGAAACCTACCAACTGGGCAGCGACCGGACGTCGGAATTTATTCCGACATAATAATAACAATAAAAAAACGCCATATTTGTGTTTCAACAACTGGCTATTTACCCATGAAAATCCAATACCGCCGAAAACTCCCGCATAAATTTTTCCCGGGTTACACCTTCTTCATTACCTGGAACTTAAAAGGCGCCATTCCCCATACAATACTGGCACCCATGATCAGGGAGCGGGATTTACTGCTAGATCAGCTTGAAATTTCAACACATCTTTCGCCGGATGAGAAGGCCGCTGCGATCTACGACATTAAACAAAAGTTTTTTATAACGCCCTACCCGAACAGCGCGCCCTGTTCCGCCATTTCCGAAGACTGGCCGTCCTCGTTCTCCCGCGACGGACCATTCACCGCCACATCCGGCAACAACCGCTTCACAATCCGCAACTGGTGCGAATACCGGCTTTGTTCCCGGTTGAAGATCCCGAAATGATCCAGTTTATCCACCCGGACTTTCCCCGAAGCGTGGATGACATGGCAATCCGGCAGGATAATGCCTACGTGGGTAATCTCGCCTTTCCCATTATCAAAAAAAGCGAGGTCGCCCGATTGGCACTGTTCCATAAAATCTACCGTACGGCCCTGGGTCACCTGCTGCGAGGCATCACGCAACAAGCGGACGCCGGCAATTTTGAAAACCATCTGGGTCAGCCCCGAGCAGTCGATGCCGAAAGGAGAGCGACCGCCCCATAAATAAGGCGCGTGCAGATAACGCCGGGCAATTTTGACTACCCAATCATGGCTCTGCGGCGCTTGTCCAGGCATCACCACCGGACCGGAAAATTGGAAAGATTGCTCCCCCAACTGGCAGCGCAGACCGTCGTATTTCGGCAGCACGGCGCCCAGCGTGAGTGGAATGAAATGATCGGCGGCCATGAGCCCTTCGACCAGCGACAGACTGATAGCCTGTTGCTCGCGGTAGTCCTCAAATTCGCTGGGCGTCAGGCGCCGCAGTTGTTTGGCGTCCATCCAGCCGGAATAGCCGTCCCAGGCACAGGTGACCTGCCGCCAGTTATCCTTATGATCTTTGATCTCTACGGTTTCGCCAAAAAGCAGCTGGCTCACCATCTCGCTCTTGTCGGAAGGCTGGGCCCGGAGGGGCGCAATAGAAACCTGGCAGGCCGCGTATTCCATAAGTGTAGTAAACTTTCTACCGTGGGGCAATTCAAATTTAGAAAAAAAATTTGAATTGCCCCACGGTAGAAAGTTGTGAAAGGGTTGGTCGTTAAATACAGATCAATTATCTGACCTACACGGGGAAATACCGGAAGTCGTGGTTGCCCTCGATGCGCTGAAGGGATTCATAGATCAGGCGGATCAGGTTATTAACGTCGTCTTTATGCGCCATTTCCACGGTCGTGTGCATATAGCGCAGGGGCAGGGAAATGAGCGCCGAAGGCACGCCGCCGTTGGAATAGGCGAACGCATCGGTATCCGTACCGGTGACCCTGCTGGCCGCCTCCCGCTGGAACGGTATTTCCTGGCTCTCGGCCGTGTCGATGATGAGATCGAGCAGGCGCTGGTGCACGGCGGGGGCATACGTAACCGAGGGTCCGTTGCCGCAGCGGATGTCGCCATGCCTTTTCATGTTGATCATGGGCGTATGGGTATCGTGGGTCACGTCGGTCACGATCGCCACGTTGGGACGAATAGACTCGGCCACCATTTCCGCGCCCCGCAGTCCCACTTCTTCCTGCACGGAATTAACGACGTACAGCGTGTACGGCAGTTTGATCTGGTTTTCATGGAGCAGACGAGCCACTTCGGCAATACAAAAACCGCCAATCCGGTTGTCGAGCGCCCGACCCACGTAGTAGCGGTCGTTCAGGGTAGTAAATTCATCCTGAAAAGTAACCACACAGCCGACGTGGATGCCCATTTTAAGGACCTCTTCTTTATCTTTTGCGCCCACATCGATGGTGATGTTATCGAGGGCCGGGGCCAGGGTCGCGTCTTTTTCGGTACGGGTATGGATGGCAGGCCAGCCGAACAGACCTTCCACCTTACCGCCTTTGCGCAGGTGCACCCACACCCGCATGGACGGGGCAATAATGTGGTCGCTGCCGCCATTACGGATCACATAAATGAAACCGTCATCGGAAATATAGTTGACAAACCAGGAAATTTCGTCGGCATGCCCTTCGATGACCACCTTGAAAGGCTGGCCGGGGTTGATAATACCGTAAGCAGTGCCATAGTTATCGATTTTCCATTCATCCAGGTAGGGACGCAGGTAATCGAGCCACATTTGCTGCCCCGACCATTCAAAGCCGGTCGGACTGGCATTATTGAGATAACGGCGGAGAAAATCTTCAGAATCCGGTGTAATAATCTGCATTCGATTAAATATTTTGGTTCATGGCCAGGTACAAAGGAACGTGCCAGTATGAAATCAGGCGTACAATGCGCCCCAGCCTTCTGGGTTCTCCCGCCATTTCTTTAAAGTAATCAAATCCTGCTCGCTGACATAACCGCTGCGCGCGGCTTCCTCCACGAGCACATCGTAGTTGGTGAGGGTTTGAAAAAGCACGTTTTTATCCGCAAAAGCGGTGGCGGCTTTGGCAAAACCATATTGAAAAATTGCCAGTACGCCCACCACCTCGGCGCCGGCTTCGCGCAGGGCATCGACGGCCACGAGACAGCTGCCGCCGGTGCTGATGAGGTCTTCGATGACCAGCACGCGTTGACCCGGCTGCAGTTCCCCTTCAATGAGGTTACGGCGGCCATGTTCCTTGGCACTGCCGCGTACATAGATGAAAGGCAGTTCCAGGGCATCAGCCAGTAATACGCCATGTGGAATACCGGCCGTAGCGACCCCGGCCACCACCTCGAATGCCGGAAAATTTTTGGATTGTTCGGCCAGCGCATGCTTCAGGTAGCGGCGTACGGCCGGGTGGGAAAGGGCAACGCGGTTATCGCAGTAAATAGGTGACATCAAGCCGGAAGCCCAGGTGAACGGATCGTTTGGGCGTAGTTTCACGGCTTGAATATCGAGCAAATGGCGGGCTACGGTAGATTGCATCGGCGGACTGGATTGACAATAAGCGTTTTAGAGGGGCAAATGGGGGTAAATGATTGTTATATTAAATTGAAAAAACGGCTCAAAATGTGCCGACTCCCCCTATCATTGCGGCTAAAATGTTAAAAATGGGGTCACAAAAGTATAAAATCTACATCAACGGCACACCGGTTTTTCTGACTACGCCGGTGGGCGCTGCTGACCTGGGTTTTCAGCTGGATAAACAAACTTTTGTGGCGCCCTATATCGGCCGGAAAAAGATGCTGAAACAGTATTTGGACCTGCTGGACAAAAATCCCAACCAGCGCGCCGTGGTGCTTTTTCACATCAATCCCGAGCAACTCTGGGCTGATTTTCAAAGCTGTTTCAAAATACTGGAAGCGGCCGGCGGATACGTGCTAAACGCCGAAAACCAACTGCTGGTTTTTTACCGCCGCGCTTCCTGGGATATGCCCAAAGGGAAGATCGATCCGGGGGAAACGCCGGAACAGGCGGCGGTACGCGAAGTGCAGGAAGAAACGGGATTGCAGCAGGTAGAACTGGGTAAATTTTTAGGCCATACTTATCATACCTATATCCATAAAGGCGACCGTATACTAAAAAAAACCTGGTGGTACGCCATGACCACGACCGACACACAGGTGACGCCCCAAACGGAAGAGGATATTGAGGAAATTCAGTGGGTGGAGCCGGAAAAATGGTTGCAAAGCGGCGTGGAGGTGTATGGCAGTATTCGGGAGGTGATTGGGTGGGGCATGGATGCTCCCCCTACGCCGCATTCCTTGCCGCATTAATAATCCCGAACATAGCCCGCAGTACCAGTTTCCGATAGATAGCCGACTCCGCTTCCGGCAGATTTTCGTCCTGTAGTTTCTGTAAGGCAAACTGTTGAATAGCGATCAGCGGTAACACGATCTGCTCGCGTAAAGCAATACTGGAACGCGACATATCATTACCCGAGAGCAACTCCGATTCGCCGGACATGTCGCGCAATACTTCGCCGGTCAGTACATATTCATCGTAGAGCATTTTCCAGAAATCGCCGAACTCCGCATGCTCAGCCAGATAACGGGTCACATCGAAATTACTTTTGGCCAGCGACTGCATGGAATTTTCCAGCAGCGTGCGGAAAAACAGCGAATGTTTGTACAATGCCTGGATTTCCGTCTGGCGTGTCTGTTGAAACGCCGCAATTGCCGAGCCCAGACCATAGTACCCGGGGACGTTCTGTTTCATTTGCGCCCAGGCGCCCACGAAAGGAATAGCCCGTAAATCTTCGAAACGCATGGCTGCGTCGCCGCTGCGTTTAGTCGGCCGGCTGGCAATATTGCTGTCGCCATACCATTTCAAGGGGGTTATTTTTTCCAGATAAGGCACAAAATCGGGGTGGTTTTTCAACTGCAAATACGACTGATACGCCGCTTCGGCCAGTTCATCCAGTAACTGGTGATCGGCCGGCGTCAGTTCCCGGGCATGGCTGGGGAAGAGTTGATTCTCCAGGCCGGCTGTCATCAACCGCTCGATATTGAAAGCAGCGGCGGCCTGCGTTCCGTAGGTACTACTCACCGTCTGGCCCTGAATAGTCACTTGAATACCATGATTATCGATGTCCTGGCCATGAGCGGCGTAGTAACTGGCGTTGTTGCCGCCGCCCCGACCCGGAGGTCCGCCCCGGCCGTCGAAGAAGAGCACGGACACCCCATTTTCCCGGCTGACGCGGCTGAGTTCTTCTTTCGCGCGATAAATGCTCCAGTTGGCGCGCAGATAACCGCCGTCTTTGGTACCGTCGGAAAAGCCGAGCATAATGGTCTGCACGTTGCCCCGGGCGGCCAGGTGGCGGGCGTAGTGCGGGTGGGTATATAGTTGCTGCATCACCGCGCCGCAGTCGGCCAGGTCGTCGATGGTTTCGAACAGGGGCACCACGTCCAGCGGAATGGGTTCCGGATCACCGCCTTTACGGGCGGCCCCCTGCGGGAAAGTCAGTTGCGCCAGGGCCAGCACTTCGGCTACGTTTTCCGCATTCTGGCAGTTGGAAATGACGTAGCGGTGGCAGCCGAGTTCGCCGTTGTTGCGCTGAATTTCGGGGATAATGCGGAAAGAGCGAATAGTTTCCTTGACAAAAGGGTCGGTAAAGTCATTTTCATCGAGCCGGATGGCGAGCTGGAACAGATAATCGATGCGCTCGGCTTCGCTGGCGGCGGCGTAATCAAAACCGTCGGCCGGCGAAGATTTGCCTTGCTCATTCTGCAGGATGGCCCGCCATACTTCCCCGTGTTTACGACTGTCCTGCCGAACGTCCAGACTGGCGAAATAGAAACCGAACACCCGCACTTTGAGAATATACTGGTCCAGTTCATCCAGGAACAGGCTGTCATGGTCGCGGACTAGGATGGTACGGGCCTCTTCCAGGTCGTTAAGCAACTCGCGGCAGGTATGGTAGCGCTTCTCTTCCGTCGGGTTATAGAGGGTGTTATAGATTTTTTCTTCCGCCGCCGTAATACATTCCTCGGTGCCGCGGAAAGTAAGGCGACGGCGGAGCAGGCGGATTTCCCGGTAATAACCGCGTAGGGAGCCCTCCCGCAGCCGTTGCGCGACGGCCAGCGTGGTATCGGCGGTCACGAATGGATTACCGTCGCGGTCGCCGCCGGGCCAGAAACCGAGCGCCAGCAAACGGGGATTGCTGAAGGTGGTGATATCCTGTTTGGTGGCGCGCAGCAGTCGGAACAGGATGTCGGGTAATGTGTAAAAGAGTACGTTTTCCAGGTACCAGCCCAGGCTGATGGCTTCATCGAGCGGACTCGGTTTAGCGCGGTTGACGAAAGTCGTTTTGCCTAACTGCATCAGCAGCGATCGAATTTCTTCCAGGTCGTTTCCCCGGATCTGGCGGCCCAGGTCATTGATAATACCCAGTACTTTCCCCGGATAAAACTGCGTCGGGTGCGCCGTCAGTACCAGCCGGACGCTGTACTGCTGTATTTTTTCCAGCAATTGTGTCCGCAGCGTTTCCGTATCAAGCCGGGTGAGCAGGTGTTTCAGGGACCCAGGGCCGTTCATTTCATGGGTCTGCCGGAACAGGGCGTCTTCCACCGAATCGAAAAGCACGACCTGGCGCTCCACGTATTGGATGAAATAAAACAGCAGGTTATGACGCTCCTCGACCGTGGTATGTTCGAAGTACTCGCCCCAGAAGCCCTCTACGATCTGGTCGGGGGTTTTACCGGCGGCAAAGCCATTTTTACAATATTGGGAAAACAGCGCCAGCTGCGTGCCGGCCTCCTCGATGCCATGAAATGGAAGACTCAGGAAAAGACTGTTATACGTATGATAAAGCAGGGCGGTAGAAGTGCTGACAGACATAGTAGTAGAAATTGGCCATTATATAAATGAATCCATGGGTTCCATGGTCGGAATGGCAAAACTAATTGTTATTTATCACTCCTGCCCGAAGCTGGTCATTTGAGAAAATTCCCTTAAAATTGTCCAAACTTCCGAACACCTTTGTTAGTTTTACCATCCATGCCCGATCAATCTGCTTTTTTGGAAGACATCATCGACGACCGCGTCGAAATGCAACGGCTGCACCCCCAGCTGTTCGATGATTATTTAGCGACCGGCTGGCGTCTGCTGGGTAACTCCATCGTGCGCCATAATTTTTCGGCCTGCCGGGGCCAGATGTGCAAGGCCATTCCCCTGCGAATCCGGCTGGCCGGTTTTCAGCCTTCCAAAAGCCAGCGCCAACTGCTGCGTCGCAACGCCGGGCTGGAGGTGCAACAAGGCCCCATCCACCTGACCGACGAAAAAATCGACTTGTTTGAACAGCATTGTCAGCGTTTCGATAGCCGCCGGCCATTATCAGTACGTTCTTTTCTGGGCCCGAATGCCCACCGCGAACCGGTCCCCGGCCAGGAATTCTGTATTTATATCGACGGTCAACTGGCTGCCTGCAGTTTCATCCACATCGGACAGGATGGCGTGTCCGGCACGTACTGTTTTTTTTCGCCGAAATATCATGAATACGGACTCGGCAACTACACCATGCTGCTCGAAATAGCGGAAATGCAGCGATTGGGCAAAAAGTACTACTACCACGGTTACTGTAACGATGTGCCTTCCGGTTTCGACTATAAGTTGAATTTCAACAACCTGGAGGCGCTGGACTGGAAGACCGGGCAGTGGAAACCGCAGCCGCGGCTACCAGTCAGGCGCTGGGCGGATCTGGTGGAAGAGGAAATGGTGGGATCGATGGAGAAAAGTTGACACTAACCTCTTTGCGTGCGCACGCATCCGGAGGAGGATGGGAGAACGGATGAAACGGATTTAAAGGATTAAAACGGATTTTATATAGTGCTAAGGGAAACACCGCGTTTCGCCGTAGGCGATAAAAAATCCGTTTAAATCCGGGCGATCCGTTTCATCCGTTCTCCCATCCCGTCCAGCGCGCTAAAATCACACGGCCCGATTCCTACACAGGAACCGGGCCGTGGCCTTTGGTCTGACGACTTTTTTGTCGTCCGACCAATACAGTGGGTGAGATTCTTACTAACCTCGCGATTATTGGTCCGCTGGCTTCCCTTGGTCTGACGACTTTTTTGTCGTCCGACCAATACGGTGGGTGAGATTGCGCTTTACTGGTCAGACGACAAAAAAGTCGTCGGACCAGTGGAAGTCGTCGGTCCAGTGGAAGTCATTGACCCCTTACTTCAGCTTCGCCGTCGTGGCAACGCTCACTTTTTTCTTGGACTGCTCTTCATCGAAGGGCTTGATGGTGATGCTGATCGTATGATTATCATCGCTCAGTTCCGCCAGGGTATTTTCGGCCTTTTTCACCTGCCGGTCGGGGAAGTGATACAACTGCTTGTAGGTCATATCGGCGAACATCATTTTCATCATTTCCATGCTGCCTTCGCCACCTTCCGCGTCTTCGCCTTCGTTTTCAGACAAGGTCTTTTTCATTTCCTCGCCAATATCTCCGGTTCCCAGGCGCTCAAATGTTTTGCCGTTGAACTTGAAAACTTCATCCGTTTTGCTGTCGAACTTGTCTTTATTGATGATTTTCAAAGCCCGGTTTAAAGCCGCCACATCGGCAAAATCGAAGGAATAACCGAACGTGTAGGTAGCGGTATCGTTTACTTCCACGACGCGACTGATGCCTGGTACACCTTTCAGTGTGCCGGCCACACTGGACATTTGTTCGCCCATTTGCGACATGGAGTTGTCCTCGGCGGGTGCCACCATACCGTCGGTGATGGCCGTAGAATCTGTAGCGGCGCTGTCGGGGGCCATACCTTTCATCGTTTCCATCATGCTTTTCACCTCGCTCATGTCGAGGGTCATTTTGTAGGTGCCATTGCCCTTGTCATGAAAGGTAACATCTTCCACAATATGCAGGCAGCCAGTCAGGGCCATTGCGCCAACGGCCAGGGTGGCTAAAAAAAGGCTTTTTAAATTTGTCATTGTTTGTAAATTATTGACTTTGAGTGAAGCATTGTTTGCCAATGCCGATTATTCTAACACAAATTCCCTGGACACTGTTTGCCCATCCTGCTCGATCGCCAACACAAACGTTCCCTTTTGCAAATAGTATTTCCCGGACTCCGCTTTTTGTAAAAAAATTGTTTTTTTATTGCCGGAAGCCCCATCGCGCAGGGTTTTCTGGTATTTCGGTACTGTTTCTTCCAGCAGATCCAGCGCGAAGGTAAACTTGTTGAGCCCTTTAACGCAATCCAGTTGACCGTTGTTTAGCAGCAGTCCATCCTTCGTTTTCACTGACCAGGATGCCGGTCCGCTCTTCTTTGCATAAAATACCACTGGCAGTTCCGGCCCCTGTTGTTCTTCCCAGAGCTGTTTACGCCCCCAGTTACGCGACCACCTGGTTTTCGGTAAATCACTTAGGACTAACGGTTCATTCAAATTAGCCGGCGTAAGTTGTTGAATAGCAGCCACATTTACCTTAAACATTGCGCGTCCATGCGTTCCGATCACTAAGTCGCCGGAAGGTTGCTGGATCACCAGATCATGCACGGGCACAGCGGGAAAATCGGCGTTCAAAACCTGAAAACTCTGGCCACGATCCAGCGAGACGTACAGTCCATGATCAGTTCCCACGTACAATAGATCTGGGTTGACGGGGTCTTCGCGAACTACGTTAATGGGTTCGGCAGGCAGTTCAAGGCCCAGATGTTTCCAGTGCTGGCCATAATCTTCGGACACATACAGGTAGGCCTGGAAATCATCCCAGCGATAGCCGCTTAGGCTCACGTATACGCGGCCCCGCTCGTGGGCGCTGGCCTGCACGCGCGACACCCATAATTTGGCCGGCAAACTATCCGAGATCCGGCTCCAGTTTTCGCCGCCATCACGGGTTACGTGCAGCAGTCCGTCGTCGGAACCGGCGTAGAGGAGCCCGAATTTCAGCGGACTTTCGTGGATGCTGGTCAAGGTTCCGTAAGGCACGTTTCCTTTTTGTCCGCCCGTGGTCAGGTCGCCGGAAATGGCTTCC
The DNA here is from genome assembly GCA_031425035.1 of Saprospirales bacterium. Classification (GTDB taxonomy): domain Bacteria; phylum Bacteroidota; class Bacteroidia; order Chitinophagales; family Saprospiraceae; genus M3007. The sequence goes on along the minus strand of JANPIN010000045.1, from coordinate 32,613 downwards.
CAGTGATCGCCCTGATCGAAGGAGCGGTAGAGTTTGTTGGCGCCGAGATAGAGCACGTCCTGCTGGTGGCGACTCAGCCAGATGGGCGTTTGCCAGTTATAGCGGGGCGGGCGTTCGCCCAGGTCATGCTCCGGGCCGATGGATTTGAGCGCGCCGGTGCTGCGATTTACCCGAAAATAATTACCAAACTGAAAGCCGGTATACACGGTAAGGTTGTCGCGCGTGTCCACCTGCACCTGCATTCCGTCGCCGCCCAGCAGGGATTTGTAGGGATATAGGCCGGTTTGCTGCCATTCATCGGAAGCCTTGTACGTATTGGGACCCGCCCAGACGCCATTATCCTGTGCGCCGCCGTAGACGCGGTAAGGGTCGGCTGCATCCGTGGCAATGGCGTAAAACTGGCCGACCGGCGGATTATTGGCTTTGAACCAGGAGGCGCCATTGTCCCAGCTGAGGTTGAGGCCACCGTCATTGCCGTTGATCAAATGGCCGGGATGCGCGGGGTCGAGCCACAGGGCATGGTGATCCGCGTGGACGTTATCGCCGTTGATGCTTTTCCAGGTTTTGCCGCCATCGTCGCTGCGTATGATGAGGTAACCGAGCAAATAGACCTGATCGGCATTGTCCGGCAGGCAGCGCACATTAGAAAAATAATACCCGTAGGTAAAATGGATGCCGTCGAGCGGTTCGCCATGGGTGCTTTGCCAGGTCTTGCCACCGTCTTCGCTCCGGTAGAGTTCGGCGCCCCGGTAATCGGTTTCAAAGAGGTTGTTGTTGGCGTCTTCGAGGTAGTCCACCAGCGCGAGGGGCATGAGTTTATCCTTCTCCACGAGTCCCCGGATTTGCTTAACCGTGTATTTTTCCGGGAAATCATTACTTTTTAAATAAGCCGCAATTTTTTCATCGCTTATTTTCAAAAAGTCCTCTTTGGAAATAGCGCGCAGTTGATCCTTGGTCAGTGCGTCTTCCGTTTTAGAACTCTCTTTTTTCGTCTTGCTGTTTTGGTTGTCCACACTGGCGTAGAGTATGGTACGCCCATCTTTTTTTCCGGCGCATAGTCCAATGCGGCCGATTTTGTCACCGGTCGGAAACCCGCTTTCTAAAGTGCTGATTTTCTGCCAGTTCGAGCCGCCATCCGTACTTTTCCAGATGCCGGAACCCGCGCCGGCGCCGTCAAAATTCCAGGCGCGGCGTTCGCGTTGCCAGGTCGCGGCGTACAGCGTATTCGGGTCATTGGGATCGGCACAAAGATCGATGGCGCCGCTGTTTTCGTTTACGAAGAGGGTACGCGTCCAGGTCAGTCCGCCGTCGGTGGTTTTATACACGCCCCGCTCGGAATTGGGCGAGTATAAATGTCCCAATACGGCTACCCACAGGATATTCGGATCCGTTGGGTGCAAAATAATGCGCGCTATGTGGTGGCTTTCCGGCAGTCCGCGCTGTTGCCAGGTTTTGCCACCGTCGACACTGCGGTACAGGCCAGTACCGGCATAACTCGAGCGGCTGCTGTTGGCTTCCCCGGTGCCCACCCAAAGAATCTTGTTTTTCCAGTCCACGGCAATGTCGCCGATGGTCATGCTCGCTTCGTGGTCGAACACGGGTTGGAAGCGGGTGCCGTTACTTTCCGTGTACCAAAGCCCGCCGGAAGCATACGCGGCGTAAAAGTGCGTCGGATCGGCCGGGGCCGCATCGATATCGGTGACCCGGCAGGAAAAAATGGAGGGCCCGATGCTTTGTGGTTCGAGGGCCGTGAGTAAGCTGTTTTGATGCAGGCTTTGGCGTTGCTCAACGACCTGCAAACGCGTAGCGGCAGGTGTCGGGTTCGGTTGGGCAAACGATAATACAGGGGAAAGGCAAAGGGCCAAAAATAAGTACAGCAGGATATTCAGACGACGCATACGGTCAGTTTTTGCGCCGGAAGGTACGTTATGCAGGGCATAAAGTTACTTCAAGCGAAAACCGAGTCCCACGGACACTGCCCGCACTTTGTTCTTACCTAATCCCCAGGCGCCCCGGCAGTAAATTTCCGGTTGTCCTATTGGCAGCAATTTTTTGGGCAACTGCCAGGCAAGACCGGCGAGGGCGCCATGTTCTTTGCTCAGATCGAAATCTGGATTTTTCAGTTCGGGATTCCAACCAAAAGCCCGGCTGCTGCCCTCAAAACGGTTGATCCGCCCAAGCGTGCCGAACAAGCCTGCCGACAGGGTAAAACGGCGTGCTTTTCCAATAGCGATTTCGGGCATAAAAGCGAGGTAGAAATCAACATTGCGGTACATACCATTTCGGGAAACGGCTAAGTCCCCATCCAGCCAGCGGGCACTTACCCCTATTTGCCGCTGACTCAGGCCCAGCTCAAAATTTGCGCCCACGCGGCCCTGGTTATGCAGGCCAAAACCGAGTGACAGATCCAGGCCCGCACCTTTCCGATAATGACGGGCATCCCGAGCCAGGTCCCGGTTGGCCATAATGCTGACGTTAGCGCCGAAATGTAAAAGCAGCGATTTTTTTGCCTCCTGTTTGGCCCGGCGATGGAACTGGGTTTCGACATGGTTGGTCCGGGCCATTAAATAACCTTGCGGAGAAAACTGCCAGGCCAGTTGCTGGGTTTGAGCCGTGGTATCTTCATTCTGGAAAATAATCTGGTCGGCATCGGCCTGTAGCAAGCGGTAAATCTGCGGCGTCGTGGCGTACAGAGAATCCGACCAGCCTAATAAGGTGGCGCTGTGCTGATTAAAATGTAGAACGGCATGACTAAGCAGTACAGTCACCCCGCATTTTACGCTAAAGACCTGATGGACCAGCGTTTGATCGTCCGAAAAGTGCCACTCGGAATAGGTGGCTTGCTGCCGGCCTTCCTGGTACCACCGGCCTTCCAGATCGTGCAGGATAGAAAAATTGGCTTGCGCCCGGAGCGCAGGGGCTGCCAACAGCAGCAGACATAGAAAAAGGTGCTTCATAGGAAGAATGTTTATTGGAATGACGCACGCAGCAATAGCGCGGTTGGTCCAACCTTCATTCAGCACCTAAAAAGCACCTTTTTTAAAATTCTCTTAACTAAACCAGACCCTAACTAAAGGCCCGGTCGCCTTTTTTATACTCGATCGTTTCATAGCGGCCAGGTACCGGCACGTAGCGCAGGGCCTGCGTCGCACCGATTTCGGAGGTGAAATAGCCCCAGAGCACCAGATCTTTCATCACCCGGAAATAGTGTTTCGGATCGCCGGATTTCCGGTTTTGGTTATAGGCCTTTTGTTCGGTATTCAGTTCGGTCAGCAGGTCATGGCGCAGTTTAGGACTGGCTTTCATGAACGTTTTGCCATAGCGGCTCTTGCTTTCCTGATCAAGTTTCAGCAACCCGGCCATGAAATCCTGCTGGTCCTTGGCTTCGTAACAATCGCTGACGATGGTCGCCATGAACTGACCGGTTTTGGCCGCTTTGGCGCCCGGCGTAGTGGTCGCCGGAATAATGGTTTCCGCGATCTCGTTGAGCAGTTTCACCTGGGCTTTGCTGAATAACCCGATAGACACCCCGTCAGGCAAACCTTCTAAGGCATCCCAGTCGACATTTTTGGCCAACAGGCTATCGGCACCGAATAAAGTGCCGCCGAGGACGATGGCGGTCCGTTGGAGAAGTTCTCTTCTGTTCATGATGTGTTGATGTTGAAGTGCTTAAACTACAAATTCCCCTTTTTCAACTCGCTCACCGCATAGTCCGCGGCCCGGGCCGTCAGGGCCATATAGGTCAGCGAAGGATTCTGGCAGGCGGCCGAAGTCATACAGGAACCATCGGTGACGAACACGTTCGGCACGTCGTGCATCTGGTTCCACTGGTTGAGCACGGAGGTTTTCGGATCGCGACCCATGCGTGCGGTACCCATTTCGTGGATAGCCATGCCCGGGAAAGAACCGTTGTCGTAAGTACCCACGTTTTTCAGACCGGCTGCTTCCAGCATTTCCGCGGCGTCGGCCATCATGTCTTTACGCATTTTCTTCTCATTCTCCTTCAGTTCGCAGTCGATAGACAGTACGTACTGGCCCCACTTGTCCTTTTTCGTTTTATCGATGACTACTTTATTTTCATAGTAAGGCAGCATTTCGCCGAAGCCGGTGATACCCATGCTCCAGTTGCCGGGTTCGGTCAGGGCTTCTTTCATGGGCGCGCCAATACCGAGTTCGGCTACATCGCGGCTCCAACCCGAGCGGCTGGCGCCACCCTGATAACCGAAACCGCGCAGATATTCGCGTTTGTCACCAAACAGGTTGCGATAGCGGGGAATGTAAACGCCGTTCGCGCGGCGGCCGTAGTAGTATTTATCTTCATACCCTTCCATGGTGCCGGAAGCGCCGCAGCGGAAGTGGTGATCCATCAGGTTATGACCCAACTGGCCACTGCTGTTGCCGATGCCGTCGGGCAGGCCACCCATTTCAATGGAGTTCAGCAGCAGGTGGGTAGAACCCAGCGTAGAGCCGCACACGAAGATCACCTTAGCGTCGTATTCGATGTTTTCCATCGTTTCCGCATCGATGACCAGTACGCCTTTGGCCTTTTTGGTGTTTTTATCGTACAGGATCTGGTTGACGATGGAAAAAGGACGCAGCGTCAGGTTGCCGGTGGCCACGGCGGCGGGCAAGGTAGAGGACTGCGTACTGAAATAAGCGCCGAACATGCAGCCGCGCGAACACTGATTGCGGTACTGGCAACTGCCGCGACCATTATGTTCCTGGGTCAGGTTGGCCGTACGACCGATGATCATCCGGCGGTGTTCATACTTTTCCTTGAGGCGGGCGGCTACGTCCTTTTCCACCGCATTCAGGTTCATGGGCGGCAGGTATTTACCATCCGGCAATTGTGGCAGACCATCATTATTACCGCTGATACCGGCAAACGTTTCCACGTAGTCATACCACTTCGAGAGATCGTCGTACCGGATGGGCCAGTCGACGCCCATGCCGTCCTGCTGGTTGGATTCAAAATCAAAGGGGCTCCAGCGGTAGCTTTGGCGACCCCACATCAGCGATTTGCCGCCGACGTGAAAGCCACGGTACCAGTCGAAACGTTTGACTTCGGTATACGGGCATTCCAGGTCATTGACCCACCAGTCGGGCGTGAATTCCGTGTAAGGATAGTCGCGCTTTTGCACGGGGTGACTGGCCTTCATCTCGGTGGTGATAGTGCCGCGGTGGGGAAAATCCCAGGCTGGATGGCCATCGGATTTATAATCAACGACGTGTTTGACGTCTTTGCCGCGTTCGAGGAGCAGTACTTTCAGACCTTTTTCGCTCAGTTCTTTGGCCGCCCAGCCCCCGGAAATACCGGAGCCGACGACGATCGCATCATATTGCTGTGGCATAGTTGAATGCTAAGGGTTGACAATTAAAACAGGTAAAATTTTTGGGGCTTTAAGCGAACTTCTTATACAGTTTCGGGAAACGCTTTTGCTGCTCGTCCTCATCGTCGTAATCCCAGTCTTCTTTGAGCTCCGGCAATGGGTTGCTCGGCGTTTTGTCATTGAATTCTTCGGCGGCCATGCCCGTTTTCAACTCGAAAGCCTTTTCGGCCACCAGCTTCATATCTTCGGCTTCATAGTCGCCGAAATTGTAGTCGCTTTCCTGGACATACTTGGCCAGGTTGTCGGGATTTTCCAGCGCGGCCTGGAACACCGACCGGCCTTTAGCGATCAGCCAGCCCTGAAAGTTTTTGAAACTGACGTCCGTACTTCCGCCATTCATCAGATGCGCGGCGCCCCAGAGATCATACACATAGGAATTGGCGTACTGCTGATCGATGATACGTTTGAACTCAAAAATATCATCGATCGAGCGCTGCGACAAATATTCGGTCAGCAGCTCGATCTGGCTTTCTACGTCTTCCGAGTTGGTTTTAGCGCGTTCGATGAGCCCCCAGAAATCGGCTTGCCCAAATTTCTCGACGACCTTTTCTACGGTTTCGCGGTAACCGTTCCGCACTTTATCGCGGACCATTTTCTCGACTTCATGTTCGGCATCCGCCAGACTTTCCATCTTTTTAGTATGGGTGACTCCGAGTGTATGGCTTTTCCCGTACACAATCGTGATCGTTTCCCCAATGATGTCAATAGACCAAAACTTGTTTGTTTTTTCGTCTTGATAGGTAAAATAGCGTTTCATGCTTAGATTTTCATACGTCACAAATTTCCACTGCCTTACGCAGGGCATCCAACTTATTCTCGCCGAGTGGAATGAATTCCTGCGCTACAAAGCCCTGGAACCCGGTGGCAGCAATTGCCCGCATAATAGCCGGGTAATACAGTTCCTGATTTTCGTCGATTTCATTACGGCCCGGCACCCCGGCGGTGTGATAATGGCCGAAGTATTGGTGATGGTCACGGATGGTGTGGATGACGTCACCCTCCATGATCTGCATGTGATAAATATCGTAGAGAATTTTGAAGCTTTCGGAGCCGAGGCGCTTGCATAACTCGATGGTCCAGGGCGTATTATCGGCCATATAGTCCGGGTGATTCACCTTGGAGTTAAACACTTCGATCTGCAGCACCACCCCGTTTTTTTCGGCCAGCGGCAGCACTTTTTGCAGGCCTTCCACGCAGTTTTTCAGCCCGGTTTCCTCGTCCATGCCCCGTCGGTTACCACTGAAGCAAATCAGGTTTTTATAACCGGCCTTCGCCACCCGCGGAATCATTTCCGTGTAGTTCTTGATTAACTGCGCGTGAAATTTAGGGTCGTTCCAGCCGTCTACCAGGTTGATTTCGGCGCCGTTACACATCGAAGAATCGAGTCCATGGCGCTTCAACACGTCCCATTCGGTGGGCCCTATCAGGTCAATAGCGGTGATGCCCATCGGCTTGACGGCCACACAAAGTTCCTCCAGTGGCACATCGTTAAAACACCAGCGACATACGGAATGGCGTATATTTCCTTTCAAAACGAAGGGTGGAATTTCCATTTTTTGACCGCTCACCAGACTGGGAGCTACCGCAACAGTGGCGGCTCCGGCCAGGAGGGTTTTTAGAACATGTCGACGGGTGGGCATAATACTGTACAGCTTTGGAAACCAAAAGTGAACAAAATTCTGCGGTGAAGGTGCGAAAAAGCCGAATTATTCCAAGTATTGCTTGGAGCATATATTTTCATTCGGAAATGGCGGCACTTTATAGGCCATTTCCGGAGGGCTTTTTCAGGCAGTAAAAGTCGGCTGATTTACTGATTTACCGCTTCTACCTCGTCGACAATATAGTCCGTATCACCTTGCCAGAAGAACACCTGATAGCGTTGCTTGTAATGTAATGTCACTTGTTTTCCTTCGAAATTCTCCAGTTTTCTGGAAACTTCGAGGTTATCGGCCGAAAAATCCCAGGGCGTCATCATGCCGTTCGGAGAGAGATTGAGGGTGCCTTCGTAGGTTTTGAAAATAACGCCCCGGTGAGAAATTTTGACGAGCTGGCCTGATTTCCGACCGTCCGAGTAGGTCATCTGGCTGTACACATAATAGCCGACCCCGACGAGCAGCCCCAGGAAAAGCAGGAACCATAAAATGCGGCGGGTGATTTTGCGGAGGCGGTCTTTGGCTTGTTCGAATTGTACTGACATGGTTTATTGTTTTGGAATGACGACAGGAAAAGTTCAAAGGTAAAGATCGGTTGAAAAAAGCGCACCATAGGATCATACGCCCTTTTTACTGCCCCAAATTTGTACGTGCAGCCGGTCGGAGTAGCGGAAATTATATTGTTTACAAATTTCCACCAGCCACAGGCGGCGTTCAGCCAGGGCGGCCGGGCTCATACCTTCGGGCATGAGCCATACTTTCTCCGGGGCAATGCTGTAGTGATCGACCAGCTCGAGCACTTCGGTCAGATCGCCGGGAGCAGCCACCACGAATTTAAAATTTGCTTTTGGACTTTGGGCAAAAAAACGCAGTACCGCCGGGCGTTCACGCAGCCGTCGGGGGTTAGCGCTGTTTTCCAGCTTGGGGGAAACATTGTACTGATCGATGGCCGCATCCAGCTCCGCACCGGGCAGGCGGGTGCCGTTGGTCTCCGTTTCAAAACGGTAATCGGCCGAACGCCGTCGTAAAACGTTCATGAGGCCCACCAGCCCGGGCTGTTGTAAAAGGGGTTCGCCGCCGGTCAGGATCACGTTATGGCAGGGAAAAGCGGCGACCTGTTCGGCCACCAACTCCACGGAACAGGTCGCAATCCAGTCTTTTTTATCAAATTTCCGGTAGTCGGGCAGCACGTCATGCACGTGGGCGAACGGCGTACCCACCCAGTTCCAGGTATAGTCGGTATCGCACCAGATACAGTGCAGGTTACAGCGGCTGGTACGTACGAAAATGGAGGGCACACCCAGGCTTTTCCCTTCGCCCTGAATGGAGAAAAAAACCTCGGGACGGCCGTCGAGGCGGGCCATTTGCAGCAAAGGAGGCGGTTTGAAAGGAGCAGTATCCACGCTGCAAAGGTATAAAATAGCGAACGTTGGACGATAGACCGAAGCCTAAAGTCCAACGTTCCATTTTCTTGCTGCAAAATATTACAGGCGTCGCACCTTGCCGGAGCCACTCACATCGGCATCTACCGTGGGCTGCCCCAGGTAGAGCACCTCGCCGCTGCCGGCAATATCGGCTGTCAGTGTTTGTACGACGGTGCAGGTGATGGTGCCGCTGCCGGCAATTGCAGCGTCCAATACATTGGCAGTCAATGCCTTGGATCTTATTTCGCCACTGCCGGCCACGTCGGCTTTCAAGGAATTCGCTGTGCCCCCCAGTTCGATGCCGCCGCTGCCGGAAACATCGCAGTCCACGTTACCGAATTCGCCCTGGGCTACAATTACGTCGCCCGAACCGGATACGTCCAGGTCCAATTTATCTGTTTTCAACGCCGTCATAGCCCGGATCGTACCGCTGCCGGAAATAGCCAGTCCATCAAAAGCGGGCGCCGTCACCCGCACTTTTACGCTTTCGGAATAGCTAACGTTTTTATCGAAATAGAGCCTCAATTTGCCGTTTTTCACCTCGATTTTCAGGATCGGCAGGAGGTTTTGCTGGGCCTCGACTACCACCGAATAATGATCGCCTACGCTGAATTCCACATCGCCTGCCATGTCCAGTTCGATGGCGTGAAAATCGCTTACGCTCCGGGTTTCCGTCGTGATCGGGCCGCTGCCCTGAACGCCCGTACCCGGTATGGAAAAGTGGCACTTTCGGCCGCCGACTACGAAAACAGCTACCAGGACCAGAAAAATAATCAGGTTACGCATATTGGAAAGTTTGAAAATGGAGAAAGATGTAGGTTTGGTTGGTTGGTTTGATGGGTTTGATGGTTTGTTTAAAACCACTTTTTGCTTAATATTGGTAGTTGCCGGGTTTGGAGTTTTCTTTGTGGTTGCTTCGGCAATTATTCACCATCCGCAAATTTGGACAAATATGCATACTTGGACACCAACCCGATTACAGGGGTTACAATTTTTCAGGGAAAAAATCGGCCTGCTGGCCTGCTGGCTGCTACTGGGGCTGTGGTGGGGCCTGTCTTCATTCACAACGCCCCCGCCGGCCCCGAAAGTGGTGGAATGGATGACCGAACAACACTATGACTTCGGCGACATCCCGATCGGCAGGGCCGTGATCCACGTTTTTCGCTTCAAAAATATCAGTCCCGATACGATCCTGCTCCAAACGGTGCGTACAACCTGCGGCTGCACCGCCGTGCGTTATCCCGAAACGCCCATCGCCCCGGGCGCTATCGGCGACCTCACGGTGGAATTCGATGCCGCGCAGGGCGGTTCTTTTGAAAAAAAGATCCGCGTGTTCTTTGACCGTCAGCGCAAGCCTGATTTTTTGTGGATTGAAGGGGAGGTAAGGTAGGAGGCAGGAGGCAGGAGACAGGAGTTAGGGGTCAGGTGATGATGCCGTCGCTCACTTCGAACAGGCGGTATTCGCCGGTAAAGGAGGCCACGATGGATTCGATGCGGCCGCGCTGGGTGTCGGTGATAAAGATCTGGCCGAAATCGCGGCTCAGTAAAAGTCCGATCAGGTGACGGACGCGCTGCTCATCCAGTTTGTCAAAAATATCATCCAGCAGCAACAGGGGCGCCACGCCTTTTTCCTGGCGTAACACTTCGTACTGGGCCAGCCGCAGCGCCAGCAAAAAGGATTTCAGCTGCCCCTGGGAGGCGAATTTTTTGACCGCATGGCCATCCATAAATAAGGCCAGGTCATCGCGGTGCGGTCCGCGGCTGCTGCGTTGCAAAAACCGGTCTTTTTCCAGTACAGCCGGCAGTATGTCCGCAAAATCGGCGCTTTCCAGATCGGATTGATAGGTGGCTTCCACCGCTTCGTGGCCGCCGGACAGCGTCGTATAAGCCTTTTGCAAAAGGGGACGAAAATCCTCGATGAATGCGCGGCGTTGGGCATACAGCGCCTGCGCCGGTCCGGGCATCTGCCGGTCCACACTTTCCAGCAGGGTTGCATCGAAGCGTCGCTCATCGGCAAAGGTTTTCAACAGGGCATTGCGCTGTTTTAGCAAATGGTTATAAACCAGCAGGTTATGCAAATATCCCGGTGAAATTTGCGCCAGTGTGGTGTCCAGAAAACGGCGGCGTTCCTCGCTGCCGGCCTGCACCAGCGACACGTCGTCCGGCGCGATCATTACCACCGGAAATTGCCCTATGTAGTCCGTCAGGCGCGGATAAAGGGTACCGTTTCTTTCAAATTCCTTGCGTTGACCCGCCACAAATTTCCCTACAATACGCGACTGTTCGCCAGCCTGCTCATACCAGCCCTCCAGGCGCAGAAAACTTTCGCCATGCCGCACCAGGTTCCGGTCGGGCAGTCCGCTGTGGCTCTTACACAGGCATAGAAAATGGATGGCGTCCAGCACATTGGTCTTGCCCATACCGTTCAAACCCGTGAAGCAGTTCAGCCGCGGGGAGAGCGCCAGTGATTGCTGGGCGTAGTTTTTGAAATTGGTAAGTTTGAGTTGCTGGAGGTGCATGAATGGGGCGAAGGTAGACAAGCTCCGACAGAGGTAGAAACGCTGATTGACCCTGTAAATGGACTGTTTACCGAAAACAACAGAAGTATTGATAATTACAATTCATAAAAAACAAAGTTCATCTCACTAAGCCTTTTAAACACCCCATCTGAAGAAATTAAAGATAGGTTCAAATGGAGCGCAGTGGCAGCAATTATAGCATCCGGAAGTTTGAGTTGATAAGTCTTACGAATTTCTATTGCTAAATCTTTAATGGAGGCATTGATGTCTATAATTTGACATTCCCTTAAAAATGCCTTGATCTGTGCAGTCTCAATAGCAGTAATGCCGGGATAAGCCAGCAACTCCATTTCAGAAATAACCGATAAGGAAATATCTTTTTGATCTAGCAAGGCCGCCAATACCTGATCGCCGCTAAGCAAATAGAGTGCAATATTAGTATCCAAAAGCAATTTAGTCCCACTCACTGCGAATACGTTTTTGAAATTCAATCGGATCTTCGCGAAGCTTTAAGACGCCACAATATTTGAAGGCATTCAGCAATCTTCCGGAGGGAAGTTGAGCGAGTATTTTACGGGCTTCTTCGACCGTCATTTGTTTACTAATGGTCACAGACATAACTACTTGTGTTTAGTACAAAAGTAAGGAATTTTTATTGTTCGGGGGAGATTCCCATTTCCCGCAAAAACTCCACCGTCCGTTCCATATCCGTGCTCATAATGCGATCTTCCGCCAGCCGGGGAACGACGTGGCGATAGGCCGCCCACCAGCTTTCGATCTCCGGCGATGATTGCAGCGGCCGGCGATACTCCAGCGCCTGCATGGCCACCATAAACTCGATGGCCAGCAGCCGTTCGAGGTTGAGCACCACCCGGCGGGCTTTGGTCGCAGCGTTGGCGGCCATACTCACGTGGTCTTCCTGGCCATTACAGCTCACAATACTGTCAACCGAAGCGGGCGTGCACAGCGTTTTATTCTGACTAACGATGGAGGCCGCCGTGTACTGCACGATCATCAGGCCGGAATGCAGCCCGGGATTATCGGTCAGGAAAGGCGGCAAACCACGGTGTCCGCCAATGAGCTGATACACCCGGCGCTCACTGATGCTGCCCAGTTCGGATAGCGCAATGGCCAGGTAATCGAGGGGCAGGGCCAGCGGCTGGGCATGGAAATTACCCCCGGACAGGATCAGGTCGTCGTCCGGGAAAAGGTTCGGATTATCGGTCACCGAATTGATTTCCGTCGAGAGCATGTGTTCAATGTGTTGCAGCGCATCGCGGCTGGCGCCATGCACCTGGGGCACGCAGCGGAAAGCGTAGGGGTCCTGCACACTGGTTTTTACCTGGGCGGCTATTTCGCTGTTCCGCAATAAGTTACGCAGATTATTAGCGACAAACACCTGCCCGGCATGCGGGCGAATCGCGTGAATGTGGGCATCCAGCGGCGATAAACGGCAGTTGAAAGCATCGTACGCGAGGGCGGCATTTCGGTCGGCCTGAGCCGCCAGCCGCCGGGCTTCCAGCAGGCACCAGGTGGCATAAGCGGCGGAAAACTGCGTACCATTGAGCAAAGCCAGCGCCTCTTTGGCCTGAAAAGTGAGCGGCGGCCAGCCATGTTGCTGCAGCACCACATCGGATGGCTGGCGGCGGCCCTCGAACCACACTTCCCCCAGTCCGATCAACGGCAGACTCAGGTGGGCCAGCGGCGCCAGATCGCCGGAAGCGCCCAGCGAACCCAGCTCGAAAACGACCGGAAATACGTCCGCATTATAAAAATCAATGAGCCGTTCCACCAGTTTTTCGCGGACGCCGGAATGGCCGTAAGCCAGACTTTGGATCTTGAGCAGCAGCATAATACGCACAATTTCAGGGGGCACTAAGTCGCCCGTACCGGCGGCATGGCTCACCACCAGGTTATGCTGGAGGGCCTCAATATCTTCATCCGAAATACGAATATCGCAGAGGGAACCGAAACCGGTATTGATGCCGTAAAAAAGCTCGCTGGAATCGGCGATTTTACGTTCCAAAAACTCCCGGCAATGACGGATTTTCTGGCGCGACGGACCGGACAAAACCAGGGGCTGGCGTTCGGTAAGCACCGTGGCGAGGGTTTCCAGGGTCAGGGGCGCAGGGCTAATGTGGTGGTGCACGGGCAGGAAAAATTGAAACAGCGGTGGAGGTAAAAGGGCTGAAAATGGACAATTGGGAAGCGAAGGTAAGACGCAGCGCAAATTTCAGCCCGCTCAAACCATGAACATTGTACTTCCAGGCCCGTTAAATTCGTTTAAAACCGGGTTAAGCCGGGGTTAAGGCTTCGAGTTTAATCACTCGCCTGGGTGTAGTAAGTTTTTGAAAATGAAAGGGTTAATTTTCATTTGGTAAAAAATTTTAAAAAATCCAGGCAACCAAGCAGCGGGTGACGGCGTCAAAGAACTGCATTTTGCCCGTAGAAGCGCTATTTTTGGGCCTAATTGCCGGGTTCGTCAGCGGAACCGCCAAGACCCCGGCAACATCGCTGAACAATTCAAACCAATCCACAATTATTACCAACCATGATCAAGAAAATCATTTCGACAGCCCTCCTTGCCCTGGCTTTCACCGGATTCATCAGTGCCCAGCGCATCGCTTTTGTAGATGTAACCGCCGTACTGGAAAGCCTGCCGGATTATACGAAAGCGCAAACCCAGCTCGACCAGGTCGCGACCCAATGGCGCCAGGATATTGCCCAGGAACAGGATAAAATCAAGGGTATGTACAGCAAATACCAGGCGGAACAAGTGCTGCTGAGCGAAGAGATGAAAAAACAGCGCGAAGAGGAAATTATGGTCAAGGAAAAAGACGTGCGCGAACTGCAACGCCAGAAATTCGGTCCGGAAGGCGCCCTGTTTAAAAAACGCGAAGAACTCGTGAAACCGATCCAGGATAAAGTCTACAATGCCATTCAGAAGTACGCCGAATCGCAGAGCTACGACTTCATTTTTGATAAAGGCAGCGCTTCCGGTATGCTATATGCCGACAAGAAAAACGACAAGACCGAAGACATCAAAAAATTGTTGAAATAAGCGCGATTTTTGCGGCTTCCTTCCACTATTCATCCTCCAACTTTTGATAATGAATAAATCTATTGTGCTCACCCTCGTATTGCTGATGGCGTTAACGACGGCGGGTTTTGCCCAGAAATTTGGCTATTGTAACTCCTCCGCCCTGCTTTCCGGTCTGCCGGAAGTGAAGGCGGCCGACAGCGAACTGCAGGCTTTTCAAACCCAACTGACCAAAAAAGGACAGGACATGGTGAAGGCTTTACAAGATAAAGCCGCCGAACTGCAGCGTAAAAAAGAAGCCGGCAGTATTTCGCCGAAAGATCTGGAAACGCAGCAGGCAGCACTGCAGGCGGAACAGGAAAGTATTGGGAAATACGAGCAGGAAGTGAATGAAAAACTTGGCCAGAAACGCGAAACGCTGTTCAAACCACTGCTGGACAAGGTAAATACCGCCATGAGCGACGTGGCTAAGGCCAATGGTTTCTCCATGGTATTCGACCTCAGCACCCAGGTCGTCCTGTATGCCGACGAATCGCTGGACGTCACCAACTTGGTAAAAGCGAAACTGGCGGCGAACTAAAGGCCGTTAGTGAACAGTACATTTCTTGATAAGGACGGTAGTCCGGCGAAAGCCAGGCTACCGTTCTTATATTTGTGGGTTAATTTTTCATTCATGTCTTCTACCCTGCCGATTGGCTTTTTTGATTCCGGCGTTGGCGGCCTGACGGTGCTCCACGAGGCGATGCATCTGCTACCGCACGAACACTATTTGTATTTTGCCGATAGCGAACACGCGCCCTATGGTATACGCTCGAAAGAAGACGTGCGCCGCCTGGTGCTCGATGCCGTGGAATTCATGGCCGGTCAGGGCATGAAGGCCCTGGTCGTCGCCTGCAACACCGGTACCAGCGCGGCTATCGAGGCCCTGCGCGAACGCTACCCTTTTCCGGTGATCGGCATGGAACCGGCGGTCAAACCAGCCGTAACCGGCCAGCAGAAAAGGGTGCTGGTCTTCGCCACCGAACTCACCCTGCGCGAGGAAAAATTCAAAAACCTGGTCGCCCGCGTGGATACCGCCGGACTGGTGGACTACCTGCCGCTCCAGGAACTGGTCCGTTATGCCGAAAATTTCGAGTTCGACGAAGCCGTGATCCGGCCTTACCTGGAATCTAAACTGGCCGGGCTGCAACTCTCGGACTACGGGACCGCCGTGCTGGGCTGCACCCACTTCCTGTTTTTCAAACCCATTTTGCAAAAAGTGCTGCCCGGCGTAGAGATCATCGACGGGAACGTGGGCACGATCAATAATTTACGCAAACAACTGGGCGGCAATCTGAATGACAGCGGCGACGGCCAGGTGGAGTACTTTGTTTCGGGAAAAAAAGCGGAGGCGGCGGGGTTTGAGCGGTATATGGAAAAGTTAGGGGACAGGAGGCAGGGGTCAGGAGACAGGAAGCAGGAGGCAGGGATCAGGCCATGACGGCGAGCATGTGCAGGAAATGCCGGCCAAGCTTTTGGTTACCGCTTATTTGCACCTGCTTTTCGGCTGCTTCGGCTGGTATGTTTTTGCTGAAAATACGCCAGGCGATAGTCTGCGGAATTAGAACTTCTGTTGCCGGCAATGTTTGCATCGAAGTTATCAACTCCCACTTTTCTCCGGTGTAGTGCAGCCACCATTCGCCGGCAACTTCCGGTACGGTAAATCTGATGACTTCCCCGCTTTCTCCCGGCTGATTACGATAATGGTAAGGTAAAGCCCGCATGGAAGTTTCCAGGTAGGGCAAATACAGAGAAGGCTCAAACAGGGCGGCTTCCTGCCCAAGTACCAGGCGGATTTGCTGCTGATGATGCCACTTTTCGGTGTATTCCCGGGCAATATGAAACCAGTTGGAACTCACCTCTTCGCCGGCCCAGGCCACCGGGAATACCGCCGGCGCCTCCGGATCGAGGGTGGTTAAATAGGTATGGTACTGTTGTCCGGTAGTTTCCAGTAACTCAAGGAGCAAAGTGGGGCTGACGCGCTGCATGGCGCTGACCCAGTCGGTATTCAGCCGGTTTAAATAGTCTACCAGGTCCTGGTAGGAATTTATGTGTTCCGGCTTCGGCCCGAAGTATCTGTCTCTGGAAGCAGATAAGGTGCGCATATTCCCATCCAGCAGGTGGGCGGCGACGTCTTTGATCGTCCATAAAGGCGCTGCACTGCGGCGCTGCCAATCGGTGGCGACAGGGATTTTAATAAGTGGAGAAGCAGTTGGTCCAGGTGTGGGAAAAGGTGAAGGGTGGAAATGGGCGACATGATTCCTGCACAGGGTTTATAAAATCCGTTTTGATCCTTTTAAATCCGTTTCATCCGTTCTGCCATCCTCCTACGCGTGCACACTAAACAGGATTGGACAACAGATGAAGCAGAATTTACCCACTTCTTCCCCCGTCCTATTTATATGTCCCCAAAAGTAAACATGAGTCAATTTTATACGCACCAAAAGGGCCTCGGAGAGGCCGAACGTTTGTAGCAGAAGCATCAGAGAACAAGCCAGACCTCGGAGAGGTCGAACGTGTACCCATAGATTGCACCGCGATGTTGACGGTTTGACCTCTCCGAGGTCGGGGGGTAATGTTAAAATTTACAGGCTACAAACGTTTAACCTCTCCGAGGTTTCAGAAAGCAAAATTCGGGACGACTCATGGTTTAACCACTGCATGTTATAATGTGGAGTCATGTAATTATAATGTAGTTTAAAACCACCTACACCCATGCTAAACCCATATTAGAATTTCGGGCAAACGATCTCATCATTATCATAGTTCCCCAAATACGCGATCGAAAGTTCGAAAGCGCCCTGCCGCTGATTGTAACTCAAGGCCCGCAGGTTCAGGTCGTAACTCATGCCGATGACGATGCTATTCAGTTCCAGGCCCACCAATGCGACCACGGCGTCCAGACCAATACCATCGTCGTTGCGCACCGGACGCAGCCAGGTACCGAAGTGGATGGCATTGCCGCCATATTGATTCAGCACCACGCGGATGTTAGTACCGGCATTGATCTCCAGGTGCGGACCCTGAGCGGCCGCCAGAAAACGGGGCTCCAGGCTCACCCGGCCGCTGCGATTGAGCGGAATATTCGCGGACACCTGACCCGATACCTTGCGGTAAAGTTTATCGCCCTTGGCGGTATTCTCATAAAAGGAAATACGGGGCTGCAGGAAATGGTGCAGCGCTACCCCGGCGTAAAAACGACCGGTCCGTCCAAACATAGCCATGTAATTCAGGCCGGCATTATAGTCCGTATAGGAAAAGTTATTGGGCGGTAGCTCTTCGCCGGTACCCATCGTGTAACCGGTAGAACCATCAAATTGATCGTGGAAAGTCAGCGAGGCATAGTTCACGTTCCGCTGCGTAAGTCCGCCCTGCAGGCCCGCACTCAGGAACTGGCGTTCGTCTGAGCCCAGTGCCTTGTGGTAGGCCAGCGAAATGGCGATCTGGGTAGTGCTGAAATCGATAACGCCGGTTTTATCGTTGAAAAACAACAGCCCCAAACCGACCGCGTCCTTACTGTTGGAGCGTTTGTGGGAGGGAAAACGCAAATCTGCGGCCAGGGCGAACGTCTTGAAAGGGTTGTCCAGCACCTTTTTCCACTGGTCGCGATAAATAATGCTGACCCGGTAACGCCCCTCGAAAGCGCCGGTCAGCGCGGGGTTCAACGTGAGGGGTGCCGCATAGAACTGCGTAAAATGCTTGTCTTGCGCGGCGGCAAACTGGTGTAAAAGGATTACGAAAAAAGAGAAAAGGAGAAGTTTTTTCATGCTCGTGGGAGTGATGAGGGTAAGGTTGGTTGGTTGGAAAGGGTTGAGTGGCTGGTGGAAGGGTTTGTTTGAATATGGCAAAGGTAAGGTTTTGGCCGTTTGCTCCAGCGATAGGGGCAACTACTTTGCCAATAACCTGCGGGGGCCATGTTAGATGGCCAGAACGCATCCAGGTGCCGGGCATTGGCCGCTTACCCGGTTTTAACAACTGATTTTTCACTCGCGGGTCAACCACCGCAGGTGCACGTTACTTTTTTTGTTTTTTTAGTTGGCAGGGAACGTGGGCGTGACTGTCAAACCGATGCATTTAGCGGCTGTTGGCAGGCACGCAGAGTTACCTACGTCTTAGTATTTGATTCGCTCTTAATTATTTGCGCAATAATTGGCGTGATTTCGGGTATCTTGTTCCTGACTACATCCCATACTATTGCATAGTTGATCCCAATGTAGTCGTGTATGAGTTTGTCTCTCATTCCAGCAATATTTCGCCAAGGAACATCACTCCATTGTTCTTTAATATCTGCTGGTATCTTTTTAGTTGCTTCGCCAATAATTTCTAAACTGCGAACTATCGCCCGTTTTAGCACCTCGTTATCGATCAAGTCATCCTTGGCCATATCTGGCGCTATGCTGCTATTGATAAACGCACACTCGTCATAAATATGTCGTAAGTACTCAATTGGCAATTTGGACATATTCAACACTATTTAAAATGTGAGGGCCTATATATGGGCTTAAGCCACCTATTGTCACTACCTCTACTTTGTATCCTTTGAAAATAGTATCCAACAAGTCACAAATGCCCATAAAATTATCGAAAGTCTCTTTGTCCTGTTGAAAATCAACTAGGATATCTATATCACTTCCGTTCTTTTGCTCCTGCCTTGCATAAGAACCGAACAAACCAATCCTGCTAATCCCGTGTTGACGTATTAGCAATCTATTGGAAGAAATTTCGTCTTTTATGTTCTTGCTTGATAGCATAATGCCAAATTTTTACCAAAAATACGGATTTTTTCTCCACCTGTGCGCTTTTTGGTATTTTCCTCACCGTGGGCAGATTTTTCAAAGAAGCGGTATTTTGTATATTCCGGAGTGTCTGACCCCCTCGTTCCGATTTGGTCTGGTTCTTCCTCACTTTTGATGGTGCCAAAATTTGAGCGACTGTCCCTTCTAATTTAAGCGTCTGTGCATCAGCAGTTTGCAATGATTGGGGCCGAATGTTGGTCTGCACAAGGCCGGCACCACCAAAAGTGACGAAGAACCAGACACTCCGGAATATACATAAACCAGTACACCGACAACCAATAAAATGACCAGGCTGGAAAGATGTTTCCTGGTAGTTTTTCACGTTTTTGGGCCAATCCAGCGAAAGGAGCACCACCAGTGAGCAAATTTGAAAATGCCTGGCAGCTGGATGGGATAAAGAAAAATTCAATAAATGCCGTGGAGCGACCTAAGTAGTTACTATTTTTTTTGATATTTAGCAACTCGGTCAATTCCTTTTCTGGTTAGTAACCCCTCATCGACGCCTTTTCTTAAATCCCTTGTTGCTGTTGCTGTCGAGATTTTAGGAAACATCTTTAGATAGTCTTTCCTAGTGAATTCGCCTATATCAATTTGCTCCAGAAAATAACTTAGCCGCTCAGTATCCGTGAAATTCACCCTTTGAATGTCTACTAATTCAGCTAAACTCAACTTTATATTACCCAATAAGTATTCAACAAATTTTGTGGATAGTCCTTCCTTGTCGCACTGACTCAACACATTATAATATTCTTCCTGACTCTTTTTTATCTCTTGTTCAACTGGCAAATACGCAAAGACGGGATTTACATTCATTAATATCACCGTCTGCCACAATCGCCCCATCCTTCCATTCCCATCCATAAAAGGATGAATAAACTCCATTTCATAGTGGAACACGCAACTCTTGATGATCAGGTTATCCTCCCCTTCTTGGAGATATCTGAACAAGTTTGTCATCAAATTATCGACATTCCATCCCGGGGGGGCCAAATGCGCTATCCTGTCTCCTTGTATCACTCCGACGGAGCCAGTCCTGAACTGGCCTGGCATATCCACCAGACCTAACATGAACAATCTGTGCGCCTCCAAATAAGATTCCTTCGAGAAAGCATCAAAGTTTGAAAGGTTATCGTATGCCTGAATTGCATTCTCCACCTCTTTGATATCCTTAGACGGGCCGATTACACGTTTATTTTCAATGATTGCCGTAATCTGATCTTCGCTCAAAGTATTTCCTTCTATCGCCAATGACGCACGGATGGTTTTTACCTTATTTTTTTTCCTAAGTTCAGTTTGCGGCTTCCTAAGATGTGTGGCATCTACAATGCCTAACAATCTACCAACCTCAATTGACAAATTGATTATTTGGGGAGTTCCTTCGTAGTATTTATGAATCATGATGCCATCGTTTGATCGCATCAAAGATACTAAACTGGCAAATACCAACAAATATCAAGTCAAATTTAGATCATACATTTTTTTGACCTGATTGACCCCAACGAGGGCACTCCCGCACACCGCCGCCTGCGTTGGTGTATATTCCGGAAGCTTTGACCCCCTCGTTCCGATTTGGTCTGGTTCTTCCTCACTCCGGAATATACACCAGACAAATGGCCAGCTGGTAAGGCGCCGAAAAACCATCCTGTACAGCTATACGGGATAAAGAAAAATTCAATAAATGCCGTGTAACGACCTAAGTAGTTACTTTTTTTGTTTTTTTAGTTGGCAGGGAACGTTTGCTTCCCTGTCAAACCGCCGCGCTTAGCGGGCGGTTGGCAGCCACGCAGAGTTGTGTGTAGGTTTATTTTGTCATTCCCATTTGGTCAATTAGTTGAGTCTTGAAGTTCGGCAATCCAAATTGCAGTTCTTTCCATGCAGTACCTTTTTTACCAACCAATTCAATGCCATCTTGTGTTTTGGTTACTGTGAATAAAAAACTGGCAAGATTATTACCTGAGTCAGTAGATTTTTCTTTGCCAGGCTCAACCATTCCGAATTCATTTATGGCTTGAGGTTGATAATTATTTTTCGTAAAAGTCAATTCTTTCCATCTACATCCATTCAGACACTGAAGTTTAATTTCTTCCTCATTTTTCTCAATTTTAATTTTAAATGGTTTTAATGAAGCGTTTTGCTTTGAAGATGCTGATCTATTGCATGATATCATTAGAAACGTGCAGATCAAAATGACTGTCAGATTTAATACAACTTTTGATTTCATATAAGTCCTGTTTTATTTAAAGTGATTGTTACAAAGTTATTTTCCCTTCTACTTGCACACAATGGGAGCACCGCCGACGTAGCCGTGTTTAACGGCTATAATAGGTGGTGCAGAGTTGAATGCCTTTATTATTCAATTTCAAACCCTAATTGTAGGATTTTTTGAATGTTTGTATTATTTCCTTGTTTAGGAATAGCCCAAATTAGCAAATGTTTAGGTCTTGAACTCGCTACATAAGCAAATCTTACAAATTCTTTCTCGCCAGCTTCTTGGCTCAACCATTGTTCAAAATGTCCGCCTTTGCTTTTTTTGTCTTTGGCCGAAACTACTAACACAGCATCAAGAGTTTCTCCTTTAACATCGTGAAAGGTAGTCATTCTAATTTTTTCAGAATAAGTGTTTTGACTTGCCTTGATTGTATCAATGACAAGGTTATTAGCAAAGCCATTAGGGGATTTAAATTTTGCTTTTACAGAATCCCAGTCATTTGTTGGTGAGCGAAAGTTAGTCCAATAGTTTTCTAATAATACTTTCAGTTTAGCAACCCACTGTGACCATGTTAAACTTGCAAAAGGGTAAACGCCTTCTGTAGTATTTGTCGCCTTTACAATTAAGTCGCTAAGTAGGATTCTCCATTCAATTTGATTGTAAGCATCTGGGCAATATTGGTGTTGATGATTTCCGGCGCCTTCATATGCAAGCATAGAAATAGACTTACCAATTTGCTGCAAAGCATTCTGCATGTCCTTGCATGTCCTTGGATTATTAGCCCAACAGTTTAAACCATTTGCAAACAATTCAATTTTGGACAAGCCTGAATTTGGATGGCTACGAAAGCCAGAAAGTGTTGCATGTGCTCTAGCAAGTATTCCACTTCTGCTTATTTCAATTTTTGATTCGGGTTTTTGAATATTTGAGTTAATCAGGTTTAAATGGTCAATAAATTTTTGAGGTAGTTGTGAAAATTCATCGGCTGTATATTCCCACAGAATGCAACTCTTAGTTGCTCTTTCTACTTCATTACCGACAACTGGAATAGGCGTAGTTCCCGTGTTAAATTTTTCAAGCGCGATTGAAACATTGACAATTTTTTGATTACTTCTGAAATTTTTTGTCAACAATCTTTCTGACAAATTATTTTCTGTAATGAAAGCACTAATTTTTTCAACATAAACTTTCTTGAATTCATAAATGGATTGGTTATTATCGCCTATAAAATGTATGACAGCACCTTTTTGATTTAAAAGTTTTAGGATTTCAAGTTGGTTATTTGATAAGTCTTGGCATTCGTCAATCACAATAATTGGAAAACGCTTTACAATATTCTCTAAAATGTTTGGTGTGTTTTTTAGGAGGTAGTAACATAAAAATTCCGCATCTGCATAAGTTGCTAAACCGGCTTTAAGAAATTTCGATTTATTCTCTTGCAGTGCTTTTTTGTGTTGAACGGATACGGATGTTAAATCTAGATATCGGCTTTGAGATTGTAATTCTACTGAACTTGTGCATTCAAAATAATAGTCATTAACCCAAGCATCTTTATAGGGGCTCAGTGAAAAAACTGTTTTGAAGGAAGATAAAAAATCGTATTGTTCTTCACTGTCAACAAGTCGATAACTTTTATCAGAATCTTTACCCTTATAACCTGTTGATTTGTGTGCAAAAGGATGTAATACATAGCCATGGAGCCAAGAGTCTATTGTTCCAATAAAGTGAGGATGCTGTGCAGCATTTGCCCCGCCAAATTTTTTAACCCTGTCTGCAATTTCCTTTGCAGCGTTCTTGGTAAAACTAAGTACTGCAATCCCTACAAACTTTCTTTTCCATTCGGCAATTTCGTATGCAGCTTTTATTCCAACTACTTCAGTTTTTCCGCTTCCTGGACAGGCCTTCAAATAACATGCGGTGTCAATAGGATGTAAAATAAAATCAAGCTGTTCTTCGCTTAGATTTCTGTCTAAGGAACTAAGCCTTGTTTTTACCAAAGCAAGTTTTTCTTCAATTGACAATTCAGGCATTGGATGTCTTTGGTTTTATGTTCGTTACCCATAAGATTGCATCCTCAATATACTTTGGAACAGAAAACTCAATTCCTGTTTCTGTTGCTAATTTGTAAGATAATTTTTGAGCAAACTCACCCTTTGACTCTTCTATAAGAGAGAGAGGTTTAAAACATTCCTCTGCTTTATCATCTATACCTGCTGCATTCCAATCTTTTTTTGATTTGTCTTCAGCATCCCTCGCTCCTGCAACCATGTTGGTATAACCTTCAAAAATTACTTTATAAAGAGTTTGAAGATTGTTTTTTTCCATACCTAAATCATACTCGAATGTTTTCAAATTTGTAAATATTCTGCAATAATCTGATTTGTGCAACAATAATTCTGCTGCATAATCCGCGCTGTGAGCATTTCCGCACTTACATGGACTGGTTGGGGTAGGTTTGGTTTCACCTACCTTTTGTGGGTCGCAGTCTGTAATACCAGCACACCGAATAGGAATTGAGACAATAGATTCAATTGGCTTGCTGTCCTTATCCAATTTATATCCTTGAAACAATTGCATAAAATGCTTGAAATAAATGCCGTTCAAATTGATTATCGAAACTCCAAAATCTTCTAAAGTTTTTGGAGAATTTTCTTCCTTGTCAACATGATTTTCAATAACTCTTTTTGCAAGTTCCTTCACCACTAATGCTTCTGCAATACCTTCAACAAATAGAATTCCCTTTGCAAAAAACAAAGTTGATTTTGTAATGTCAAGCCAGCGTTCAAGAAAAAACAAACTTTCAGGATTCAATTTGTAATCTGCTATCAGAGAAGAAGTAGGATTGCTTCCTTCTTTAATTGTCAAAACATTTAGTGAACCTAAACCGCATGATGCGGTTATTGTAGCAGAGTGCGTTGTAACTATAATTTGAATTCCATTTTCTTTGGATTGCTGTTGTAGGTATTGTAGAAGTTTAATTTGTAATTGAGGATGTAAATGAGCTTCGGGCTCTTCAATTAGAAGAATCTTGTGTTTTGTGTTTTCCTTTTCTAAACCATCCAACTCTGCTAAAACCGTAGCTAAGTAGAGAATATTATTATAGCCCAAACTATTTTCTGAAATATCCCTAAAGAATTCAGATTTAGTTGAAGCATCTATTTTTGGATAAAACAACAGCCTAAGTCTTTCTACAATTCTATCAAAATTGACTTCTGCAAATTGTATTATAGCGTCTTGTCCTAAAACAGTTCCTAAACTTTCTTTCAGATATTTTTTGATTGCCGTGTTCACGGCTAAGATTGTTGGATTGTCAAGGAGTTTTGTATTAAAGAGTTCAAACTCCTCTTCAATTTTATGTTTTGGTTCTCCCTTTTTCGGCTTATCTTTTCTAAAAAGCCTTGAAAGTCTCGAACCCCGATATGCTTCTAATTTACTATCAGCATCTCTTAAAGGAGGTAGGTAAATGCAACTTATTGCAGTTACGAGCTCCCATTCAAAAACGCCAACAACTGATTCGCCTCCCCAAGTTGTGTGGTCAAATCTTCCCCTGTTGTTTAGCCTGTTATCAATCTTTTTATTGAGATAAGCTTTGGTACTGTCAGTTGCATCTAACCAAGGGAGATATGCAATTTGTTCAGTTTCATTTAGTGCAGAGAAAGTTCCCTTAACTTCAATACTCTCTGCACCTCCTTCTCTGGCTGACTTGTCAATTGGTCTGTGAAAGTGTGATTCGGAGATTCCGATTCTACCAAATTCATCTTCATCTAACAAAAGTCTAATGGAATCAATGATTGCGGTTTTACCGCAACCATTTTCTCCGATGAGTACTGTCAAACCATTATTTATCTTGACCGTGAACTCAGCATTGAACACTTTATATCCTTTGATTTTTACTTCGGACAAATACATGGTTATAATTATTGGTTCTAATGGCATTCAACGTGAGCATGGGCTACGTGGCCGCGTTTAGTCGGCTATGTGAGACCATGCAGAGTTCACTGTATTTTTTATATTTATTCGTTTTCGAGCATTACTTTTCCTGCAAGAATTTATCAATCGCAATGAAAGTCACGGCATCCTCTTCAAAAGAATAGTATAAAATTTCTAACCCCAACTTCGAGATGATTTTCTCGGCAGAGGCTTTTAGTTTTTCAGGCAAAACCAATATTTTCCTATTTTCTTCCAGTCCTTTTTCAATCGAGTACATCAAAACTTGGCCGACCGCTGAATAAATGCTGCTATTTGATAAATCTGTTTTTGCTTCAAAAATTTTATCAATACTATTATTTTTTATCGTAAACAGGTCTCTCTTTCTATCATTTCCAACTTCAAACCCTTTATTTTTTAGCAATTCTGCAAGGGTATTTATTATTATTCCATGATTACTTTCGGCTTCAACTTCATCTTTCCTTGAATACTTTCTTTTACCAAATCCCTCTTCTATAAATTCAAAATTGAGCACAGGCGATTCAATTTCGTCGCCGTCATCTGAAACCTCAATGCTATTTTCATCTAAATTTTTAATCCTTTCAACTTCTTTGACAAAAAGCTCGATTTGATTTATTACATTTCTTGAGTTGAAATTACCTACCAATGCAAGGTTGTTTTCAACATCACCGTCTGAAACCGGAATGAATTTTCCACGATAATTATCTATAAACAGGCTCTTTCCAATCCCTTTTCTCCCTCCACCAATTTTGCCTCTGTGGAGCAAAACTATTTCATCATTTTCTTTTCCAAACGCCCCGGCTATTCTTCGGTTGATACCTTCGTATGGGAAGTTTATCTCGCACACAATTGAATTTACTCTACCTTCTTTTGGCCTTCCAATACCGAAGCCATTCCAGTGCTTTACATCACCTCTCATGTAGGCAGTCCAAAAATTATATTTAGCAAAATATAAAAAAACTGTTTCGGCCGCTCCTCCCTGATAGCCAATAAGTGCATTTATATACTCTGGCTCATTGCTTTTGAATATATCTGTCAATCTTTTTTGAAGACTATTGACCTCTCTGCTATTATCAACAACTGTTATCATTTTATATTTTTAGAATTTTTCAGTTACAGTGAACGTTTGCTTCCCTGCCAAACCGCAGCGTTTAGCAAGCGGTTGGCAGGGAAGCGTTAGTTCTGTGAGTTTTAAGTTGCTTTTTTCAAGAAGTATCGAAAATTGTCTGCCTGACCACTTTCTGGAATTTTTACAATCCTGTAATCTTCTCGAATAGAATATCCGTTAATATTCCAAAGTGGATTTTTTTCAAAAAAATCAGAACTAACCTCTGCGCCTTCAAAGTTTGGCTTGTATAAATATACGTTTTGAAAATTTACACCTCGCAAATTCGCTTTGCCGAAATTTATATTTGAAAGATGGGCCTCTGTGAAATCAGCATTAACTAAATATGCTTCAATAAATTCTGTGTTTTGAAATGTTGAATTCTTAAAATTTGCATTGAGCAGACAAGTGTCCTTTCCATTAAATTTAGTAAGGGAGCATTCAATGTTGCTGAATTCCGAGTTTTCCATATTTGAATTAGAAAAATCAGTTTCGCAACAGGTAGCCTTACTTAGATTAATTTTTCTTAATTCTATTTTACTTAAATCAATGAAAGCCAAATCAAGGTTTGTTACCCTGGCCTTATTTAATCGATACAAATTGCCTCTTATTCTAAATTTTGCTTCATCTGATTTCCAATACCTAAAGTCATCTATTTCATCACTTAATCTTCTGATTTCATTGTACCTATCATTAAATCGTTCATAAATCGTCAAAATAATTCCAAATAGAATTATATCAAAAAACATTCCATGCGCTTCCACAAGAACATTATTCCAAAATTCGTAACTTTCCAAATTCTTACTCTTGTAATCGATAAATAGTAAAAAGCACCCCGCTACCAATGCTGAGTAAATGAAAAAAGAGACTTTGTTTTCTTTTAACCAATTTTTATTTTCTTGAATAAAAGATGGAAAAGCAATATGGACAAAAATAAGCGTTTGAAGTGTTAAATTGAAGCCAATAATATAATAAAGTACCTGAGTTTGATTTGAATTATTGCTAAAAACTTTATCTCCTTTGAGGAGGAACGTAATATCAGATATTAGGGTTAGAGTGAGTAAAATTATTCCTATTTTTTTTCTTGTTGTATCAAATAATGGTTTCATTTTTTTTGTTTTTATTATTTCACAGAACTCTTCCACTCCCGCATTGCGTCTTACCCTCTCAAAATAGTAGTTATCCCGCATTGCGTCTTACCCCCATTTTATTCACTTATCCCGCAATGCGTGTATGCCAGTTATACGCGCAAGGCTCTCGCCTACTCCCAATGGGGGGAGCAGACGAGGGCCTGACGTACATATAGGGCTTGTTTCATCGTGGCTGGCGGTTTAAAACCTTAGGCAAGGTAAACGAGGCCACGCAAATGGTCTACCATTTTTTCAAAATAAATTTTTCACCAAAATATTTTTGCTTGTCGCTTATATGGGCAACCCATCTATCGGACTTTGAATTCGGTCCCAGCCTTTTTTGGGTGATGTGGGTACATATTTCGGTGGTTTTGCTGCTTTCATCACCAAGCAGTTCCTGGATATAGCGCAGATCAACCCCTTTTTCGAGCAGATGGGTCGCAAAAGAAGGACGAAGGGTATGTTCAGTGGCATCCGGCTTTGGAGCGACGTTTACTAAACCTTTGAGGGGAAGCTTCGCACTGGGGGCGCTGCCGACGTGTCGGCACTGTAGGAAGCATGATAGGCAGGGTATATGAGCTCTTTATCTTCCTTTGAAGAGGGGCACAATCCTGGAAAGCACCAGCACAAACAATCCACCGATGCCAAGTAAGTATCCGGCAATTATAAACTCGGCGGCCATTTGATAGGACATAAGTTTCAAAACTATACCGAAAAACACCAGTAAAAGGACGAGCCCTAAAAAGAGCCAACCGTACTTTAATAGAAATCTGGGTTTCTGTTCCCTATTTGATAATTTATAGTTTGTTTTCTATTTCCTCCGCCGTGAGACCGGTAAACTGAATGATTTTTTCAATAGGTTCTCCTGCGGATTTCATTTGACGGGCGATTTCAAAATTACGTTCTTCCTTGCCTTCTGCTTTGCCTTCGTCAAACGAGGTGTCCACCACGTTTTTCAAATCGCGGTAGTACTTTAAACTCTCTTCATATTTATTTTTTTCATCCGGCGTGAATTTGGCAATTTCAGCAGCCTCGAACAACTTTTGAAATATACGATCCTGTAGCGCCTGTGGGCGATTTTGCAGATAAGGAAGTTGTTGCAGCACATACATCCATTGATCAAAGTTGTTTTCAAGTTCTGCTTCCGTCTTGCTGAAATTCGGCATCTCTAAGTAGATGAAAGTCAATTTGTCATAAAAGACCCGACAGTTATGGTCTTTTAATTGAACCTCATGCCGAACGTCTCGTTCTGGCATGTCTTCCGAAAATGTAAAATCGAGTATTCCTACCATGTATACGGCAGCCAATTGGTAATTCCAGTCACCTTTCTTGGCCTGTTCCTGAATGGGGAAAGAGGAATAGTATACACTCCGGTCTTTGAAATAATTCTGTTTGGCTTTCTGCATTTCCACGATGAACCGCTCACCGTTTTCGCCGATGCAGTATAGGTCGAAGATGGCTTTGCGGTCTGTTTCCGTATTGCCGAGTTGCTCCGTTCGTGTATAGCTGAGGTCTTTGATTTTGTGTTTACCGGGCAACACCTGGTTCAAAAAATCAATCAACAAGTCTTTGTTTGGCTCAGAGCCAAACAGTTTTTTGAAACCAAAATCCGTAAACGGGTTAATATATTTGTCCTGGAGCGCCATGGAATAATCCTTTGAGTGCAAAAATATGGAAAATAGCGGCGGCTCGTGTTTGTTATTACGCCCTTTCTAACACATTTTGTTCAACGTATGGTTCTTTTCCAATTAGTTATTTGTTGGGCGCCTCATAATGGAATGTGCACGCGGGACCGGAACCCTTTGAGCCGTAAGCAGGGTGTGTTGCGCCTTGACCAAGTCCTTCCTAACCGTCGGCACAATTCCTGCGAATCGATTTTATCACGGATCGAATCGATTTCAAATCAACCCGATCCGATTTCAAATCAACCCGATCCGTCTAAAGAGCCAAAAATGATGAAAAAAGCCGCGAAAAAGCGCTTGGCTCTTTCGCGGCTACAGTTGCCCGCACTCGGATTAATCAGGACTAGTTTACCCCGGCATCATTATTTTTGGCCGCTTTAGCCATCGACATCCGCCCCCCTTTTCTCTTATTGCTGTGATAGGTCTGCATGCGGTTTTGAACAGCCACGGCCGCCGCTGAGCCTGAACGGGCGGCTGCACCGACCAGGCGATACAAGATGGAGGCGCCGTTATAGGCTTCCGTATTGGCCAGCCGGCGATTTGTGCGCACATTTTCCAGCATATCCGCCAGCACATTTTCCAGTTCCAGCAGTTGTTCGCCGCAGGTCAGGTCCTTGACGATCTCTTCCGGCTTCAAATAGGCCGGAATAATATCGCTGATGTTTTCTATTTCCGTCATACAGTTACGGACAAACATTTTGTCTGCGTCACTGAGTCGATATAAGGTAGTTGATTCCGTCGGCGTCAGCTTGACCAGAAAGTTTAGTTGGGCGGCTACTTTTCGCAGGTCGGCTTTCGCTGCCGCAAATTCTTCTTCACTCATGACGTGTGAAATACGATTGGATGTTAGGTCTAACATAAGGTTTGAAAGTTGAATAATAAAAAGATAGTGAACGTGCAAAGGCCGCTGCGCGGGAAACAGTTTGTTTGCATGCTTATAAGACTCATTGCCCAGGATTTAGGTTGGGCTACAAGTTACTTACAGGTAAAATATTTTGTTGATTGTGGATTTGGCAGAATGCGTTCCGGCCAGGACCTCGGTTTATGCAGCGGGCCGCGCTCTCCACGTGGAGAGGTAGATCCCGACTTTTTCAGGAGGGGTGAAATCTCGGAACAGCGGGATCTGTGGTACAGCTTAGGCCTGGATGGAGCTGTTTCGAGAGGTCACCTGTGTTTGGTTGATTAGCCTGGGCCCCCAGGTGCCGCGCAAAACAACCCTCCCAACTCCCAAAATTCCGTTTCCCAAAATTTTCTATTTCGCAGGTCAATTTTTCTACCTTTCGCCGCAGTCCGCCCCGGGCCATTTATCCATCTTCCAATCGATTAGCCACACTATGAAACAACCAGATCTACCTGAATTTAAACCTTACATCCCGGCGAGCGACACCTCGGTCAAAGAATTCACCGTCCGGGCGGTGGTGCTGGGCGCCCTGTTCGGCATTATTTTCGGCGCTTCCACGGTGTATCTGGCGTTGAAGGCCGGTCTCACTGTTTCGGCCTCCATCCCCATTGCCGTACTGGCTATTTCGCTGGGCCGCAAGTTCCTGCGCACCACTATTTTAGAGAACAACATTATTCAAACCACCGGTTCGGCGGGCGAATCCGTGGCCGCCGGGGTGGTGTTTACGCTGCCGGCCTTCCTGTTCCTCAGTGATGGCATCGGCAAGGGCTATTTCAACTACTGGACCATCCTGATGCTGGCCATTTTCGGCGGTATTCTCGGCGTGCTGATGATGATCCCGCTGCGCCGTTCGCTCATCGTGAAAGAACACGCTACCCTCCCCTATCCCGAAGGCACGGCCTGCGCGCAGGTGCTGATCGCCGGAGAAAAAGGCGGCGATTTTGCCAAAACCGCTTATCAGGGCCTGGGTTTCGCTTTCGCGTATGCAGTGCTGCAAAAGGTGTTACACGTCATTGCCGAGGTACCGAAATGGGCCACGGCGGCAGCCAATAAATATTTGCCGGCAGCGGTGGTCAGCGGCGAGATCACGCCGGAATATCTGGGCGTCGGCTACATCATCGGGCCGCGTATTGCCGGGGTGCTGGTGGCCGGCGGCGTGCTGGCCTGGCTCGCCCTGATTCCGCTGCTGGCGACGCTGGTGCCGGCCGAAACCATTGCTGCGCAGCTCGCGAAACTGGGTCTGATGGACCCGGTGGTGATCAGCGCGCGGTTTGGCTGGGATCCCGCCACCCGCAGTTTCAGCGAACTTTCCGAAGCGGTTTACCGCGCTTACGTGCGGCAGATCGGCGCCGGCGCGGTGGCCGGCGCCGGTTTCATTACGCTGTTTAAAACGTTGCCGACCATTATTTCTTCTTTCCGCGAGAGTTTGGCCGATATGCGTAACCGTGATACGTCGGTCGCCGTGGCCCGTACGGAAAACGACCTGTCGCTCAAAATCGTGGGCCTGGGTTGCCTGGCGCTGGTGCTGCTGATGGCCCTGCTGCCCAATATTCCGGGGGATAGTTTTCTGAGTAAAATCCTGATCGGTGTACTGGTCATTGTCTTCGGCTTCTTTTTCGTCACCGTCAGCAGTCGTATTGTCGGCATCATCGGATCTTCCAACAACCCGATTTCCGGCATGACCATCGCCACCATCATGGGTACGGCGCTGGTGTTCATCGGCGTGGGCTGGACGGGCAAGACCTACGAACCCATGGCGCTGGTGGTCGGCAGTATGATCTGTATTGCGGCGGCTAATGCGGGCGCGACGTCGCAGGACCTGAAAACGGGTTATATCGTGGGCGCTACGCCGCGTTACCAGCAGTTAGCCTTATTTATCGGCGTCATCGTGAGCACGATCGTCATCGGTTTTACCGTCAAAATTCTGGATACGCCTACGCAGGCCATGCTCGACCAGGGCATTCAGCACGCCATTGGGGAAAAATACAATGCCCCGCAGGCAACGTTGATGGCCACACTGATCAAAGGGCTGTTGTCTTTTAACCTGGACTGGCAATTTGTGCTGGTGGGCCTTTTTGTAGCTATTACCATGGAACTCTGCGGCGTGAAGTCGCTGTCGTTTGCCGTGGGTTTGTACCTGCCGCTTTCCACGACGCTGCCGATTTACGCCGGTGGGGCGCTGCGTGGACTAACCGACTGGATGGCCCGCCGTAAGGGAGAAGAAGCGGAAGACGCTGATCTCGGGAAAGGCAGCCTGTTTGCGACCGGTCTGGTGGCGGGAGGCGCGCTGGCCGGGGTAGTCGTGGCGCTGTTGTCGGTCAATGAAGGCGTGGCCGCCAGCCTGGAAAAAGTAAACCTCACTTCCTGGTTCACCGGCTCGCTGGGAGAAGCGGGTTATTCGCTGTTAGGAGTAGCGTTTTTTGCCGCGCTGGCCTATTTCCTGGTCCAGGCAGCCCGGAAAAAATAAGGGTTGCCGGGTAAATAGGAACGGCGCGTTCGGATCAAAAGATCTGAACGCGCCGTTTTTGTTTCAATATGAGTTATCCCGAATTTTGTACTGGCAAAAGGCCTCGGAGAGGCTCAACGTTTGTAGAATTAGCATCAAAGAACACACCCGACCTCGGAGAGGTCGAACGTGTACCCATAGTTTGCACCGCGATGTTGACGGTTTGACCTCTCCGAGGTCTGGCGGCTAATGTTATAATATATAGGCTACAAAGGTTGAACCTCTCCGAGGTTTCAGAAAGCAAAATTCGGGATGACTAAACAGGAACGGCG